>JAOPUX010000071.1 GCA_025963285.1 Jatrophihabitans sp.
CAGGGTCCGGAGAAGGCACCGGTGGAGTCGGTAGTGGGGTTGTAGACGTTGGTGCTGCCGAAGTAGATGTTCACCGACTCGTTCGGCGGCCAGCCGGTGCCGGAGCAGGTGAGGTGATCGCCTGGCGTGCCGGTGGCAGGTGAGGCCGTCAGCGTCGGGGCGAAGATCGTGACGCTCGTCGAGGCCGTCACGCTCGCCGCGTCGGTCACGGTGACAGTCTTCGTGCCATTGGACACCGACGGCACGACGAAGGTGAAGCTCACCGTGCCGTTGCTGTTGGTGACCGGGGAGGCCGGGGTCGTGGCGACGGCGGAGCCGGCGAAGGTGGCCGTAAGCGGTGAGTTGGCGTCGAAGCCCTCGGCCGTCACGGTCACCGTGTTGCCCGGTGACGCCGTGGTGACGTTCGCCGTGATGCCGGCCTTGAAGGTGAAGGTGCCGGTGGCGCTGGAGTTGTGTTGGTCGAGGGCGTGGAAGTTGGCGATGGTGATGGGGACCTGGGTGACGGTGCAGGGTCCGGAGAAGGCGCCGGTGGAGTCGGTGGTGGGGTTGTAGGCGTTGCCCACGGTTCCGGCGCCGAAGTAGATGTTGACGGATTCTCCTGCGGGCCAGCCGGTGCCGGAGCAGGTGAGGTGGTCGCCTGGTGTGCCGGTGGCGGGGGAGGCGGTGAGGGTGGGTGTGTAGATGGTGAGGGTGGCGGAGGCGGTGACGCTGGCGGCGTCGGTGATCTTGAAGGTTTTGGTGCCGGTGCTGAGGGTGGGGACGACGAAGGTGAAGGTGGCGGTGCCGTTGCTGTTGGTCACGGGGGATGCGGGGGTGGTGGTGACGGGGCTGCCGGCGAGGGCCATGGTGAGTGGGGAGTTGGCGTCGAAGCCTTGGGCGGTGACCGTCACGGTGTTGCCCGGGGAGGCGTTCGGGAAGTTCGGTGCCACGCCCGCCTTGAAGGTGAACGTCCCGACCGCTGAGTTGGAGCTGCTGTCGTGCGCGGTGAATGCCGACGCCGTGATCGGCACCTGCGCCACCGTGCAGGGTCCGGAGAAGGCACCGGTGGAGTCGGTAGTGGGGTTGTAGACGTTGGTGCTGCCGAAGTAGATGTTCACCGACTCGTTCGGCGGCCAGCCGGTGCCGGAGCAGGTGAGGTGGTCACCTGGCGTGCCGGTGGCAGGTGTGGCCGTCAGCGTCGGGGCATAGTGCTGCACGGGCAGGGTCGCGTGGGCGGTGTTGCCCGAGGCGTCGGTGACGTCGACGGCCACGGTGCCGGTGCAGCAGGTCGGCACCACGAAGGTGAAGGTTCCCGTCCCGCTGCTCGTGGTCGTCGGGTTGGCCGGGGTGGTGCCGATCGCGTTGCCGGCGTAGTGCACGGTCAGCGCGGAGGTGTGCGCGAAGCCGCTGACGGTGGCCGTGACCACCGAGCCGGGGATCGCGGTGCCGCTGGTGGCCAGGGTCAGCGTGGGCGTCGGGCCGACCTGGAACGTGGCCGAGGTCGCGGCGACAGTGTCGGAGCTGGTGGCGACCTGGAGCGTGTAAGGGCCCTGCGCCGGGTTGACGACCCCGTTGGCCGTGGCCGTCACGCGGTCACCGGCTGCGATCGACTCGGTGACCGTGCAGACCACGCTGGTCGCGCTCTGCTCCGTGCAGCTGCCGGCCGTGGTGCCGGTCGAGGTGTCGGTGAGCGTGCCGCCGGAGACTGCCGCAGCGCTGATACTCGCCGGGAAGGTCAGCGTCACGGTGCTGCCTGCCGCAGGCGAGAGCGCCCCGATGCCGGAGGTGGTGAAGGAGACCGCGTAGCTGCTCGCCGCACCTGCGGTCACCGGCGTCGGCACCACCGTGACCGGGGAGAGCACCGCCCGGGGCTGGGCCAGGGTGTAGGTCGGGGTGGCCGCACTGCCCAGCACATCCGAGGTGGTCGACACCGAGATGCTGGCGGTGCCCGCGCTCGGTGGGCTCACCACACCGTCGAGCTCGACGCCGACGGGGGTGCTGGCGGCCACCGTCCCGGTGAGCCGGCACGTCGCGGTCGTGCCGGTGATCGAGGCGCACGTGCCGATGGTCGAGCCGCCCGCGGTGATCGCCGAGCCGGTCAAGGCGGTGAGGTTCGTCGAGGCAGGAAAGGCCAGCGTGATCGCACTGTCGGCGTTGGCCGCCAGGGCGCCGGTGGTGGAGGTGGTGAAGCCAACGGTGTAGCTGGCGCGGGCGGCAGCCGCAAGCGTCGGGCTGATCGCGACGGTCGGCGACGACACCTTGTGCGCCGCGACGATGGAGAAGCTGCCTGACGTCACCGACTTGACGTCGGCGTAGGTCGACATGGTCAGCGTCTGCGAACCCGACGGCGGGTTGAGCACGCCGTTGAGGTCGATCACCAGCTGGTCCCCACCGGCCACCGCAGCGGTGAATGAGCAGAGCAGTGACTGCGCGGGCGACTCCTCGACAGCGTCCGGGCACGAGCCGACGAGCACGCCGGCGTCGGTGACGGTCGTCGCGCCGAGCGCGCCGAGTTCCACACCGGCGGGGAAGTTGATCGCGACGAAGCTCGTGTCGCCGGGCTGCATGGCACCGCTCGCGGAGAGCTTGAAGGTGATCTTGTAGTGGGCCAGGGCACCTGCTGCCGTCGACGGAGAGACCACCACTGACGGCTTGCCGATGGCGGCGTCGATGCCGAAGAGCGCGGAGGTCTTGGCCACCGAGTCAGAGCTGGTCGACACGGTCAGGGTGTAGCTGCCGTCCGCCGGATCCGTGACGTCGATCAGCGACACCGCCAGGGGCGAGCCGTTGGCCACGGTGCTGGTCACCGTGCAGACCACGGTGGTGCCGCTGCCCGCCGCGCAGGTGCCGACCTTGAGGCCGCGATAGGTCAGGGCCGAGGAGCTGCTCAGCGTGCTGAGGCCGCTGCCCGCGGGCAGCGTCACGGTCACGGTGCTGCCAAGGTCCTTGGCGAGCCCCCCGACGGCCGAGGCAGAGAAGGTGATGGCGTAGTCGCCCTCGCCCGCAGCGGGGAGGGTCACGCTGACCTGCGGCTTCGAGACCGACTTCGCCGCGGTGGTCGTGTAGCTCGCAGTCGAGACCGAGGTGGTGTCCGCCGAGGTGTGCATCGTGACGTGGTGGGCCCCGGCGGCGGGGTTGACGACGTCGTCGAGGACCACCTTGAGAACGGCTCCCGCTGCCACGGCGGCGGTCAGCTTGCAGGTGACGGTGGGGAAGGTGGAGGCCACGCAGCTGGCGACCTTGGTACTGCCGTGATCGACCACGCCGGTGTAGGACGCACCGAGCCCGCTGATCGGCACACTGAGCACCACCGACTTCCCGACGGCAAGGGCGCCCCCGGCGGAGAGGGTGAGGCCGATCGTCATGTTGGTCGGCTTGCCGGCCACCAGTGGGCTGACGGTGATGGTCGGCGCCGTCACGGCGGTTGTCTGCGGTCTCGCAGTAGCCTGCGAGACGGCCGAGGCCGGGCTCGCAGCGGCCAGGACGCCGACCAGTGTTGCCAGCGCCACCAGCCCGGCGGTGAACGGCACGCGTGCGTTGTCGAACATCGGAATTCCCTCCACACAGTGCCGGCGCCGCACACGGTCGCGTCGCCCGTCCACTCCCGCCGAAACAGTGACATCGGTCCTTTACGGTCGCCTTAGGGCGGAGTTACCGCCGCTGCTACGGGGGCCGCACGGCATGATCTGGTTATGCCAGTGAGTCAGCCTCGCCGCCTGCGGGTCGCCGCGTTGCTGGCCGAGGCGCACCGGCGCAGGCTGACCTCCGTCGTCGCGGCCGCCGGCTGGGGCAAGAGCACAGCCCTCGCCGAGCTGGCCGCGTCCGCCAGGCTGGAGCTGACACCGGGTGACCGGGACGTCGCCTCGCTGGCAGGCAGGCTCCGCGGGGCCCTGGGTCTAGCGGTGCCGATGGGTCTAGCTGTGCCGATGGGTGAGGCGCCCCGGCTCGGCGAGGTGCCCAAGCTCGGTGCCGACGATCGGCTCGCCTTCGCCGAGGCCGCCGGTGCCCAGCTCGCCGACGACCTGCATTCGGTGAGCGATCTGCTGCTCGTGCTCGATGACGTCGACCGGCTCGGCGCCGACGCCAACGACGCCTGGCGGCTGCTGCACACCCTGACGCTGCAGGCACCCGCCGGACTGCACATCGTCCTTGCCGGGCGGCGACTGCCGGCTGGCACGATCGCGGCCCGCCGCCCGGCGGACACGCTGCGGGTCGGCGCCGACGACCTCGCCTTCACCTCGGACGAGGCCGCCGAACTGCTCGCCGGATTCACCCCGCGTGATGTCGCTGCCTGCCTCGAACTGACCGGCGGCATGCCTGCGGCGCTGGTGATGCTGCGTGATCTGCTTGCCCGCGTGCCCGCCGCGGACCGGGCCCAGGCGCTGGGCGAGATCGGCCGCGCGGGCAGCCCGCTCGACGAGCTGGCCCGGGCCACGATCGCCGACGAGGCCGCGCCCGCCGTCACCTTGGCCTCGCTCATCGGGACCGTGGGTGCGGCCGACGCGCAGGTGGTCCGCGGCCTGGCCGGCAGCGTCGACCCTCAGCTGGAGCGTGAGCTGGACGGGCTGGTCGAGCGCGGGCTGCTCGTGCTCGCCCGCGCCGAGGGCCTCTACCGGGTGGCGCCGCTGCTGCTCGACTGCCTGCCCGCACCGCCCGATGCCGCGGCCGCCCACTCGATCGCGGCGGCGAGCTGGGAGCGCTCCGGCCGTCTCGATCTGGCCCTGGAGTGCTGCGTCGCGGTCGGCCCCGAGCAGACCCGCGGTTTCCTGCGGCGCCGCGGTGACGACCTGATCCGCGCTGCCGGGGCGCAGCAGGTCGCCGCCGCGCTGGCCGCGGCGGGCACCGAGGCCGACGTCGAGCTGGACACCCTGCTGGGACACGCGCGGCAGAGCGCCGGTGACTGGAGCGGGGCGGCGCAGGCCTGGCGGGCTGCGCGGCGCCGGGTACCCGAAGGCCGCCTTCCGGCCGCCACCGCCTGGCGCTATGCCGCACTGCTGTACCTGCGCGGTGAGAGCGCCGACGCCCTCGCGGTGCTGCTCTCCGCGCTGCCTGCCGTGCGCCCTGCCGACGCGGCGCTCGTCGCGGCGTGGCGGGCCTCGCTGGAGTGGACGGCCGGCGAGGTCGAGGCGGCCGAGGAGTGGGCCACCCGGTCGCTCGACCTCGCCGACGACTCCGGCGATCCGGGTGCCCGCGCCGCCGCCCACACCGCCGCCGCGCTCGTGGCGGCCGCCCGGGGCGAGCGTGACCTCAACGAGCGGCACTACCGCAGCGCGCTGGAGCAGGCCACGCTCGCCGGCGACGTCCTGCAGCTGGCCCGCATCCACGCCAACCTCAGCTCACGCGCCTTCGAGGAGAGCGACTACACCCTCGCCGTCGCCGAGGCCGACCAGTCGCTGGCCGTGGGTGAAGGGCACAGCGTCCTGAGCGGGCTGGCGCTGACGAACAAGGCTGAGGCGCTCGTCGAGCTCGGCCGACTGGACGAGGCGCGGGGCGCCGCTGCCGAGGCGCTGGAGGCCTTCACCAAGGCCGGGTCGTCACTGACGGGGACGGCGCATCTGGTGATCGCGATCATCGATCGCGAGCGTGGTGACCAGGTGAAGGCGCGGCTTGGCTTCGATCGGGCGCTGCGCCTGTCCGAAAGCATCCTCGACGCGCACACGGCGGCCTTCGCGCGTGGCCAGCTCGCTCGCCTACTGGCCGACGAGGACCCGGACGCGGCACGGGAACTCGCTGCCGTCGCACTGGCCCAGGCCAGCGGTCTCGAGCGGCCGGCGGTGCTCGTGGCCGCGGCCTGGGTGGAGCTGGTCGACGGCCAGCTCGACGCGGCCGCGGGCTGGGCCGGGCAGGCCGAGACGGTGGCGCGTGAGGTGGGCGACCTGCGGGCCATGACCGAGGCGTGGGAGATCGATGCGCTGAGCCGCAAGCGGCCCGACGTCACGAGGCTGCGTGCGGCGCTCGATCAGTGGGAGGCGATGAGCAAGCCCGTCGCCGCGCTGCGGTGCCGGCTCGTGATCGCTCTGATCGAGGGCGACGCGCCGGCGCAGCGGGCCGCGGCAGATCAGCTCCGTGCCCGGGGGGTCGCACTGGAGGTCGGCCCGGCGGCGCTGCTCAGCACGGCGCGGGCCGGCCATGACGAGGTCCGCATCCACACCCTCGGCCGCTTCCAGGTCACTCGGGGCGGCGTCACGGTCACGGCCGGCGAGTGGCAGTCTCGCAAGGCGCGCGAGCTGCTCAAGCTGCTGATCGCCATGCGCGGCCGGCCGATGAGCCGCGAGGCGGTCGCCGACGCCCTCTGGCCCGACGAGACCAACTCAGCGGCGCTGAGCAACCGGCTCTCGGTGCTGCTGAGCACGGTGCGGCGCGTGCTCGACCCGCAGCGGCGCTTTCCCGCCGATCACTACATCGCCGTCGACGCCAATGCCCTCGCCCTGCACACCGACCGGCTCTGGGTCGACGTCTTCGAGCTTCTCGAGACCGTCCAGCGAGCCGGCCGGCTGGAGGCGGAGAAGATCCCGTCCGTGCTGATCCTGCGGGAGGCGGAGCTGCTCTACCGCGGCGACTTCCTGGCCGAGGACACCTTCCTCGACTGGGCCACCGACTGTCGCGAGGCCGCGCTGGACGCAGCCCAGTGGACGCTGCGGCAGCTGGCCGACGCGGAGGCCCGCGCCGGGGACGACGAGGCCGCGCTCGGGCATCTGCGCCGCCTGCTCGAGCGCGATCCCTATGACGAGCAGGCCTGGCACGGGTTGATCGCGGCGCTGCTCCGGCTGCGCCGCCACGGTGACGCGCGCCGTCAGCACGCCCGCTACGCCCGGTCGCTGGCCGAGCTGGGCGTCGCCGCCGTGCCGCTGGCCGCCATCGCGCCTTAAGGCAACACTCGAACCGGTCCGGCACGCTGGTCGGATGCGAACCTGGGTGGTGCGGACGATGACGTACGACGGCGAGCTGCACGGGGTGCTGCGCGACGTCGCGAGTGGCAGGGCCTACCCGTTTGCCAGTCGCGCCGAGCTGCTAGCCACGCTCGCCGAGCCTGCCCCCGGCGAGGACCTCGCCGTCGCGCTCACCACGACGACGCCGCCACCTCGCAGAGATTGAGTTCCGGATGCTTGGTGTTGTTCGTGACGTAGTACGAGGAGACGATGTAGCGGTATTGCACCGAGCCGACCGTGATGAACAGCCGCAGCATCCCGTTCTGCGGTAGGGGTACCGGGCCCAGCGCGCCTGTCTTCGGATCGATGCCCCGCTCGCTGACGTCGACCTGGTTGTCCACCGGCCCCTCGCCGGTGATCGTCTCGGTGTAGAGCCACGCGACCTTGCCCTTCGGCGGGGTGACGGTGAGGGTCTGGCCGCCGATCGCGCTGTTACGGCAGGAGAGCGCGAACGTCCCGATCGGGCTGATCGTGGCGCTGCGTGACGTGCCGTGGGCGGCGTCGGACGAGCCGTGCCAGTCCACGCCGACCGGGGTCTTGAGGTTGGTGACCATGTGCACGTCGACGTGGCAGCTCTGGGCAGAGGCGCCATGCCGGAAGCCGGACCACCACCAGGTGAGTTCGAAGGAGGTCACCGGCGCGAGCACCTTGGTGGCGGCGGTCTCGTTGCGGCCGGGGCGCTGGCTGATCACACCGTGGATGTAGCCGGTGGAGCTGTCCTCCTGCGGGGTGGACTGGTTGAAGCCCTCGTTGCCCTTGGTGCCGGTACCGCCCTTGCCGCTGTCGTCTGCGTTCGCGTAGCGGTAGATCCGGACGGTCTTGACCGCCACCGACCAGCCGCCCTTTTTCTGCTCGTAGACCGCGGCCCACATCTGCGTCTCGGCGTCGCGGTTGTTCGCGGTCAGCTGCACCATGGTGTCGTTGGGCGCGCAGATGGCCTGCAGTGAGCCGATGCCGGGCACCGTGGCCGTGGCGGTCGTCGTCCGGTGTGCGGCTCCGCTCCAGTTCACCGCGATGTGCTGGTCGAGCACCGTTGGCGCCGCCGCGAGGGCCGCCGGTATGACGGCCGTGGTGCCGACCACGGCCGTCGCCACCGTGGCCCAGGCGATCACTCGCGATCTGGTGAGCAGCGATCTCACGAGGCCGGACGGTTGGTGTCGGAGGGGGAGGGGGTGGCTGTCGGGGTGGCGGCAGGTCCGAGCAGCGGCGCGGTGTCGGTGTCGGTCACCCAGCCCAGTTCGGTCTGGAGCGTGGTCGAGGGCAGCTGGGCGAGCTCGCGCTTCTGGGCCAGGCTGGAGGCGTCCTTGAGGTAGTGGGAGAGGAAGAGCTTCTCCTCGGTCCGCTCTAGCGAACGGGTGGTGGTCGTGATGAGGTACTGCTGGGATAGCGGGTACTCCCCGGAGAGCAGTGTCTGCTGACTGGGGAAGATGCAGTTCTGCTTGCCCGGCAGGGTGAGCTCGAACGGGCGTAGCTGCTCCTCGTAGAGGGTGTAGTAGCTGAACGGGAAGTAGGCCAGCCGTCCGTTGGCCGCAACCCCGCGGCCGGTGAACGCCGGCACCAGCCACGCCCGTGCTGCGTCGTCGGTCTTGAAGGAGTGGAAGTCGCTGCGCAGATCGAGCAGGCTCGGCCGCGCGGAACCCAGCACAGCCTGGTCGAAGAGCGTGAAGCCCGCGCTGCCCAGCCCCACCCCGCCGGTGGAGAGCGGCACGCCGAGGTAGCCCGCGCCGAGCTGGCTCCACTGCAGGGTGGGCGAGCCGGCGCGGAAGATCGTCTGCAGCTGGGTGGTCGTCAGGCAGTCGCCCCCGACGTCGGAGTCGTTCTCGATCGTGACGACATCACCGTCGGCGGCGAGCGTGAACTGGACGACCTTCAGGCCTGCGTGCTGGCAGGCGAGCTCCTGCTTGGCGGTGATCTTGGTCGTCGAGTCGACCATGTCCGTCTGGCCGGAGCAGAGCTCGGAGTAGGCCTGGGCGGCGCCGTGGAAGGACTCCTTGACCAGCACGTCGGCGCCGCTGGCGTCGAACTTCGGCTTCTCGGCAGGGGTCATCGTGCCGGTGTCACCGTCGATCTCCAGCTGCCCGGGCAGCAGGGTGGGCAGCGTGACGGCCTGGGCGACGGCGCTGGTCGTGGCGCTCGAGACGGTGCTCGGGGTGGCCGTGTTGCTCGACGTGCTGACGCAGCCGGCCAGCGACACGGTGACTCCGACCAGGGTGATCAGCCAGTTCCGGGCTCTCATGACGACCCCTCGCTGGAGGCATTCGTGGCGGCGGCGCTGGCCGAGGTCACCGGGTAGGTGAGCTCCGTGCCGGAGGAGACGACGGAGAAGTCCGAGAGCGAGAAGCCCTGCAGCTCGTTGGGCGCCAGCAGTGCGGAGGAGACGCCTCGCTCGGCGTAGAGGGTGGGTACCGCAGCACGGTCGACCACGATCGCACCGTAGGTGCGCAGGGCGGCGGTGATGGCGTCCGCGGTGCGCCGCTGCTGTGCGGTGAGTGGGATGAGCTTGCCGGTCTTCGGATCCCGCGCGGCCTTCATCGTCACGCCCGCCCGCAGCCGGATACGGGCGCCCTCGGGCAGCGAGCCCACCGGGCCGTTGCCATCGGTCATCGAGGCGGGGCGGACGAAGTACCGCTGCGACGGCCCCGGGACGCTGATGGCCAGCGCATGCTGGATCAGCCCCTGCTGCAGCTCGTCGGGGGTGATCAGCCCGGCGAAGAGCGGCAGTCCGGAGCCGCGGGCGCTGGGCGTTCCAGGGCTCACGTAGCCGGTGCCCTTCAGCTGCCACTTGGTGGCGTACTGGAAGGAGATCTGGCCGTTGGGCTCGCGCCGCGCGCGCCAGAGGTCGTAGCCGACGCCGTGCTGCCGGTCGAGAATCGTGAACCAGCCGTCGTAGCGCGGGTCAGGGCTGGCGTCGGCAGGGACGTCGAGGTTGATGGCGTGTGGGATGTCGCCGCAGAGCACCTGCCGGCAGACCACCGAGGTGGGCGTGCCGCCGGACACGACGGGCACCGTCCACGCCGTGGTGTTGATGTAGAGGTGGCTGTCGACGCGCCGGTAGGTTGTCTTCACCGAGGTGCCGGTAGCCGTCTCCGGAAGCGCGGCGAGCCGCTCGGAGGCGTCGCTCAGCATCACCGTGGAGTTCGAGGCGACCGGCTGGTCGGCGACCTGGACGTTCCAGGGTGAGGTGGCGCTGAAGAACCGCTCGCTGCCGGCCGCCTGGGTGTCTCCGACCATCGAAGCAGCCGGGGTCTTGACCACGGTGACTGTGGATGACGGCGCCGGCGTGTTCCCCGAGGTGCAGGCACAGACCAGCGCCGAGGCCGCAACACCCGCCGAGAGGGCGAGGACGCGGCGGTTGCGAAGCTTCACCCGGCTTCCTGGTGCAGCTTGGCGATCAGCTCCGCGAGCGGGGCGATGCTGGACGACCAGGAGTCGTTGGCGGCCGAGCCGTCGACGCTGCGCTGCGCTGCGGAGACGATCGAGAGCGCGTCGACGTAGGCCCGCATCCGGATGAACTCCGCGTCGACCTCCGCCTCGGCACGGATGAGCTCGGCGCGGCGGTAGAGCTCATTGGCGACGGCATTGTGGTGGTGGCGCCGTGCGACCACCACCCGGTGCATGGAGCTGAGCAGCGACGTCATCAGCTGCTCCGGTGAGAGGCTCTCGCCACGCACCATGCGGGCCACCTCGTCGCTGGCCGGGTAGGTCTCGGTCATGAGCTGGTCGGCTGCTGCCTGGCTCTCGGTGATGCTCCCGAGGGCGCTTTCGAGGACGTTTTCAGGGACGGTCTCGGGGACGGTCTCCGGGACGACCAGCTCGGCCGTGGCGGCCTGCGGGTCGCGGAACACGGTGCGCTCCACCGTCTGCTCCGCCGGCTGCTCGACCGTCTGCTCGACCAGCCGCTCGACCTGCCGCTCGGTCGGCGGTGCGGGGACGGCGTAGTGCACGCGCGGCGTGCGGCGCCTGCGGGGAAAGCCGTGCATGCGCGACTCTGATCGCGGCAGCTGGGTGCTCGCCGATCCGCTCCGCGCAGGCACGACCGCGGGCGAGGCAGCAGGCGCCGGCGGCGTTGCGGGCAGGGTTGCGGGCAGGGTTGCGTGCGAGGTTGGGGGTAGGGAGGGCTGCTGCGGTGCGTCGCTGGCCGGCGTGGGCGCCGCAGCCGGCTCGACTGGTGCCTCCACGGGGGACGCGGGTCGCTCGACCACGCCCGCGAGGGCGCGGTTGCGGGCGGCCAGGACCTCGGCCAGCGACGGTGGGCGGCCGACGAACATCCGCGAGAAGGTCGTGGGCCGGGTGTCGCCGCCCTCGCTCTGTCGGGTGGTGAGACTGGTCATCGGGTGCCTCCGGAGGTGGTCTGGTCGGGCGTCCCGGTCACGGGCCGGACGTAGTCCGCGGGGACTCGGACGAGGGTGTAGCGGGCGTCGGCGAACGCCACGGGCAGGCTGGGGTCGGTGCCGTTGGCTGCGGCGGGATAGGTCTGGGTGAGCAGGTCCTGGGTGTTGTGTCGGGACAGCAGCAGGTAACGCACGGTATGAGCCGGGGCATCGGCGACGCGCATCCATGGCCCGTCCGACTTGTCGACGCGATCGAGGAAGAGCCCGGGGTCGCCGGTCAGCAGCATCACCGCGTACGTCTGGGCATTGTCGGTGAGGATCTGGTCGACGCCGTGGACGTGGGCGCGGATCCAGCCGGCCATCGCCTTCTCTGTGTCGATGCCGACGACCTCGCCGTTCTTCGTGCGCGAGCCCTCCTGGCTGGCCCCCGAGGAGAGCGCCGAGGTGAAGGCCGACTCCAGGTTCTGCCGCGGGAAGGTACGCATCTGCGAGTAGGTCCACGGCACCGAGGCGACCAGCGCGACGATGAGCAGCCCCACGACGGTCAACCGGGAGCCGGCCAGCGAGCGAGCCAGCCAGAGAGCCCCGACGATGGCGAAGAGCAGGATCGGGAGGGCGTCGCGCATAGCCAGTGGGCTGGCGGTGAGGTGGAGCAGCGACGAGGCCCCCGGGGCGATGATCGCCCCGGCGACCAGGGCGGCACACCACAGCGCGAGGCTGTCGCGACGGGCCAGCCCGACCACCACCAACGCGGGGAGGACGACGATGGCTAGCGGCGCCCCGTCGAGCACGAGCCGCCCGGTGTCGGTGACGGTGGCGCCGAATGAGATGCCGTCGGAGGGGAAGCGCGGGATCCAGCCGAAGGGACGGTGCGTCAGGAGCAGGCTGAACCCGACCCACAGGGCCAGGGCGTAGACGGCGGGCGCGGCCAGTCCCACCGAGGTGCCCTCGATCTCCTCCTCGCGAGCCCCGTTGCGGGACAGCACCACGCTGACCCCCACGAAGGAGACGGCGAACCAGACGAGCGACTGGTAGCCGGCGAGGCCGGCCACGGCGAAGGTCAGGCCGGAGAGGAGCACGAAGCGGATGTCGGCGGTGAGGTACCACGTCAGCAGGCAGCTGACGGCGGCGACCGTGAGCGAGAGGGCCACCAGGTCGCTGGCGCCGTCGCTGGCATAGAAGGCGAAGAGCGGGTTACAGCCGAGGCCGACGAGCACGCCGGCCCGCAGCAGCCCGGGCACCGCCACCCGTCGCATCAAGGTGTTGACGCTGACCATGAGGTAGGCGGCGAAGGGTGCCGAGACGAGCGGGACGATCACCAGCGAGCGGGCCCACGGCGCGACGATCGTCAGCGGCGACATCAGCAGGGTCGACAGCGGTGGGTAGTTGAAGCCGACCGCCGAGAGCTTTGGCGGGCTGTTGTGCCAGATCATCAGCGTGCGGTTGAGCTGGTCGAGGGTCACGAAGCTGACGACGTGTGCCCCCTGGACAAGCCACTCGCCGATCCAGACGTAGAGCCCGGTGAACACCGCGAAGACCGCGAGGCTCTCCCAGCGGCGCCGCGGCACGTCCGGGTTGCGGCGCCCCTGGGTCTGCACGACCCCGTCGGAGCTGGGGGAGCGGCGGAAGTTCGTCTCCAGATCGAGCAGGGTCATGCGCTGGCCTCTTCTCGCTCGCCCCAGAGCAGGTCATCCATGGCGACCTCGGGCAGCGTGGACCTGGTCGGGCGCATCCGGACGGTCGGCGGGTGGTTCGGGTCGTCCAGGCCGTGCTCGGTCTTCTCCCAGTAGAACGGGTTGGTGAAGAGCTGGATGAATCCCTTCCAGGCGGCCCAGCTCATCAGCCCCCAGTAGAGCGGGGAGAGCAGCGCATTGCGGGTCAGGCCGAAGTCGCCGCGGTGCAGCCCACCGGCCACGTTGAGGAACAGGAAGATGAAGTTGCCGACGAACAGCAGCGCGCTCGCGATGTAGAAGACGACGCCGGGGAAGACCTGCTGGATGAGGTGCATCCGGGTGAAGGCGTAGAGCGTCGTCAGGAACCAGAAGATCGGGTTCATCAGCAGCACGAACGTGCTGCCCAGGGTGAGGTTGAGGCTGGCGAAGCCGCGCGGGCCGATCTGCCCCAGCAGGGCGAACGGGTGCCGCATGTGCACCAGCCAGGTCTGGATGTAGCCCTTGTTCCACCTGCTGCGCTGGCGGATCCAGTTGCCGACCTCGGAGTTCGCCTCCTCGAGGGTGGTGGAGTCGATCATCGCGGTGCGGAAGCCACCGCGGTGCAGGCGCAGGCCCAGGTCGGCGTCCTCGGTGACGTTGTACGGGTCCCAGGCACCG
Source organism: Jatrophihabitans sp. (assembly GCA_025963285.1). Taxonomy (GTDB): domain Bacteria; phylum Actinomycetota; class Actinomycetes; order Mycobacteriales; family Jatrophihabitantaceae; genus JAOPUX01. The sequence continues at coordinate 13,570 of JAOPUX010000071.1, forward strand.
AGTCCGCGCAGCGCCTCGGTGAGGAAGTGGTTCGAGGTGCCGCCCAGCGGGATCGGCGAACCGGCCGCGGCCATGGCCGGCAGCACGAGGTCGAAGTGCATCGCGTACTCGTTGGCGAAGCACGCGGTGAGGATGTTCTGGTGCTGGTTGAAGTGGTTCAACTTGGCCTGCACGCAGATGACGTTCTCCGGCATCCGGCTGAAGGCGATGACGGCCTTCTTCAGCTGGTTCGGCTCGGGCCGGTCCTCCGCGTCGTAGATGACGCAGAACATGCCGGAGGCGAGCATGAGGCCGTAGTTGCAGGCCTTCGGCTTGGTCTTGGGCAGGCTCGCGGGGACGACGACCGTGTGGAACTGGGGCGGCAGGTCCAGCTCCGCGATCGCCGCGATCGTCTCCTCGTCGTCGGCCTCGCAGAGCAGCTTGATGTCGAGTCGGGTCCGCGGGTAGTTGAGTTCGCCGAGCCCCTCCACGAGATGGCGCACCACCCGCCCCTCGCGGTATAGCGGCACCAGGATCGTGTACATCGGCAGCAGGTGCTCGTCGAGCATGGCGATGTGCTCGTCGGTGATGTCGAGCTCCAGGTGAGTCCCGAGCGCGCGCAGTGTCAAGGAGAACTTGTATGCCGAGACGAGCAGGTAGATCGCGCTGGCCACGCCGATCACCGCGATCATCGTCGCCACCGGCCAGATCAAGGCGCAGACGACGACGAGCGCGACGCCAAAGGCCATAACCCCCCGCTGCGCCGGGGTGCTGACGATGTGCCCGGAGAGCTCCGGGGCGGTGTCGCGCAGGTTGTTGATCGACAGCTCGGTCAGCCGCTCGGCGTTGATCGCCTGCAGGACCCGGTCCAGCTCCACCCGGTTGGCGAGCAGCTGTTCGGCGCGGCAACCCAGCAGGTCCTCGATGTCGGCGAGTGCGTTGGGGTGCAGCGGCCGGGCGACCGCCAGCAGCACGACGCCGTCGGCGTCCCGCGCGACCGGCAGCGCGTGCCAGGCCAGGCTCGTCTCCCAGGGCAGCAGCGCGATGATGGCCGGGTCGAGCTCGTCGTCGACCAGGCTGACCTGCTGCAGGCCGTAGGACTGGCACAGGACCGCGACGCGCAGATCCTCGGTGAGCATCCCGTGGGCGACGAGGATGTCGCAGAGCGGATCGCCGACCGCGCGGTACTCCTCGAGTGCGAACTCGAGCTGCGCCGCCGTGATCAGGCCGTTGTCCATGAGCAGCGCAGTCATCGCCAGCCGCGAGGTGGCATCGCGGGCCGACTCGCCGGGGAACTGCCGCTGTGGGTCAGGTCGGCGGGGGGTGGGGTCCTCGGTGTGGGGGCGGAGGTCCGGGGGTAGGGCCACGATCAGACACCTGATCCAAAACTCGGCGGCTCGGCTCTTCGGGCCGAGGCCACCAGCCCGGTCGAGCCGCGGGCCGGCCGAAGCCGCATCACCGCATAGATCACGGCTGCGCCGCCGAGTACGACCAGCGGGGCGACGAGGAAGACGAGGAAGGTCACCGCAAAGACGGCAAGGCTGACGCACGTCCGCATGAAGGCCGCCACGGCGGGGACCCGCTCGCGACGTGGCGGCACGTACTGGGAGTCCTGGGGGGGCATCGCGGTCCGTTTCAGTGGCCTTCTGATTGCTTTACAACAGCATTACACCAGAACTCATGTCCACTTTTACTCAAGACATGCGAAAGATTGACCTACGGCACGACGCAAATAATGCCCTTAGTAAATGCAAATGCCCTTAATTATAGGGCGTTAGTGCATGATCAAGAGCTATGGGCTCCGAAGCCAGTTCTGGGCGAGTAGTCCGTATTGGGTGGGGTCCCCGGTCTCGTCGGTGGTCAACGACATCGGGCTCGCGTCGGTGTTGCCCCACACCCAGAAGAGGACGCCGATGCGATGGGATGTCGCCCATGTCAGGTATTTCGCGACATATCCGTCGAGTGGTTGGTTGGCACCGAGCTCGCTCGTTATTACCGGCACCGATTGGGCTAATACGGCCACCTTTGCGTCCCAACACGTGGGGGTCGAGCAGCTGGTGAAGTCGTAGGTGTGGAAGGCCGCGACGAGCTGCGGGTCTGCGGGGGCGTAGTGCAGCCATTCGGAGAGATCGTTGGCGTAGTCGAGGCCGCCGAGCAGGATCGGCTGGGCGGCGCCGTCGGCGCGGATGGTGGTCACGATGGTGGCCATCCCGACGGCAGGGTAGGTACGCCCGTCGAGCGGGGTGGCGTCGTCGACATCGGGCACCTGGCAGCCACCGTCGCGCCAGCACTGCCAGCTCAGGGTGAAGCCGCCTCCGCCTGCCGAGGTGGGCCGGGAGTTGGGCTCGTTGAAGGCGTCGAACATCACCGAGGGGTCGCCGCGGTACTCCGTGGCTACCTGCCCCCAGAAGGCCACGGCGTCGGTGTCGGGCATGGCGTAGTTGCCGAAGGCGTCCGAGCCGACGAGCTTGCGGCTCTGCAGATCGAGGATGACGGCGATACCGCGGGCGTGTAGCGCGTCGACGAAGGTGTGCACCTCCTGGCGGTACCCGGTGGAGGTTCGTGCGGTGCTGGCATCGCTGACCGGGGCGCCGCGGGTGCCGAGCCAGCAGTCCTCGTTGAGGGGTAGGCGGACGGTGTTGACGCCCCAGGAGTGCAGCGCCGCTGCGACGGTGGTCGTGGCTGCCGACCCGAGCGTGTCGAGGGCCGAGTAACCCCAGCCCTGGGTGCACGCGTACTCGAAGCTGCTCCAATCCACCCCGCGGGGGGTGAAGGGCAGGCCGGTGCGTCGATCCATGAGCTGGTTGCCCACGACGTGCGGCTCGGCGGCGGTAGACCCGCTCGGCGCGATCGTGGGCGTTGGGGAGGTGGTCGGCGCAGACGTGGTGGGGCGGCTCGTCGGGGCTGGCTGTGCCGCATGGCTCTTCGATCTACTCAGGTGCTGCGGCACCAGGACCGCCACCGCCGCGAGGACCGTCACGCCGGCGAGGATGGCGAGCAGCCGGCGGAGTCGTGCAGCGCTGGGCCGGCCGGTGCCCGTGCGGATCACGGCAGCGAGTCTACGGACTCACCGCCGCCTCTCAGAGCCTGGTGATGGCACCTTTGTCCCATCACTTTGCTACGGTGACAGGACACTAGTCCCATCACTTTGAGGAGTCCCCATGCGCGTCTTCGTCACCGGCGGCACCGGCTTGATCGGAACGGCTGTCGTCGCCGAACTGCTCGGCAACGGCCACACCGTCCTGGCCCTCGCCCGCTCCGAGGTGTCCGCGCAGGCAGCCGAGGCGGCGGGGGCCGAGACCCTCCGCGGCGGCCTTGCCGACCTCGAGACGCTGCGCGCGGGCGCGTCCCAGGCCGACGGGGTGGTCCACCTCGCCTTCGCCAACGACTTCAGTAGCCCCGAGGCGTTGGCTCGCTCGGTCGCCGAGGAGACCGCGGCCCTGACGACGTTGGGGGAGGCGTTGATCGGCAGTGACCGCCCTCTCGTCACGGTTTCCGGCACGCCCTGGGTGCCGGGCAGCGTCTCCACCGAGACCGACCCGCTGCCGACCGACGGGCCGGTCGGCGGGCGCGGGCGGACCGTCACCGCGATCCTGGCTCTGGCCGCGCAGGGCGTGCGGAGCACTTCGATCCGCCTGCCGCGAACCGTGCACAACAACGGCACCGGGGGATTCGCCGGCCTGCTGACCCAGCTCGCGCGCCAGAACGGCGTCTCGGGCTACCCGGGTGACGGCACCCAGCGCTGGCCGGCCGTCCACGCGCTCGACGCCGCGGTGCTCTTCCGCCTCGCCCTGGAGCAGGCGCCGGCCGGGACGGCGTGGCACGCGGTGGCCGACGAGGGCGACGCGGTGCGAGACATCGCCGCCGTCATCGGCAGGCGCCTCGGACTGCCCGTCGAGTCGGTGCCCGAGGCGACCTTCGGTCCGCTCGGCCCGATCTTCGCCACCGACCAGCCCTCGTCGAGCGCCTACACGCGCGCGACGCTGGGCTGGGAGCCGACGCATCCGAGCCTGCTCGCCGACCTGGAGAACCTCCAGCCCTGAGAGGCCGTCAGCGGATGAACAGTGGCGCGAGCGTCTCGCCGAGCAGGGCGACGCGACCCTCGACGTGACCGTTCGACGGCGCGTTGACGGTGATCCCGTCGATGCCGGTCTCGCGGAGGCGCGCGAACTGCTCGCCGACCTCGTCGGGGCTGCCCACGATGGCGGTGTGCCGGCGTGGCTCGGCCTCGGGCTGGCGGGCGAGGTAGGCCTCGAACTCGGCGACGGCCTGCTCGTGGGTCGGGGCGATGCAGGCGCTCGTCTGGTAGGAGACCGTGATCTCCGACCGGTCGCGGCCGAGCGTCGCGCAGTGCTCGTCCAGGGCCGCGAGCTTGCGAGCGATCTCGTCCACGCCGCAGATCAGGTTCGACTCGTCGGCGTACTGGGCCACCATCCGCAGCGTCTTGCGCTCACCACCTCCACCGATCATCACCGGGATGCGGGCGAGCGGGGCGGGGTGGTTCATCGCGTCGTGCACCTGGTACCACTTGCCGTTGAGGGTCGGCTGCTCACCGCGCAGCATCGGGATGATGATCTGCAACGACTCCTCGAGCCGCTCGAAGCGGTCGGTGAAGGTGCCGAACTCGAAGCCGAGGGAGTTGTGCTCCAGCTCGAACCAGCCTGCTCCGATCCCCAGCTGGGCACGCCCACCGGAGACGACGTCCAGCGCCGTAACGGTCTTCGCGAGCAGCGTCGGGTGCCGGTAGGTATTACCGGTGACCAGCGACGACAGCCGCACCCGGCTGGTGTGCTGGGCCAGTGCCGACAGCAGCGTGTAGCACTCGATCATCTCCTGACTGGGCTGCCCCAGGCCGGCCAGTTGATAGAAGTGGTCCATCACCAGCACGGTGTCGAAGCCCGACTCCTCGGCCTCGACGGCCTGCTGCCGGATGGTCGCGAAGAGCTGCTCGGGAGCAACGCCCGGATAGGTGAAGTTGGGGATCTGGTAGCCGAGTCGAGTCACCCCTCGACGTTACCGCCGGGTCGCCACAGAAAGCTCGGGCGGTTCGCTCCGCACGGGGTGGTGAGGCCATAACGTCTGACGTGCGTGCCGTTGACGACCGGGACGGGTCCCACGAAGGAGAGCCATGGACACCACCTCCGACCAGACGCAGGTCGTGGACAAGTCGGCGGTTGGGGTCGGCGAACGCCAGTACCACATCGGGATCGCCCCCGGAGAGGTCAGCAGCGTGGCGCTGCTGCCCGGCGACCCGTTCCGTGTGCCCCTGATCGCGGACTTCCTCACCGACGTCACCGAGGTCGCCCACAACCGCGAGCACCGCACGATGACCGGCTTCTACAAGGGCAAACTCATCACCGCGACGTCCACCGGTATGGGCTGCCCGTCAACGGCGATCGCCGTCGAGGAGCTGGCCCGGGTGGGGGTTACCTCCTTCATCCGGGTCGGCAGCTCGGCCGCGCTGCAGCCCGGTATCGAGCCCGGCGACCTGCTCGTCAGCGAAGGCACCCTGCGCAACGACGGCACCAGCGCCGCCTACGCCCACCCCGGCTACCCGGCCGTACCCGACCTCGCCATCGCCATTGCCCTGCGCGAGTCGGCAGAGCGGCTCGTGGCCGGCACCGGTACCGCTGCCTACTCGGGTATCAGCGCCTGCGACGACGCCTTCTACGCCGAGACCCCGGAGTGGATCAGCACCCTGAACTCGTTGAACGTGTTGAACGTCGAGATGGAGTCCGCCGCGCTCTACGTCGTGGCGAGGCTGCGCGGGCTGCGGGCGGGCATGATCTGCGCCTGCTCCAGCAATCTCGTCGACGGCGCCAGCCTCTACGACCAGAAGAACTCCCAGCTGCACGACGGGTGGCTGCGAAGCATCGAGGCTGCACTGGACACAGCCGTCGAACTCGACCTCTAGACCCGGGCCGCGGCGCTCCCGCCGAGTTCAGCCCTCGATGAGCGCGCAGTTCCAGGTTCCGCTGTGTGCCCAGCCGATCTGAACCGAAGTGAGATGCGGCGATAGCAGGAAGCTTGACCCGCTCGGCTGGGCTTCGATCTTGGTGAGCACGGCGCTACCGCTCTGCGTGGTGACGGGCTCCCAGAAGTACGACCCAGGGCAGCTCGGGGTGTTGCCGTCAGCCGCCGCACACTTCGTGGCAGCCGCGGTGATCGTGCCGCTGACCGGCGGTAGGCCGTGCTTGGTCCGCAGGGAGTTCAGCGCCGCAAGCAGGCCGCCGTCCCCGGCCAGGGTGCAGCCGGAGCCGGAGGCGCAGGTCGCCGTCTTGGTGGGGGTCGCCGGCGTGGACGAGGTCGGACTCGACGACGGCGAGGACGAAGACGAAGCCGCGGATGACGGCGGCTGCACGATGACAGCCGGGCCGGACCCCGACGCCGGCGCAACCTGCGCGGCCGGCTTGCCCGCCCCCGAGGAGCCACCGACGATGAGGATCAGGCCGACGATGATCACTGCAACGAGGGCGAGTACCCCCAGTGCCCAGGCAGCGCGGCGCCGAGCATCGGGATCCCAGCCGTCGAATTCGAGTTCATCGTTTGCCATTCGTACTTCCTGTCGTTGGGCACCCAGCGCACGTCCACCTGCCAACGGAGCCTGCGGCTGGCGCTGGGCTCCACGGACACCACCAGCGTGCCGAGTCCGGGCACCGGTGGCACGCCGGACTCACGTCCTGATCAGGTCCCGATCAGGGACGGGCAGGCGCGGCGGGTGCCGTTCCGCTCGGCGATACCCCACCCTGCGGCGGGGGCGGAGGGGGAACGTCGTCCTGGTTGCTCAGACCGGAGCCGCTGTGGGCGGGGTACGCGGGTGTGGAGGGCGCTGCGGCGGCCGGCGCGTTCACCGCCGGGGCTGGCTGGGTCTGAGCGACCGGTGCTGCCTGGGCGGCCGGTGCTGCCTGGGCGGCCGCTGCTGGCTGAGCGACCGGTGCTGGCTGAGCGGCCTGTGCTTGGGCGAGCTGGTCGCGGTCACGGGCGACGGCAGCTGTCTCCTGGCGGGCCTGCTTCAGCTCTAGCCGGGCGGCCCTGGCACGCCGTGCGGTGTGTCGGGCGCCCCCGAGCAGCAGGAGCAGCCCCGCCAGGCCGACGGCGCCAACCGCCATCCCCGCCAGGAACAGGGCGCCAGTCGACCCGTGGAAGTGCTGGCCAAGCACGGTGAACGGATGGCCTAGAGCGTGGCCTGCACCGTGGTTGCTGACCACGCCGGCCACTCCGACGATGAGGGCGGCGACGAGGATGATGAGCCCGACGACGATGAGCATGGTTGCCTCCTGGGTTAGGCGTTACCAGCGGTCTACCCGGATGGCCACGACGCGAACCCGTTCCAGCGGCCCGAGCCGTACTTGACAGGATCGTGCTCGACTCCGCCTGTCCGCCTGCTGGCACTGCCGAGCCATTGAGACATCACATTTGTGCCCTGGGCAGGAAGCGTCGAAGTATGAAGCAGGCGGTCTAACTACTGCTGGCGGTCGGGAAGCCTCACCGTCAGGCCGTCGAGGCGATCCTCTAGGTGAATCTGGCAGCTGAGCCGGCTTTGTTTGGACGCCGGCTCGGCGGTGGTCTCCAGGAGCTCGGCCTCATCGAGGCTGGGCCGGCCGACCGCCTCTTCCCAGCCTCTCTCTACGAAGACATGGCAGGTGGCGCAGCTCATGCCACCCCCGCACTCACCGAGGATGCCGCCGATGAGGTTGCCGGTGGCGGCAGACATGAGCGAATCGCCCGGCTCGGCATCGATAGAAATGCTTGTGTCGTCAGACCTGATGAACGTGACCTTCACGACGGCATCCCCTCTCGGTAAGCGAGGCCGAAGTACTGATAGGCCGCTCGTAGTGGGCCGAAGCGGCCATGCTTGGTGCCTGCCAGTAATGATAGGTAGAGCCCAGACAGGCCAGCCATCCCACACCCTCCATCGCCTATTCGCCCCCGTACGAGGCATTAATGACGCACATTGTCACGATTCGGTGCGGTCCGGATGGTCGCGGGAGCGGGCAAGCGCTAACATGTTGGCAAACTAGATCAATCGGTTAGGCCTCGTCGGGCAATCGTGGTGTTAAGCCGCGTCGAGACCTGACCGACTCATCGACACCCACTCCTCGAGCGAAGACAGGGAACACTATGGCTGCCACCAAGAAGGCGACCGCGACACGGACGAAGCCGGCCGCCGCGTCGCGCGTCAAGAACGTCGACGACACGCAGAAGACGTCGCGGGACCGATCGGCTCGCACCCGCATCCGCCAGTACCTGACGGTGAACGGTCCGGTCGACGACCCGACCGGCTACGCGACCGGTGCCCTGAAGGAGGCTGTCGACTACCAGGGCACAGCCGTCGCGTTCATCCAGCTCATCGCGTCCATGGATCGTGATGGCGAGCTCGTCCGCGAGGTCCGCGGCAAGCGCACCTACCGCATCTCCATCGGCCGGAGCGCTGAACTGCTGCGTGGGCCCGCCGGGGTGCCCGCTGCGGGTGCGCTCAGCCCCTCCTTCGACTACGACCGGCTTGCGCGCGCGATGGTTCGTGAGTTCATCAGTCAGCTGTCCGTCCCCGGCGCCTCCGCGGAACAGCGGTTGCGGGCCGAGCGCGACGAGTACGCGATGCGGCTCGAGGTCGCGCGCCAGCGGTTGGCGTCGGTCTTCTCCGACGATCCGGAAGCGCTGGCTGCGATCGTGCCGAACTCGGTCGGTTCCTGACCTTCGTGCCGTAGGCCCGAGGGTCATACCCTGCTCGCCGCCGACCTGTAGGCATAGCGTGACCGGTCGCGGTCGGCATCGGCCCACGCTCGTGTCGATCGGCCAAGGCTCTGCCCCGTCGTCTTGAACTGCGCAGGGGTGTGCTGAACCGTCTCTGTCGATGCGGTCCGCGAGGACGGCCGGGGCCGCAGCTGCAGCGCGGGAACCGCTGTGCTGCCCAGTCGTGCGTCGAGTGTGGCCATGCGCAGGAGGATCCGTCGGACGCCTAGCGTCTCGGGTGGTAACCCGTATTCATCATCCGCGAGCTGGACGAGCAATCCGGCGTCGCGGGCGGCCCGCGCGAGCTGGTGGGCTGCATCGAGCAGCAGCCGTTCCCACTGTCGGCGCAGTCCTTGATCGTTGATCCGTGGCGGCTCAGGGATGACCCGACACACGTGATCGACGAGCTGCCTGGCTTCGCTGTACGTGATCATTGAACCGAACCGCCCCTCAGGAACCGCGAGCTTGCCCACCGATTTGTCAATTACAGCTTGACGTTGTCAAGCGACGCCATTGACATATGGGGTTGCGCCGATCACACTGCCTCAGGTCGGAGCCGATGTCAATGGACCCGTCACGATTCAGCCAAGACAATCTGATTGCATGGATCTGTGCGAAGCCGGGGCCGCGCTGCTGGTCGGCCCCTCGCATCGACCGGTGCGAGGAGGCGATGCGTATGTCCTTCGACGAGGTCTCGATCACCTCGGCGCTCGAACAGCTCGCCCTCGCACTGGGGAAGGCCGACGCCGTCCCACGGTCGGAGCTCATCCGTGCTCTGGAGCGGGCCGCCGAGCGGCTGCGAACAGGAGGGATGACGGTAGAGCGTCCTCATGACCTCATCACCCAGTCCGAGGCGGCCCGTCTGGTCGGAGTGAGCCGCCAGGCTGTCCACCAGTGGGTGCAGAAGGGGATGGTTCCAGCGCACCGCGCCGGTGCCAGTGGCCGGAACTCTCCGATGGTGTCGCTCTCCGAGGTGCTGGTCACGGCGAATCGGACCACGGAGGCACCGTTCTCGCGGACGCTTAGGCAGCAGTTCCTGCAGTTCCTCTCCCTCGTCGGGGGACTGCTTGACGACCGGATCGTTGACGGGCTCACCCGGCAGCTAGACCCCGGGCCGTCCACGCGGCGCCGAGAGGAGGCCTCCCGGGTGCTTCGGGAGTTCGTCATGGCCGCGATGGGCACCAGCTCCATGCAGCAGGAGTTCACGCCGGCCGGTGTGCAGATGCTGGCTGACATGCGCCCCCGGCTTCCCTTGGACCCCGACAGCTCCTTTGGCCGGCTGTGCGAGGTCCTCGGCCTGCTTGTGCACTCCTCGCGGGGTGAAGGAGGCTTCGACTCCGCGGCGATCGCGCTGATGGCACTGCTGGGTGCGGCGACCGTCGGCGCGAGCCTCGATCACCCGGACGCCCCGACCGGGCGTCGCCTGGCCGAGGCTGCCGAGGAGGTCTGGGGAGAGGAATGGGTCGGGCGGATGCTCGACATCGCGTTCCACGTCGAAGAGCTCGCGCCCACGCCGCTGAGCCGCTACACGGCGTCGTTGAGCTACCTGGGCGTCAACCGCTTCCTGCGCCAGGCACAGTCGTCCGGTGTGAGCGTCTCCTACGCCCGTAGCCCGGGCCTCATGCTCCCTGAGTGCTTCTACGGCGAGCCGGTGCTCGCCGACGTGCTGCAGGACGGCACCAGCCATCGCCGGGCGAGTGAGCGCATGTGGCGGTTCAGCCCCGGGATGAGCCCGATCGCCGTGCGGGCCATGCAGAACAGCGAGGGCAACCCGTTCCGTCCGTTCACCTTCGACCGCGCCATCCTTGACACGTCCATCCACGGGGTGCGGCGCTACTGCTTCTCGATGCAGGACACCAGGGTCGCCTTCCGCAAGCACGTCGACGAACTCTCCGGCACCCAGCGCAGCGGCTACATCGAGCTGGCGGTCGAGACCTTGACGCAGACCCTCTCGTGTCCGCTCATCGAGCTGGTCGCGATCGAGCGGCTGCCCGACTTCGACTGGTGGAAGGACCACATCATCCGCTCATCCTCGCGCGAGATCATGCTTGGTCTGCGCAACGCCCGGGCGCGCAAGGTCGCCCATGCGTTACTCGTCCAGACCACGCTCCTGCCCGACGTCGTCGAGGCCGCCGACAATGACAGCTCGCTGCGCGATCGACTGCGGATCTACGTGAAGAACCTGGAGTTCGGCATCGTGGACGATCGCTACCACGATGACCTTCGACGCGGCGTGGCCCGGCCGGTGAAGACGGCGACCGAGAGTCTCGACGAGAGCGAGGCCAGGTCGCGAGCCGAGCACGAGATCGAGCAGCTGCTTGCGCCGCCCGCCTGACTGGGCGGCACCACCGGATTTGCTCTCGTGCTAGAAACAGCATTGGCATGACCTAGACGCCTAACGCTCGGAGGTTGACGGTGTACGTCCCGACGCTGCTGGCGGCAGGGCTGATGTTCCCCGAGGCGCCCCGCTGGCACGAAGGTCAGCTGTGGCTCTCCGATCACCACGCCCACCGGGTACACGTCATCGACGAGGCGGGGACGGCGCGGGTGGTGGCCGAACTCGATGACATGCCGTCCGGGCTCGGCTTCCTGGCCGACGGCAGCCTGCTGATCGCCGCGATGCGCAGCTGCCGGGTCTATCGGCAGGACGCCGGGGGACTGCACCTGTATGCCGACCTCTCCGCAGTCGGAGACGGGTGGATCAACGACATGGTCGTCGACGGGCGAGGGCGTGCCTACGTCGGCTTCACCGGAGGTGGGCTCTATGCCAACGAGGACGGCACTTCGGCCATTATCTGCGTCGAGTCGGACGGCTCGTGGTGGGTGGCGACCACCGAGGTAAGCATCCCGAACGGAACGGTGATCAGTCCGGACAACGGGACTCTGGTCGTCGCGGAGTCCGGTGCCAGCCGGCTCACCGCGTTCGATGTCAGCGAGGACGGCACACTCTCCGGCAGACGGACGTTCGCGGCCTTCGACGCGGAGATGCCCGACGGCTGCTGCCTGGACGCTGAGGGAGCGATCTGGATGGCGGCGCCGAGGACGTCCCGGTTCATCCGGGTGACCGACGGCGGCGAGGTCATCGACGAGGTACGGGTCGAGGATGGCAGTGCCATCGCCTGCACGCTAGGCGGCCCCGACGGCCGCACGCTATACCTGGTGGTCACCGAGTTCAGCCGTCCCAATATTGCCGAGCTCAGAGCGAACACCGAGTGGGCCCGAGATCCGGAGCTCAGCTCGAGCAGGGGGCGCGTCGACACCGTGCGGGTAAGCGTCCCGGCGGCTGGCTGGCCCTAGCCGCTGTCGCAAGCAGCGTCTCCTCTCTATTATGGTCTAACAAGGTTGCAATGCCCGGCCGAGGGCGCCGCCTCCCTGACCGAAGGAGTTGCGAACGGTGACGAGTGCGGACATCCCTACCGGGCCGGTCGTCGTGGTGGGAGCGGGGCAGGCCGGTGCCGAGACCGCGGCGGTGCTGCGCGGGCAAGGGTTCGAAGGCCGCATCACGCTGATCGGAGACGAGGGCAGGTACCCCTACATGCGTCCGCCGTTGTCCAAGCACTACCTCGCCGGTGAGCTGACACCGGACCGCATCCTCGTCAGACCCGAGGCCTTCTACGAGCGGGCGGGGGTGGAGCTGCAACTCGGCAACGCGGCGACCCGCATCGACCGCACCGCACAGCAGGTGGAGCTGGCCGACGGGCAGCAGATCGGGTACGCGGCTCTCGTGATCGCGACCGGCGGTTCACCCCGACGGCTGGCAGGTCTGCAGGGGAGCAACGTGCACTACCTGCGTACCGTCGCCGACGTCGACGGTCTTCAAAACGGTCTCCGAGCGGGCTCGCACCTGGTGATCGTCGGGGGAGGCTACGTCGGGCTCGAGGTCGCCGCGTTGGCCCGCGCCCGCGGTGTGCACGTGACCGTCCTCGAGGCTGCGGACCGGCTCCTGGCGCGAGTCGCCTGCCCGGAGCTGGCCCGGTTCGTCCATGACAGACATGTGGCCAATGGTGTCGAGGTCCGGCTTGCGGCCACCGTCTCGGGCATGAGTACCAGCCCGTCCGGACGCGTCTCCGCTGTCCTGTTGGCCACCGGAGAGGCGATTGCGTCGGACACCGTGCTGGTCGGCGTCGGCCTGCTCCCCAACGTCGGCCTCGCTGCCGAAGCTGGCTTGGAGGTCGCCGATGGGATCGTGGTGGATGAGCACTGCCGAACGTCGGATCCGAACATCTACGCCGTCGGGGACTGCACGAGGCACCCGTGTCACGAAACCGGCGGCACGCGGCGGCTGGAGTCCGTGCCGAACGCAACCGAGCAGGCTCGCACCGTAGCGGCAGCGATCATCGGGCAGGACCACCCGTACCGGGCGGTGCCGTGGTTCTGGTCCGACCAGGGCGAGCTGAAGCTCAAGTCGGTCGGCCTCACCACAGGCTGTGACATGGTGGTCCTGCGGCCACAGGCCGACGCGACCCAGTTTGCCGCCTTCTATCTCGAGCAGGGCCGGCTCCGGGCTGCCGATATCGTGAACAACCCTCGCCTCTTCGCGGTGTCCAGGCGCCTGGTCGCGGCACGGGTCACGGTGTCCCCGGAGCAGCTGGCCGACCCCGAGACCTCGCTGGATCAGCTGCTGGAACCGGTCGCAGGCTGACGCGGACGATCCGGCGACCAACACACGCTGAACCACCCGACCAACGAGGACGCCATGATTGCCGTCGACAGCCTGAACCACGTCGCGCTCACCGTGAGTGATATCGACTCGTCGCTGCGGTTCTTCGTCGATGGGCTCGGGCTGCGCAGGACGTTGACGAAGCCGGTGGGTGCCGCGACCTGGCTGATGCTGGGCCTGCCCGAGGAGACGGGCGGCCAGTCGGTCTTCGTCCAGGGTAGCCAGCGAGTCGGTCAGATCGAACTCGTCCAGTGGGATCGTCCGCCGTACCCCGAACGCGGCGTGGCGCCCGGGCAGGTGGGGCATGTAGTGCTCTCCTTCCCCATTCCCCGGGAGTACATCGGCGAACTGCACGAGCGACTCGCTGGCCTGGGCTTCCCGTGCACCGAGCTACGCGAGACCGTGATCGTCAACTACGGCCCGGTGGCGGTGTTCGTCGCGACCGGCCCCGACGGTTATCAGGCCGAGGTCATCAGCCTGCCGAGCCGGAACGAGGTCAAGGCGTTCCGGGATGCCGTTGCCGGTGCAGCAGCCGACGGCTGACGGTGTCGTCGGCGGTCCTTGACCGCCCGGGGCGTCACAACCTAATCTTGGTATCTGTTGTGTTGTAATCGTGCAACGCCATCGGTGCTAAGGGGAGCGTCAGCATGACTGCCACCACGAACTCGGCCGATCGGGAGCTTGACAGCCTGCGGGCCCGCTATCGGCACGACTTCGACCCGTACGCACCGCTCACGATGGCTGAGCAGCTCGACATCCTCGCCGGGATGCGCGCGGAGAAGCCGGTGGCGTGGTCCGCGCGCGGCAACGGGTGCTGGGTGGCGACCAAGTACGACGATGTGTCGTCGGTGCTGCGGCGCAGCAATCGTGGGTTCCAGAGCTTCCCCATCGATCCTGATGGGCTCAACCTGACCGGGACGGTCAATGGCATGGTGCCACTCGAACTCGACGGCGAACGCCACCGCGAGTTCCGGACGATGCTGGACCCGAGCTTCGCCCCGAAGCGGATCGCCGAGATGGCCGACCAGCTGCGGGCCCACGCCAACAACCTGATCGACACTTTCATCGAGGCAGGACATTGCGACTTCTCCGAGGAGTTCGCACTGCCGTTTCCGGGCGCGACCGTCATGAGCCTGATGGGGTGGCCGCTCAAGGACATCGACAAGATGAATGAGTGGACCTCCATCATCCACCACGGCAGTTCGCACGAGGACGACAAGGCCCGAGCGCACCGCGAGACCCACGAATACATGCTGGAGCTCATCGTGCGGCGCCGGTCCGAGCCGCCGCGAGACGACCTCACCACGGTGACGATGGATTCCCTCATCGAGGGCCGCAAGCTCACAGACGACGAGCTGGTCGAACTCTACGGGCTGATCATGACCGCTGGGCTGGGCACAGTGCAGGCGGTGATGTCGAAGAGCATGGTGTACTTCGCCGAGCGCCAGGACCAGTGGGACGAAATGTTCGAGTCCGAGGAGAGCGTCGAGCTGGCCGTCGAGGAGCTGCTCCGCTTCACCTCACCTGCCTCCCCAACGCGGACGATCAATCAGAACTCCGCCGAGGTCGGCGGACTCACCCTGCCCAGAGGCGAGCGTGTGTTCATGGTGCTGGCTGCCGCGAACCGTGACCCGCAGTACTGGGACGACCCGGACGTGATCAAGCTGGGCGAGCACCGCAAGCCCCACCTGAGTTTCGGGCTCGGCCCACACCGGTGCATCGGGGTCCACCTGGCCCGGCTCGAACTGAAGATCGGCTTCACCGAGCTGCACCGTCGGATACCCCGGTTCACCCTGACCCCAGGCACCACGCCCCAGGAGTTCCTTGGCCTGACCTGGGGCACGCACAACGTGCAGCTCAGCTTCGATCCCGGCCCGCGGGAGTCGTGACGGTGCCCAGCCAGCCGCAATCCATCTCGCCGCCCCCGAGGAGACAAGCATGACGATCCAGGCCGAGGCCGGGTACACCCTCGAGACCTACCGCACGGTCAACCCTGCGACCGGGGAGGTCTTGCGTACGTGGGAGTGGCCTACCGCTGACGAGCTCGAGGCCAGGATCGCGCTGGCACACCAGGCTTTCCTATCCTGGCGGATGGTGCCGATCGAGGAGAAGGCGCGGGTGCTGCTCCGCTTCGCCGAGCTGCTCGACGACAATGCCGACGCGCTCGGCCGCCAGACGAGCATCGAAATGGGTAAGCCGCTGGTTCAGGCGGTTGGCGAGGCGCATTTCGCCGCAAGCATCTACCGCTACTTCGCTCAGCGCGGAGCCGAATTGCTGGCCGACGAGGTGGTCGAGGTGCCGGGCATCCCGACCACGCTCGTCTGCCGCGAGCCGGTCGGCATCGTGCTGGGCATCGAGCCGTGGAACGCACCGCTGTTCCAGCCCATGCGGGTGGCTGCCCCTAACCTGATGCTGGGCAACACGGTCCTGCTGAAGCCCGCTGAGATCACGCCCGGCTCGTCGGTGATGTTCGACGACCTCTTCCTCAAGGCCGGCTTCCCCGAAGGGGCATACCAGACGATTCTAGTGTCGAAGGAGCAGACCTCGACTGTCATCGCCGATCCGAGAGTGCGGGCCGTCGCACTGACCGGATCCGACCGGGCCGGGTCCGCCGTCGGCGAACAGGCCAGCCGGCACATCAAGCCCCTGGTGCTCGAGCTCGGCGGTTCGGACGCCTTCGTCGTCCTGGACCGGGCCGACGTCCCCAAGGCCGCTGCGACGGCCGCCACCTGCCGGCTGATCATCGGCGGGCAGGCCTGCGCGCTGCCCAAGCGGGTGATCGTCACCGACAAGGTTGCCGATGAGTTCATCGAGCACTACCTGCCCGTGTTCACCGGGCAGGTGATGGGAGACCCGCTCGACCCGGAGACGACACTCGGCCCGATGTCCAGTGACGCCGCGGCTGACCTGTTGCAGGCGCAGTACCAGGACGCGATCGACAAGGGGGCGACGGTGCTCCTCGAGGGCGGGCGCGTCGCGGGCCCCGGCGCCTACTTCAAGCCGGCGGTGATCACCGGCATCACGCCGGACATGCGCGTGTACAGCGAGGAGGCGTTCGGCCCGCTCGGGATGATCTACCGGGTGCCGGACGCCGATGCAGCCGTGACGCTGGCCAACGAGTCGAAGTACGGCCTCGGCGGCGCCGTGTTCAGCGAGGACCTGGCCGAGGCCCGCCGGGTGGCGCGGCTGCTCGACACCGGTGGGGTGGGCGTGAACATGTTCCTGGGTTCGCCCGTGGAGATCCCGTTCGGAGGCACGAAGAACTCCGGCGTGGGACGCGAACTGGGGCGCAGTGGCATGGACCAGTTCGCCAACATCAAGACCTACGGCATCGCCTGAGCAGTCGAGATCGCGCCGGAATCGGCGCGATAATCACACCGCTCGACCGGCGATCAACGACAGGACCGATAGGACCGACGTGACCGACTACCGCTTCATCACCTACGAGCAGTTGGACGAGGGCCGCATCGCCCGGATCACGCTGAATCGCCCGCGTTACCGCAACGCGCAAAATCGGACGCTGCTCGTCGAGCTCACCGACGCCTTTCTCGAGGCCGAGCACGACGACGACGTGCGGGTCGTGATCCTTGCCGGAGCAGGCACGGCGTTCTCGTCTGGGCACGACATGGGAACTCCTGATCGAGCCGCCGAACGCGCCCCCGGCCCGGACATGCACCCCTCCTTCATCGGCGACGGCAACTCCCGTGAGGGGGCCGAGAAGCGAATGCTCGGGGAGTGGCACCACTTCTTCCAGAACACCCTGCGCTGGCGCAACCTACGCAAGATCACCGTCGCCTCGATGCAGGGTCAGACGTTCGCCGCGGGGCTGATGCTGGCCTGGGCCTGCGATCTGATCGTCGCCTCGGACGATGCGGAGTTCATCGACCCGGTTGGTGTCCGGCTCGGGATGTGCGGCGTCGAATACTTCGCGCACCCCTGGGAGTTCGGGACCCGCCGGGCGAAGGAACTGCTGCTGACAGGTGAATCGGTGAGTGTCGAGGAGGCGTTCCAGCGAGGGATGGTCTCCAAGATCTATCCCCGGGACGAACTCGTCGACCGGACGCTGGAGTATGCACGCCAGATCGCCCAGCGGCCGACAATGACCGCCCTGCTCATCAAGGAGGCGGTCAACCAGACCCAGGACAACCAGGGCTTCTACAACGCTCTCCACGCGAGCTTCACGCTGCACCAGCTCAATCACGCGCACTGGGCCGAGATCCACGAGGACAAGGCGCCGCGAGCGTCGGTGGCCGACGGCGCCATCGCACCGTCGGGGATGAAGTCGCCGCCCCCGGCAGTCACGGGACCGGCGCACTGACCGGGAGGCATCAGCGATGACCGAGTTGCGTGCACACACGATCGAGGAGCTCACCGCCCCGGGATCGCTCTTCCCGCTCGTCGAGCGGGTCGTCGATGGAAAGACGCTCCAGCTCTACGACCGGGATCCCCGCACCCTGCGGGATGCGTTCCTGCATACCCGCGACTTCGGCAGCGAAGACGCAGTGGTCTACGAGGGCGAGCGATACACCTTCGCCGAGCAGTACGACATCGTGCTGAGGCTGGCCCATCAGCTGCATGGACGGCTGGGGGTCGGGAAGGGGGACCGGGTAGCCATAGCGATGCGGAACTACCCCGAATGGATCTTCAGCTTCTGGGCGACGCAGGTACTCGGCGCGGTCGCCATCCCGATAAACGCGTGGCTCGCCGGCGCCGAGCTGGCGGGGATTCTCACCGACTGCCGCCCGGACGTGCTGATCGCCGACGAAGAACGGATCGAGCGGATGATGGCCGCCGGTGCCCGCCCGGTAACGCTTCGCACGGTTATCGGGGTCCGCTGTCGGCAGATCCTCCCGGACGTCATCCCGTTCGAGGAGCTGGCGTCCACGCCGCCGCCCGATGACAGCTTTCCGGCCGCCGAGGTGACCGCAGAGGATGTCTCGACCATCCTCTTCACCTCCGGCACCACTGGACGCGCGAAGGGGGTCATCGGGCGGCACTTCAATCACTCGGCGTCATTGCTGAACAAGCTGATCCGCAACTACACGCGGCCCCTTCCGGTGGACGCCGACCTGTCGACCCTGGGCCGTCCACCGGCGTCGAACAAGCTCACCACATACCCGTTCTTCCACATAGCGGGCCTCAACACGCTGTACAGCGCCACCTACTCAGGCCACAAGATGGTCCTGATGTACAAGTGGGACGTGCAGGAGGCGCTGCGCATCATGGAGGCCGAGCAGATCAACGAGATGGCCGGCGCGCCGTTCGTCGTCCAGGGTCTGCTCGACGCCATTAAGGTCTCCGATCGCGACGTCTCGCACCTGACCAGCCTGGGCCTCGGCGGCTCGGCATCGCCGACGCAGCTCATCCTCGACATCCACGAGACCTTCGAAGGTCGGGTCGACGCCCGTACTGGGTACGGCCTCACCGAGACGACCTCCGGCGTCGTGGCCATCGCTGGACGGAACTGGGTCGAACGGCCCGGAAGTGTGGGGACGGCGCTGCCGACGGCGGTCATCGCGGCGATGGGCGAGGACGGTGCGATCCTGGCCCCGGGCGAGGTCGGCGAGATCGTGATCCGGGGGCCGCAGGTCGTCACGGGCTATGAGAACCTGCCTGAGGAGACGGCCGAGGCGTTCCGTGACGGGTGGTTCCGCACCGGTGATCTGGGCCGAATCGACCCTGACGGGTATGTCTACATCGTCGGCCGGCTCAAGGACCTCGTGATCCGAGGTGGCGAGAACATCGTGAGCGCCGAGGTCGAGCTGTGCCTGGTCAACCACCCGGATGTGGTGGAGGCCGCCGTCGTCGGCATGCCGCATCCGTCCCTCGGCGAGGAGCCTGCGGCGATCGTCCGCCTGCGACAGGGCGCAAGCGCGGGGGAGAGCGAGCTGAGGGCGTGGGTATCCCACCACCTGGCGGCGTTCAAGGTGCCGGTTCGCATTGTCTTCGTGGATGAACCGCTGCCGCGCACCGCCAGCGGAAAGCTCGTCAAGCAGTCGCTGGCCGCATCACTCGCGCCGCGCTGAGGCACGACTGCCCGCGCCGGTGCGCTGCGCGGGCAGTCGGCTGTCAGGCTCCGGACCGCTTGCCCGCCGGGAACTTCAGGTGGACGTTCTCCATGCCCCATGCGAAGCCGAGGTGTCCAGTGGGCTGAAAGGACTCGTCGAGCGTGAACTGCGGCATCCGCGCCCGAAGTTCCTCGAACGCGATCTTGATCTCCAGCCGTGCGAGGTGGATGCCGATGCATCGGTGCGGGCCGAGGCCGAAGGCCAGGTGCGGTTTCACCGGACGGTGGAAGTCGACCTCGTCCGGGTTCGGGAAGTACTTCGGATCGCGATTCGCCGCGCCGATCGGGCAGTGCACCCGCTCACCGCGCGGCAGCCGGACATCGCCGACCACCACGTAGTCGTCGACGACGTTGCGGTTGGGCGGCGCGGGTGCCGTCCAGCGCAGGAACTCCTCCACGGCAAGGTCGAGCGTCTCGGGCTCGGCGAAGATCTCGTCCCACTGGTCCGGTCGCGTGCCGAGGTAGGCGAAGATCTGCGTGAGCACGCTCTGCACCGTGTCGAGCCCGGCCAGCATGAGCAGCAGGAAGGTGTCGAAGAGTTCGTCGTCATCAAGCTTGCGCCCGTTGATCTCGATGTTCATCAGCATCGTCGTGAAGTCTTCGGCGGGCGCTTGACGACGCTGCTCGATCATTGTCATCAGGTAGTTGCGGCACTCGGTGACGGCGGCCTGCTGAGCCTTGATCGTCTCTTCCTGGCTGCCGTTCGTGACGCCATGCTGCAGCGTGGTGACCCAGCCGTTCATCATGTGCGCGTCGGCGAGCGGCCAGCCCATGAGCACGATGACGGTGGTGGCCGAGAACGGGAAGGCGAAGCCTTCGACGAAGTCGACCCGGCCGTCCTCGATCCATAGGTCGATCAGATCGTTGGCCAGCTTGCGGATCTGCGGTTCGAGGGCGTTCATGTTCTTCGGTGAGAACACCGGGTCGAGCAACTTGCGATACTGACGGTGTTCGGTGCCGTCGAGGTCAATCGGGATCAGCTTTTTCTTCGCCGCGGACGTGCCGTCCTTGGGCTCGCCCAGCGGGTTGTTCGGATAGCTCACGAAGCCCTTGTTGTTACGGCGCAGGACGCTGACGACCTCGTCGTAGCCGGTGGCGATCCAGAAGCCCTCACCGAGGGTCGAGTAGGTCATCGTGTTCATGTCCCGGAACTCGGCCAGGCGCGCGAGGTTCTGCTGCAGGTCAGCGGCGGCAAACGGGTCGTAGTCGACGTGCCGCTCGCGCTTGAGCGCAGCCAGGTCGATCGACAGGTCGATGCTCGGGTCCGTCTCGTCGGTGGTCGTCATGATGTGACTCCTACGGCGTGGATGCTGATGGCTTCTTCTGGGCACTGGCCGGCGATGAAGTGCATGCCCTCACGCTCGGCGGCTGGCTTCGCGGCTCCCGTTACCGTGCTATAGCCGGAGTCGTCGGCTTCGAACGACTCCGGGGCGAGCGCGTAGCAGCGGCCGTGACCTGCACACAGTTCGGAGTCGATGACATAGGTCAGGGCTTGTTCGTCACTCATGCTGAGGTTCCTCCGCTGCTCCGGGATTACTCCGCGGAGCCTAATCATGGCTTGGAAGCGCGCGCAACCATTACTTGAACTCAATAACGTCAGGACCGGTGTGGTCAGGCCGTGGCGATGCGTTCAGCGGCGATCCAGGCCAGGGCCATCGTCGGCGCGGCGCTGTTGCCCGAGATCATCTGGGGCATCACGGACGCGTCGACGACTCGCAGGCCGTCGACGCCACGGACCCGCAGATCGGCGTCGACGACGTCGTCGTCGGACGGTCCCATCGCACACGTTCCGATCGTGTGATAACCGCTACGGCCGCTCGTGAGTGCGTATCGGACCAGGTCGGACGAACCGTCGACGGCAGGCCCCGGCTCCTCCTCGGCGACCACCATGTCGGCGAAGGGATCGGTGCTCGCGAACTCGCGCAGGCGCGGTAGCACGCGGCGGACGACGTCTTGATCCTCCTGGCTGCTCAGGAAGTTCGGGTCGATCAGGGCCGGTTCGTCGGGCGACGGTCCAGAGACGTGTACGGTCCCTCGGCTGCTGGGCCGGACGTTGTAGGCGATCAGCATGGCCCCGGGGTGGTCCGCCACGGAGATCTTGTTCCCGGCCGAGGTCATGCTTCCGGTCCCGGTGGACTGCGGCCCCATCACCATCATGCAGTCCGGCCGCGCCACCGTCGGGTCGGATCTGAAGAAGCCGGTGAGGTCGTAGCCGCCGATCGAGATCGGCCCGCTACGGGTGACTAGATACTTGGCGCCGGTAACGCCCTGCATGAGGCGCGAGTGCATCAGATGGTTGTAGCCCAGCCGGTCCCGCAGCCGCACCTGCAGCCCGATGCCGCGGTGCTCACGCAGGTTGCTCCCCACGTTGGGACTCTCGACCCGCAGCTGGATGCCGACGCTGGCGAGCACGGCGGGATCACCGATTCCCGAGCGCTCCAGCAGCATCGGCGATTCGAAGGTCGACGTGGCCAACAGTGTCTCGCGCCGCGCCGTGAACTCGACCTGGACGCCCTTAACCTTGGCCCGAACGCCGGTGACGCGCCGCGCGCCGTCGAAGAGCAACTGGCCCACCTGTGCGTGCCGCAGGACGGTGAGGTTCTTGCGGGCCATCGCCGGGCGCAGGAACGCATCGGCCGCGCTCACCCGCATGCCGTGACGGATCGTCGAGGTGACGTAGGCGATCCGCTCGGCGTCGGAGGAATTCAGGTCCTCGGTCCGCGCGATCCCGTGCTTCTCCGTCGAGGCGATGAACGCCTCGCAGACCTGTTCGGTCTGCTGCGCGATCTCGATCCGGAGCGGTCCGCCGGCGCCACGGATGTCGCTGGCGCCAAGCTGATGGTCCTCGATGCTGCGATAGGCGGCGAGGAAGGTAGCCCAGTCCCAGCCAGGGTTGCCGGCCGCGGCCAGGGCGTCGTAGTCGGGCTGCCAGCCGCGGTTGTAGATCATGCCGTTGATAGAGGTGGACCCACCGAGGGTGCGGCCGCGCGCCCAGTGCTCGACGACCCCTGTCGGACCGAAGGGCCGGGTGTCGTAGGCCTTGGTGAACCTGTCGTTGTGGATCAGGAAGGCGAAGGCCTTGGGTACCTTGACCCAGGGGTGGCGGTCGGAGCCGCCCGCCTCTAGGAGCAGCACCGAGACCTTCGGATCGGCGGAGAGTCGATTCGCCAGCACACAGCCCGCAGCTCCCGCGCCGGCGATGATGTAGTCGAACTCGGTCACGGAGACTCCCCACGGGATGGGCCGGCCTACCGAGGCAGTTGCCTACTGAGTCCAGCCACGTCGTTTATATGAAGACAATACTGTAACGACCTTGGCGTAGACGGCATTGAGCCCGGCCACTATGCCCGTCTTCGTGGACCTAGCATGCTGCAAGGCCTACGATGATGAGCTAGCGCCTTATTGTGTTTCGGCACAGCCCGCAAGGCGTTGCAGAGAGGCGATCCGATGGCAGACTTCGACCTGGTCATTCGCGGCGGAACCGTCGTCGACGGCACCGGCTCCGCGCCACGAACGGCCGACGTGGCCGTGCTCGAGGGCATCGTCGTCGAGGTCGGCGAGATTGGCGGTCGCGGGCAGCGCGAGATCGATGCCACCGGACTCGTAGTCGGACCCGGGTTCGTTGACATCCACACGCACTACGACGGTCAGGCGGTCTGGGACGACCGGCTGCAGCCCTCGTCGTGGCACGGCGTCACCACGGTGGTCGCGGGAAATTGCGGCGTCGGGTTCGCGCCAGTGAGGCCAGCTGATCGGGACAGGCTCATCGAGCTGATGGAGGGTGTCGAGGACATCCCTGGCACTGCCCTGCACGAAGGTCTCAGCTGGTCGTGGGAGACCTTCGGTGATTACCTCGATGTCCTCGAGGCCCGCCCCCGCGACGTTGACCTCGCGACCCAGGTACCGCACGCCGCACTCCGCTTCTGGGCGATGGGTGAGCGGGCCGCAGCGTTCGAGCCGGCGTCCAAGGACGAGATCGTCGAGATGGCCCGCCTGGCCAAGCAGGCCATCCAGGACGGCGCCCTCGGCTTCACGACCTCGCGCACGATCAACCACAAGAGCCGCTCGGGGGAGTTGACACCGGTGTACGGCTCGGAGGCCGACGAGCTCACGGCTATCGCTGCCGCGGTAGGCAGCACAGGCAAGGCCGTGCTCCAGCTCATCACCGACTACCCGGAGGTCGGCGAGGACTTCGAACTCATGCGCGCCATGGTGCGGGCATCCGGCGGCGCCCGCCTCTCGGTCTCCCTGCTGCAGAAGCGTGAGGATCCGCAGCTCTACCGCGAGATCCTCGAGCACATCTCCCGCGCCAACGAAGATGGATTCCCGATCCGCGCGCAGGTAGGCAGTCGTGGGCTCGGCATCTTGCTGGGCCTGCAGTGCACCCTGCACCCGTTCTTCATGAACCCGGTGTGGCGCAGCATCTCGCACCTGCCGGTGGCCGAGCAGGCCGAACGGATGGCCGACCCTGCTCTCCGTGCGGCGATACTGGCCGCTCAGACGGCGGAGACTCCGGAGAACATGCCGGGCGGTGCGCGCATCGGCCGCTACGAGGCGATGTACGAGTTGGGCGAGTTCCCCGACTACGAGCCGGACGGGCACGACTCCATTGCGTCGCGCGCCGAGCGTGCGGGCCGGACTCCGGAGGAGCTGGTCTACGACATCCTCGTGGCCGACGAGGGCCGCGGGATGCTGCAGCAGCCATTCTCGAACTACTTCGACGGCAACCTCGACGCCGTGCGCGAGATGCTGACGCACCCCTACACGTTGCCCGGCCTCGGTGACGGCGGAGCGCACGTGGGTTCGATCTGTGACAGTAGCTTCACGAGCACGCTGCTCCAGCATTGGGTGCGCGATCGACCCTACGGGAAGCTGCCCGTCGAATGGGTGTTCCAGCGCCAGGCCCGTGACACCGCATGGATGGTTGGCCTGCATGATCGCGGCGTGCTCGCCCCCGGCTACCGTGCCGACGTCATCGTCGTCGACATCGCGGGGCTGCGGATGCACCGTCCCGAGGTCCACTACGACCTGCCCGGCGGCGGCCGTCGCCTACAACAGCGCGTCGACGGCTACCGCCACACCTTCGTCAACGGGGTCGAGACCTACCGGGACGGCGTGCCGACCGGCGCACTGCCGGGGCGCCTGGTCCGCGGCGCCCGGGATGCCGCGCTGCTCAGCGCCGGCGTGTGAGGATCTGCCCGGCGTCGACCGGGAGCGTGACACCGGTGATGTAGCGGGCCTCCTCGGAGGCGAGGAAGACGAGGGCGTTGCTCACGTCCACCGGGTCGATCCACGGCACCGGAAGCACGTTGAGGTGCATGGAGGCCGCGGCGAAGTCGTCGCGGCCAGGGTTCTCCAGGTGCGGCAGGAAGAGGCGGTACATCGCCTCGTTCTGGATCATGTCGGTGTCGACCTGGGTGGGGTGGACGCTGTTCACGCGGATCGAGTGCTTGCCAAGTTCGAGGGCCAGCGTGCGCATGATCCCCACGACGGCGTGCTTGGAGGCGGCATAGCTCGCAACGTTGCGGGCACCACGAAGCCCCACCGAGGAGCTGGTGAGGATGACCGACCCACCCCGCCCGCCCGCCACGATGTGCGGGGTCGTCGCCTTGACCGTGTGCCACACCCCGCTGAGGTTGATGTCGATGACGTCCTGCCACGCCCGCTCGGTGACATCGGAGACCTCGGCTGGCGCTGGCACCACGCCGGCGTTGGCCGAGACGATGTCGAGCCGCCCGAACTCGGCCACGCCCTCGTCGACGGCGCTGGTCAGGGCGACCGGATCGCGCACGTCGGCCTTGGTAGCGATGATCCGCCGATCCAAGGCCTCGACCAGGCGGACGGTCTCGGCCAGGTCGCTCTCCCGAGCCTGCGGGTAGGTGACGTCAGGGACATCGGTGAGCGAGTCGACGGCAATGATGTCGGCCCCCTCCTCGGCGAGCCGCACGGCATGACTGCGACCCTGTCCGCGTGCGGCGCCGGTGATGAACGCGACCTTGCCCTCGACTCGTCCGGCCATGACTCGGATTTGCTCCTTCAGCGGGTGTCTCGTGGGTCCGGTCAGCGGGCCGGGTCGTGGTTGTACCCGGCGAGCAGCAGGTGCCCGGCCTCGACCGGGATCACGATCCCGGTGATCGCCGTGGCGAGATCGCTATTCAGGAAGAGCGTGGCGTCGGCGACGGTGGACGGGGCGAGGAACGTCGTACCGCGCAGGGCGCCGTAGTGGTACCCGTAGTGGATGGCCTCGTCCTGGGTGCCACCGGGATGGCCGGCGACCATGTCCCACGCCGCCTGGTGCTGATTCATCGGGGTCTCGATGGCGCCAGGCGCGACGCTGTTGCAGCGCACCCCATAGGGCGCGAGCTCGCGGGCGATGTTCTTCATCAACCCGATGACGCCGTGCTTCGCGGCTACATAGTGGGCGTAGTCGCGACCTGGTTCGATACCGTTCACCGAGGAGATGATGACGATCGAACCGCTGCCGCGCTCGATCATGTGGGGGGCCACGGCCTTCGCCGACTTCCAGACACCGGTCAGGTTCGTGCCCACGACGTCGTCCCACTGCTCTTCGGTCATGGTCCAGAAGTCCGCCTGCGACATCACACCGGCGTTCGCGATGAGGATGTCGATCCTGCCGAAGCGTGCGATTGCCGAGGCCACTGCGCTGTCGAGCTGGGCCTGGTCGCGCACGTCGGCCTGGATGGCGATCGCCCCACGGTCGAACTCCTCGACCAGCCGCACCGTCTCTGCCAGGTCCGCCGGTGTCGCCATCGGGTAGTGAATCGTCGCTGTCTGAGATCCGACGTCCAGCAGCACGACATCGGCGCCCTCGCGAGCACAGGTGACCGCCTGGGCCCGGCCCTGCCCTCGTGCGGCGCCCGTGATGAGTGCGACCTTGCCCTCGAGCAGTCCCATGGGCTGGTGGCGCCTACCCTTCCGCATTCGCCCTAACCGGATATCTTATTTAGGCTGTTCCATCATAGCCGCGCGGCGTCACTGGTGGAAAATCGTAGCTTCGGCCGTCTGTTCAAAGAGTCGTTAGGGCGCTCGGGGCCCCGTAAAACGGGGAATTGCATACGCGGCACCACGCCGCGCCTGCTTGATCGATGGTTCGCTGATGGGAAACGATGGTAACTAGTGGACTTCACCATCATTGACGCTTACCGTAGGAGTACTGTGCATCGCACCACGTCCCTCGCGTCCTGCGGCGACAGGGTCGCTCTCATGCGTCGTTGGAAGGTCTGACCGTGTTCGACTATCTGCCCCGCCCCGCCGAGCCCACCGACTACGTGACGGAACGTGATGCAGCGTGCTGAGCGAATTCCTGCCCTTCATCGTCTCCGGGATAGCCACCGGGTCGGTGCTCGGCCTGGCCGGGACCGGCCTCGTGCTGACCTACAAGACGTCGGGCATCTTCAACTTTGGGCACGGAGCGGTCGCGGCCGCCGCGGCCTACACCTTCTACTACCTGGAGCAGGACAAGGGCTGGCCCTGGTGGGCGGCGCTGCTCGTCGTAGTCCTCGTCCTCGGTCCGCTCTTCGGCCTGGTGATGGAGGCCATCAGCAAGCCGCTCTCGGAGCAGCGGGCGGCGCTCAAGATCGTGGCCACGGTCGGGCTCATCCTCGTCGTCAGCGGTCTTGCGACGGCCAAGTACGGCTACGATCCGCTGACCCTGCCGCAGTACCTGCCCAAGGGCACCGAGACGTTCCGCGTGGGCGGCGTCAACATCACCTACGCCCAGCTGACGATCGTGATCGTCTCCCTGGTGGTCGTGAGCGGGCTGTACCTGCTCTTCAAGTTCTCGCGCGTCGGC
Source organism: Jatrophihabitans sp. (assembly GCA_025963285.1). Taxonomy (GTDB): domain Bacteria; phylum Actinomycetota; class Actinomycetes; order Mycobacteriales; family Jatrophihabitantaceae; genus JAOPUX01. The sequence continues at coordinate 40,822 of JAOPUX010000071.1, forward strand.
CTAGCCATGCGCGCCGTCGTCGATGATCCGGAACTCACGACCCTGCACGGCACCAACGCCCGCCAGGTCAAGAGGTTTGCCTGGATGATCGGGTCGGTCTTCGCCGCCCTGTCCGGCGTGCTCATCGCACCGATCACCGGCATCGACGCGACCGGCCTGACCTTCCTGGTGGTGCAGGCATTCGGAGCGGCGGCCATCGGCGCATTCTCTAGCATCCCGATGACCTATGTCGGTGCACTGGTCATCGGCGTCGCGTCGAGCATCTCCACGAAGTACGTCGTCACCGTGCCTCAGCTGAGCGGCCTGCCCTCGAGCCTCCCGTTCGTCTTCCTCGTCCTCGTGCTACTCGTGCTGCCCCGCTGGCGGCTCAATCCACCCGCGCGAGCTGAGGCGCGACCGACGGTCCCTTGGCACGCCCCGAGCAGTGCCCGCCTCACTACCGGCCTCATCGTCGTCGTGGTGCTGGCGTTGGTGCCGACCTTCGCCGGTGTCAACCTCCCGTACTTCACCGTAGGCCTGACCCAGGCCATCCTGCTGCTGTCACTTGGCCTGCTGGTCCGAACCGCGGGACTGGTCTCGCTCTGCCAGGCAGGCTTCGCCGCCATCGGAGCCGCCGCCTTCTCGCAGCTGGCCGTCGAGGGCCACCTTCCGTGGCTACTCGCGGTGCTCATCGGCGCCCTCGTCTGCGTCCCGATCGCGGCCCTGCTCGCGTTGCCCGCGATCCGGCTCTCCGGGCTGTTCCTTGCCCTGATCACCCTCGGGTTCGGGTTGATGTGCGAGCAGTTGCTATATCCGATGAACTTCTTCTTCACCTCTGAGGGAACGGGCCGCAGCATGCCCAGACCAGGAGGCTTCACCGGTGACAAGTCCTATTACTACGTCGTGCTGCTGTTCCTGATAGCCGCCGCGGTGATCATGATCGTGATCCATCGGAGCCGCCTGGGTCGCGTGCTCGGCGGGCTCTCTGAGTCCCCGCTGGCCGTGCGGACGCTCGGCCTGAACGTGAACATGACGCGGATGATCGTCTTCTGCATCGCCGGGTTCATCGCCGGCATCGCCGGCATCCTCTACGGCTCCTCAGTGCACTACGCGGTGCTTGGGGACACGCACTACGCCGCGTACAACTCGCTGGTACTCATCGCGACCCTGGCGGTCGTGCCCGGCCGTGAGCCTTGGTACGCGTTGATCGCAGGCGTCTCGGCCGTCATCCCGGCCTACCTGCATATCGGCAACTCCACGGAGAGTTGGCTCAACGTGCTGTTCGGCTTCTTCGCCGTCGTGGTCGGCATGCAGGGCGGCGCGCAGCCGATGCCGATGGTCGTCCGGCGGGCGGTCGAAGCCGTAGCGCCGCACTGGCGCCGGAGCTATCCGCCATCGCCAGATGGATCCGAGGTCGCGGAGCGAGCCAAGGCCCGTCGCGAGGTCGTCGCTGCAAAGGCAGGGATCGAGGTCAGGTCGCTGACGATCAAGTACGGCGGACGGACCGCGGTCGACAACCTGAGCTTCACCGCGCCCATGGGGCAGATCACCGGGCTCATCGGACCCAACGGTGCCGGGAAGACGACCACCTTCAACGCCCTGAGCGGGCTGCTCTCACCCTCCGAGGGGCAGGTGTACCTGCACGGCCAGGACGTCTCGAAGCTAAGCCCGGCCAGTAGGGGACGGGTAGGGCTGGGCCGCACCTTCCAGCTGATGCAGCTCGCCGAGTCGTTGACCGTGGCCCAGAACGTAGCCCTCGGCGTGGAGTCCGCGTTCGCGGGTTCGAACCTGCGCGGGCAGCTGATCGCCAGCCCGAGCGAGCAGCGGCACACCCGCGACGCGGTCGAGGATGCGCTGGCGCTCTGCGGGATCTCCGACATCCGTGACATGCAGGCCGGTGCGCTATCGACGGGGCAGCGCCGCCTCGTCGAGTTAGCCCGCTGCCTGAGTGGCTCGTTTGACATGCTCTTGCTCGATGAGCCCTCCTCGGGACTGGACGTGGGCGAGACCGAGAAGTTCGGCCAGACTCTGGTCGATGTCGTCCGCGACCGGGGCTGCGGCATCCTGCTCGTGGAGCATGACATGGCGCTCGTCCTGAGAATCTGCAAGGAGATCAACGTCCTCGACTTCGGCAAGTTCCTCTTCCGCGGGACGCCGATCGAGATCGCCCGGAGCGAGGTCGTCCAGGCGGCCTACCTGGGCAGCGCGGACAACGAGGTCATCGACGAAGAGAGCCACTCGACCGACAAGGAGCTCAGCCTATGACCGCGCTGGCCGATCCCGTCGACAGCAGCCACGCCACCGATGCCGCTGCGGTCGAACTCGTGAACGTCTCGTCCTCCTATGGACGGACGAAGGTGCTCAACGAGGTCTCCTTGACGGTGAAACAAGGCGGCGTCACCGCGTTGCTCGGACCCAACGGCGCCGGTAAGACGACGACGCTGAAGGTCGTCTCCGGTCTACTGCGCCCGACCTCCGGGCAGGTGCGCCTGCACGGCGCGGAGGTCACCCGGACGACGAGCTACGAGCGCGCCAAGGACGGGATCTGTCATGTCCCGGAAGGACGTGGGGTCTACCGCAGCCTGAGTGTGCGCGAGAACCTGACGATGATGAGCCCGCCGCGCTCCGTTGATCAAAACATCGAGCGGGCGACGGCGACCTTCCCCATCCTGGGGCAGCGGCTGTCCCAGACGGCAGGCACGCTGAGCGGTGGTGAGCAGCAGATGCTCGCCCTCATGGCCGCGTACCTGCGCAACCCGACCGTCGTGCTGGTCGATGAGCCCTCGCTTGGCCTGGCGCCGATCATCGTCGATGCCGTGTTCGAGTTCCTCAAGACCCTGCGCGCGGAGAAGGTCTCCTTGCTGCTGGTCGACCAGTACGCGACGCGAGCGCTTGCCATCGCCGATGACGCGTACGTACTGCGCCGAGGCAACATCGTCTTCGCCGGTGCTGCGGCTGAACTTCGGGACGGGAACATGTTCGACCGCTATATCGGCGAGGGCCTGAGCTAGCCGGCGGTACCTCAGCTGGCGAGCGGGACCTCGACGGTGGCCGATCCTGGCGCGAGCTGGCTACCGTCCTGATCGACGCACATGATGTCCAGGTCGATCGTCCGGATGCCGTCGCCCTCGCGAACGGCGGTGACCGTTGCGCTGACGTTGACCGTCGCGCCCTTGAGGTTGGGGGAGCGCAGCTGCGTGCGCACGTGGCGGATGCGGCCGCCCGGTGGCAGCCAGCTGCGCAGCATGACGTGCACGTAGGACCACTGCAGGCGCCCCATGCCGATGGCCGAAGGAAAGCCGGCAGCGCGGCCCGCCTCGTCGTCCATATGGATCGAGACGAACTCATCGTTGACGGCCGCATAGCGGTTCCACTCGTGCAGCCCGGTAGTTCGGGTGAAGGCGGGGATCTGGTCGCCGACGGCCACAGTAAGCGGTTCGGTCATGGTCGACTCCTTCGGTCATTCGGTCAGTAGCGGATCGAGGTGCTCTGCGCGAGCTGGACGAGCTCGCCCGCCTGGTTGGTCCAGCGGTCCTCCAGCGTCGTGATGAGCATGAGCCCCAGCCGTCCGGCGGTCTCGCGGTAGTGCTTGAGGCTGGTGACGGAGGTGATGACGTCGCCTGGCCGCATCCACACGCCGTACTCCGACTCCATCCCAGCGTTGAGCTGGAAGGTGAGCCCGGGGCCCGGGACACCCAGCCGGATCTCGACGCTGTCGGGGTGGGTGCTGCTCGGCTTGATGGCAGGCGCCTCGGGAACGGCGGCCATCCACGCGAACGGGTTGAACTCCTCCGGTGCGACGATGCCGCCGGTCGGAAGCGTTGCCGCGTACGCGGCGTCCCAGTACTGCCGCGGTGGCCGGTCCGGGAAGTACACCGCGATCGCCCACCGGCGTATGTCGGAGGCTGACACCGGGTAGGAGACCCGCACGGCCAGGACACCCCCGACGGCCGCGGCCATCGCCGGGGAGATGTGGGTTGCTGACGCTGCGCCGCTCAGAGCATGGTCCCGGCGTCGATGGGCATCGTCATGCCGGTGATATAGCGCGCCTCGTCGGAGACGAGAAACAGCAGCGCGTTGCTGACGTCTATCGACTCCACCCATGGCACCGGCAGCTCCTGCGTGCGCACCGAGGCACGGGCGAAGTCCTCCCGCGTCGGCTGCTCGAGCTCCGGCGAGAACATCCGGTAGGTGGTCTCGTTCATGATCATGTCGGTATCGACCTGGGTGGGGTGCAGGGTGTGTACCCGGATCGATTCGGGAGCGAGTTCAAGTGCGGCCGTGCGCATGAGGCCGACCAGCCCGTGCTTGGCCGCCACGTAGTTGCCGACGTTGGCGAAGCCCTTGAGCCCGGCCACCGAGCTGGTGATGACGATCGCGCCGCCACGCCCGCCCGCCCGGATGTGCCCGATCGTCGCCTTAAGCGTGTGCCAGACACCTGTCAGGTCGATATCGATCATGTCCTGCCAGGCCTCCTCGGTCGTCTCGGCGAGCGTGGCAGAGTACGCCGAGATCCCCGCGTTCGGCGCCACGATGTCGAGCCGGCCGAACTCTGCGACGCCGGAATCGACCGCTCCCTGGAGCGCGGCGAGGTCGCGGACGTCGGCCTTCGTCGCGACGATCCGGCGATCGAGGGCCTCGACCTGGCGGGCGGTCTCGGCGAGATCGGCCTCGGTTGCGCCGGTGTGCGGGGTGTCGCGGACCGGCTCGCAGAGGTCGATGGCGATGATGTTCGCACCCTCTTGGGCCAGCCGGACGGCGTGGCTGCGCCCTTGGCCGCGGGCGGCTCCGGTGATGAGTGCGACCTTGCCCTCGACGCGTCCGGTCATGCTGCGCTCTCCTCCGGGGCAGACGCCCAGTGCATTGCTGGTTCAATGATCGACGAATCGATCCTACCGCGCCACCGTCTGGTGCTCAGGATATGCCTGGACCCGCCAAACAGAAGGCCAGTTCTCCGAAACGGCAAGCAGCCAGCAATACTCTATCTATACTGGTAAGGGTTCTTGCTGGCCTGCCCGCGCTCGGTCTCTCCCGGGTCTGCGGCGACGATCATGGGAGGCCGTGTGGAGTACCGCAGGCTCGGGCGGACCGGGGTTAGGGTCAGCTCGCTGTGTCTCGGCGCGATGGGCTTCGGGGGCTGGGCGAACGACGACCGCGCCGACGCTGAATCGATCATCCACCGGGCGATCGACGCTGGGGTCAACTTCATCGACACCGCCGACGCCTACTCCTTCGGCGAGTCCGAGGAGATCGTGGGCAGGGCGCTGGGCGGCGGGCTGCGTGATGACGTCGTGCTCGCGACCAAAGGCTACTTCCCCACCGAGGGCGGCCTGAACCACGGTGGCCTCTCGCGCCGCTGGCTCACGCGTGCAGTGGAGAACAGCCTGCGCCGGCTCGACACCGACCACATCGACCTCTACCAGGTGCACCGGCTCGATCCGACCGTCGACCTGGAGGAGACGCTAGCGGTCCTGACGGACCTACAGCGGGCTGGCAAGATCCGCTACTTCGGCAGCTCGTCGTTCCCCGCGCACAAAATCGTCGAGGCACAGTGGGTTGCCGAGCGCCGGGGGCTGGCGCGTTATGTCACCGAGCAGCCGCGCTACTCGATCCTTGCACGCGGCATCGAGGCCGACGTCCTCCCGGTGGCGCAGCAGTTCGATCTGGGCGTGCTGACGTGGAGCCCGCTGGCCAACGGCTGGCTGACGGGTGCCTTCCGCCGCGGCGTGGAGTTCCCGCAGACGAACCGGGCCGGACGCCTTCCGGAGGCCTTCGACATGTCGCGTGCGGAGAACCAGCTCAAACTCGATCGGGTCGAGGCGCTGGTTGAGCTCGCCGATCAGGCCGGGCTCACCCTCATCCAGCTGGCGCTCGCCTTCGTGGTCGGCCACCTCGGGGTAACGAGCGCGATCATCGGCCCGCGCACGCACGACCACCTCGACTCGCAGCTCGCCGCGGCGGGGGTCATCCTGTCCGACGACGTGCTGGACCGCATCGACGCCATCGTGCCCCCAGGCACGGTGGGTCCGGTCGATGGCGGCTTCGCGCCGGAACAACTCGTCAGCCCGGTTCTGCGCCGGCGCCCTCCCGCAGGTGAGGCCAATCCGGTCACCTGGACCTACAACCGATAGACAGGACGCACTCATGGGTCTGCTCGATGGCAAGGTCGCCTTCGTCACCGGCGCGGCGCGGGGACAGGGCCGTAGCCACGCAATACGGCTTGCCCGGGAAGGGGCGGACGTGATCGTGGTCGACATCTGTGAGGACATCGGGTCGGTGCCGTACCCGCTGGGCACTGCCGACGAACTGGCCGAGACCGTGGCCGCCGTGGAACAGCTCGACCGCCGCATCGTCGCCCGTGCGGTGGACACCCGCGACCAGGACGCACTGCGCGCCGCCGTAGACGAGGGCGTCGCCATCCTGGGCCGGCTCGACATCGTCGTCGCCAACGCGGGTATCGCGGCATTCGGCAGCGGGGTTCCGGCCGTCCAGTTCCGCGACATCATCGACGTGAACCTGGTGGGCACCTGGCACACGCTCGAGGCCGCCGTGCCGCACGTCGTGGCGGGCGCGGAGGGCGGGTCGATCATCGTCATCAGCTCGAGCGCCGGCACCAACGGCAAGACATCGGAGATCGGGCCTGGTACGCAGGCCTACGTCGCGAGCAAGCACGCCGTCATCGGACTGATGCGCAACTACGCACTCGCGCTCGGGCAGAACCACATCCGGGTCAACGTCATCACGCCGTGCGGCGTGGACACCCCAATGATCAACTTCGATCGTGGTGGGGCGATACACGAGAAGGCCGCTGAGCTGCCGTGGGACCTGTCCAACGTGATCCCGGTGCCCTACGTCCAGCCCGACGACATCAGCGATGCCGTGGTGTGGCTGGCGTCGGACGCCGCGAAGTACGTCACCGGCGTCGTGCTGCCCGTCGACGCCGGGTACGCATTGAAGTGAGGCCGGGCTTCAGGTCAGCGTCGGTTCAGGGACGTTGGCTGCGGCCACGCGCCGGTCGAGAACGAGCCTGGCCACGTTCTCGACCTGCTCGGTGCCGGTTCCCAACGTCACCAGATCGGCCGTCGCGCGCTTGAAGTAGAGCTGCGGCGAGCCCTCCCAGGTGAAGCCGATGCCTCCGTGCAACTGGATGGCGGCGCGGGTGATCGAGGTGAACGCATCGGACGCGACAGCCTTGGCCAGCGCCACCGCGAGATCGGGGTCGTCGATCTCGCTGTCGCTGTCCAGTGCCCACACCGCGTGGTACGCCGCCGACCTGGCCTGCTCGACCTCCATCAGCATGTTCGCGCACCGGTGCTTCACCGCCTGGAAGGCGCCGACGGCTTGGCCGAATTGGATCCGGGTCCGGACGTGCTGCACCGTGACGTCGAGCATGCGCTGGGCGCCGCCCACCTGGCTCACGGCCAGCAGCGCTGTCGCCACCCGTACGGCACGCGCGCAGACCGCCGGTGCCGCGACCTCGTCGGCGACCAGGCGTGCCGGTGTGTCGGCGAGTTCGAACGTAGCCTGCCGGCGGGTGCGGTCCATCGTGAACAGGTCGGTGTGGGCCAGCCCCGCGGCGCCACGTTCGACGGCGAAGAGAGCCAGGCCCTCCTGAGTACGTGCTGGCACGAGCAGGATATCGGCCGAGGCCCCGTCCGGGACATGGGCCAGCCCACCGCTGAGGGTCCAGCCGCCCGGTCCCGTGGTGGCCGAGACCGTCGCGGCCTCGGGGTCGAACACGCCGTGGACGGTGGGTGCGGCAAGCGTGGCGATCAACTCGCCGGCGATCAGGCCGGGCAAGTAGTCCTGCCTTGCCTGCGCGTCGGGAAGCGCGATGAGGGCCGGCAGCGCAAGGCACAGCGCGCCCAGCGTCGGGCCACACACCAACGCCGCCCCGAACTCCTCCACGACCACCGCGTGCGGCACCAGCCCCGCGCCGTCACCACCATCGGATTCGGGCACGGCCAGGCCGAACACACCCAGCTCGGAGCCGAAGCGCCGCCAGAGCGCTGGGTCGTGGCCTAACTCGGACTCCATCGCAGTACGCACGGTTGACTCGGGTGCCTGCTCGGCACAGAACTCGCGCACCATCGCGCGCAGGGCGACGATCTCCTCGCCGAACTCGAACTCCTGGGTCATCGCTGGTCGCCTATCGTGTCGCGGGTCGGGTAGGGACGTCGGAGCGGCTAGCGGGGGACATCGCGCCACGGCACGGTCTTGTCGTTGCGCAGCTCCTGGGGCAGTTTGAGCACGCGCTCGCCGATGACGTTGCGCATGATCTCCGATGTGCCACCCTCCAGCGTCGTTGCACGCGAGCGCAGGTACCGGCGCTGGATGCCGTTCGGGCCGCTCTCGTCGTCGACCGCGTCCGGGGCGTAGGTGTCCATCAGTGCGCCCTGCGCCGCAAGGAACTCGATGCAGAACTCGTAGACCGCCTGCGTCAGCTCGGAGCCGGCGAGCTTGGTGATTGCGCTCTCCGGGCCGACCGTGCCGGTGGTCGCGGCGATCCGGGCCCGCTCGATGGTCAGGCGGTGTGCCTCGGAGCGGACCCACAGCCTGGCCAGCCGCTCGCGGAGCGCTGGCGACTGGTTGGCCGGGTGGTCCACCCAGAGCTGGACGGCATCGCCGATGGCACCGGATCCGCGGGCGACGACGCGCTCGCCGAGCGAGGTCCGTTCGTCGGCGAGCGTGCTGTTCGCGACGAACCAGCCGCTCCCAACATCACCGAGACGCTGGGTGTCGGGGATGAGGACGTCGTCGAGGAACACCTCGTTGAACTGGGCCCGACCGGTGAGCTGGCGCAGGGGTCGGACGTCGACACCGGGTGAGTGCATGTCGAGGATGAAGTAGGTCAGGCCCTTGTGCTTGGGCACATCCGGGTCGGTGCGCGCGAGCAGCACGGCCCAGCGCGAGATGTGGGCGAGGCTGTTCCACACCTTCTGCCCGTTGACCCGCCAGCCGTCGCCCTCGCGGACGGCACGGGTGGCCAGACCCGCCAGGTCGGAGCCGGCCCCCGGCTCGCTGAACAGCTGGCACCACTTCTCTTCGCCGGTTGCGAGCGGGCGGAGCAGTTGCGCCGCGAACTCCGGTGACGCGTAGCGGCGGATGGTGCCGGCCACGATGCCGTAGCCGATCGTGTTGACGGTTCGCGGTTCGGGCCCACCGGCCTCGCGCATGATTCGGTTCGCCAACGGCTGGAGCTGACGAGGCGCCTCCATGCCACCGAGTCCCTGGGGGAAGTGCACCCAGGTGAGGCCGGCGTCGTACCAGGCGCCCATGAGTTCGGTCAGCGGCACCGACCCCGGTGGATGGCGGGTGACGACCGTTCGGGCGGCCTGCTCCACCATGGCGGCATCGGGCGTGGTCTGAACCGCTATGCTCGGCATGTAAAACATTATTGCACCAGTATTGGACTGTCGGCAGTCGTGCTCGGATATGCTGCTCCCGTGGCCACCGTCTCGCCTCGCCGTAACTACACCGCTGGCGACGTCCAGCGGATGGTCGATGCTTATCGGACCTGGGGAAGATGGGGTCCGGACGACGAACGGGGCTCGACCAACTACGTCACCTCCGCCACCGTCCGTGCTGCCGCCGCGATGATCCGCACCGGCAAGCGATTCTCGCTGGCGATCCCGCTCGACCGCGAGGGTCCGATGCCGAGCCGCACCGCGCGGGTGAATCCGCAGCACGTCATGTACCGCCACGGCGGCGACATGCTCGTGGACTGGGAGAACGCCAGGCACGGCATGTTCTCCACCGATGACGGTGTGTACATGCCGCTGCAGTGCGCCACGCAGTGGGACGCCTTCTGCCATGTCTTCTTCGACGGGCAGACCTACAACGGCCACGGGCCGGAGTCGGTCACCGGCAACGGCGCGGTGCACAACAGCATCACCGAGGTCAGCGAGAACACCGTGGGCCGCGGGGTGCTGCTCGACTTTCCGCGGTTCTACGGCGTGCCGTGGCTCGAGCCGACGGAGGCGATCCAGGACGACGACCTCGAGCGGTGCGCCCAGCACCAGGGGGTCGAGATCGGCGAAGGCGACTTCGTGCTCGTGCGTACCGGCCACATGCTCCGGCGCCGTGACGAGGAGCACTGGGGCGACTATTCGGGCGGCGCTTCTCCGGGCTTGGGGCTGAGCGCCTGCGACTACCTGCTGCCACGCCACGTCGCCGGCATCGCGTCGGACACCTGGGGCCTCGAGGTGGTCCCATGTGAGTCGCTGCCCGAGGTCAGGTTCGGCATGCATGTCGTCCTGCTCGTCAACGCCGGGGTGCTGATCGGCGAGATCTGGGATCTCGAGGCACTGGCCGCCGACTGCGCCGACGACGGTGTCTACGAGTTCTTCCTCAGCGCGCAGCCGCTCACCATCACCGGGGCGGTCGGCTCGCCGCTGAATCCGATAGCCATCAAGTGAGAGCCATCAACTGAGAGCAGGCCGAGCTTCTTGATCACGGAACCGGACGCCGCCGCAGTGCCGGACTACGCCTCGCTGCTCCGCCTCGACGGCACGGTGCAGGTCGTCCTCGGCGCCGGGCGCGGTATCGGTTACCAGAGCTCGCATGCCCTAGCCAGTGCGGGTGCCCGGGTCGTCTGCGTCGACCGCGAGCCCGATCGGGCGGAGGCGGTTGCCACCGAGGTCGGCGGCATCGCCTGGGCCGGCGAGATTACCGAGCGTGAGCCGATGACCGAGCTCTTCGAGTTCGTCGTGGCGGAGTGCGGCCGGCTGGACGGCGTCGTCGACATCGTCGGCCTGTCGCGTTACAAGGCACTGATCGACCTCACCGATGACGATTGGCTGTTCCACCACACCATCGTGCTCAAACACGCGTACCTCGCACTCGAACTGGCCGGCCGTCACTGGCAGGGCGCCACATCGGGTGGCACGGTCACCTTCGTCGCGTCGTCGGCCGGCCTGACGAGTTCGCCGAACCTGAGCGCCTATGGCGCCAACAAGGCGGCCCTGATGTCGCTGGTGCGGACGGCCGCGGTGGAGTTCGGGCCATACGGCGTGCGAGTGAACGCGGTGGCCCCGGGCATCGTGCGCACCCCGCGCGCGCAGGCCAATCCGAAGTGGACCCCGGAGCTCCTGGCAGCCAATATCGAGAGGACCCCGCTGCGCAAGCTCGCCTACCCCTACGACGTGGCAGGGGCGATTCTCTTCCTCTCGACACCGTTGTCCGGCCACATCACCGGCCAGTCGCTCGTCGTGGACGGCGGTAACAGCGTCGTCTACAACGTCGAGTCCCCGACCCCGTGACCGTTGCTACTTCGTGAAGATCAGGTCCGGGTAGCCGTCGGCCGCCATGGCCTGCAGATCGTTGACGAAGGCAGGCAGGGCACCGACGTAGGCCAGGTAGGCGCGCTTCTTGCCGGGGACGTTGTCGCCGAAGAAGAACGACTTGGTCCGCGACATCAGCGTCCCGTTCGCGACCTCGTAGACGTGGTCGGTCCAGCGCCGCTGTGCCTCCGGATCCGGCTCGACACGCGCGATGTTGTTGTCGAAGATGTACTTGACGAGGTCGGCGGTCCACTCGACGACCGGCTCGGAGCAGCGGGTCGAGTTCCCGTGGCCGCCCTTGCCGTGCGGGCCGCCGTTGATCAGCAGGTTGGGGAATCCGTCGACCTGGACGCCCATGAATGTCACCGGGCCGTCCTCCCACTCGTCCTTGAGCTTGCGGCCGCCCTGACCGGTGATGTCGATACGGTCGAGGGCACCTGTGAAGGCGTAGAAGCCGGTCGCGAAACAGATCATGTCGGCGTCGATGTCGCCCTGGGCGGTACGGACGCCGGTGGCGGTGTACTCGAGGACCGGGTTCTCCTGCAGCGAGATGAGCTCGACGTTGTCCTGGTTGAAGGACTCGTAGTACCCGCTCTCGCACGGAACCCGCTTGGTGCCGTAGAGATGGTCGGGGATCAACATGTCGGCGACCTTCGGGTCGGTGACCCGCTCCCGGATCTTGCCGGCGACGAAGTCACACCAGCCCTGGTTGACCTCCGGGTCGGTTCCGACGTCCAGCGGCAGCCCGGTCCACTTGGCGAAGCCGGGACGGCTCCAGGCCAGCTCGTACCGCGCGAGCAGCTCCTCCGGCGTGTACGCAGTGGTCGGCGTGGGATCCCAGTTGTGTACGAAGCCGCTGAAGGTGGTGCGCAGCCACGGGAAGAGCTCCTGGTAGCCCGCTCGGATGTTGCTCATCTCGTCGGCGGAGAGGTCGTGGTTTCGGAGCGGGATGGCCCAGTTCGCCGTGCGCTGGAAGATGGTGAGCTTCTCGACGTCCTGCTTGGCGACCTCGGTAATCAGCTGCACGCCGGTGGCTCCGGTGCCGAAGATGATGACCTTCTTACCTGCGAACTCGACCTCGGTGTCCGGCCAGGTGGCCGTGTGGTAGACCTCGCCCTGGTAGTTCTCGAGCCCTGGAGTGTCCGGGTACAGCGGCGCCGAGAGAATGCCCGTGGCCGTCACTACGAGGTGCGACGTGAACTGCTCGCCGCCACGTGTCGTCACCGTCCAGTTGTTGGACTGCTCATCGAAGGTCATCGAGTCGATCGGGGTGTTGAGCTGGATGTCCTTGCGCAGGTCGTACTGGTCGACGACCCGGTTGAAGTACGTCTCAAGCTCGGGCTGTCCGGCGAACTCCTGGGTCCAGTCCCACTCAGCGAGCATCTCCTCGGCGAACGAGTACTGGTAGGTGTAGCTCTCGGAGTCGAGCCGGGCACCTGGGTAACGATTCCAGTACCACGTGCCGCCGACGCCCCCGCCGCCCTCGAAGCAACGCACCCGGAGGCCGGTCTCGCGCAGCTTGATCAGCTGATAGATACCCGTAAGACCGGCGCCGATCAGGATGACATCGAAGTCGGTGTGGCGGGCCGTGCCCTCCACGTGTTCGGCGCCGGTCTGGGTCATTGTGGGTCCTCCGAGGACTGCGCTCCCGAGCGGAGCGGCTAGTTATGTTACTAGTGATGCTATCGCGATTGACGTACGTCCGAATCATAATAGGGCCTGCCGGATTCCGGTACGTGCGCAGGTATGCTGAGAACCATCATTGGCCGCGCGAAGGATGGCGACGTGCACGCGGAGGTTTCGGACGGCGAGCCCGTCGAGGTCGGTATCGCGCAGGGGATCTTCCGCGGCCGGGCCGCGGGTGGTGTCTCATGGTTCAAGGGCATCCCGTACGCGGCCGCGCCGGTCGGCCCGAACCGCTTCGCCGCCCCTGCCCCGCCCCCGCGCCACGACGGGGTCGCCGACGCCGCTGACTACGGCCCCACCGTCTCGACGCCGCCGCAGCGCTCGCCGGTCATGGACGCGCTGCTGCCCGACCCGGTCCGCCCGGGGGTCAACGGCTTGAACCTCAACGTCTGGACGCCTGACGTCACCGGCCGCCTGCCCGTGCTCGTGTGGCTGCATGGTGGCGGGTTCGCCACCGGCGCCGGTTCCACCACTGCATTCGACGGCACGGCATTCGCGCATCACGGTGTCGTCACGGTGACGCTGAACTATCGGCTGGCGGTCGAGGGATTCCTCCGGCTGCCCGGCGCGCCGTCGAACAGGGGCCTGCTCGACCAGATCGCGGCACTCGAGTGGATCCGGGACAACATCGAACACTTCGGTGGCGACCCGGCCCGCGTGACTGTGGCAGGGGAGTCGGCGGGCGCGATGAGCGTGCTGACGCTGCTGGCGATGCCCCGCACGAAGGGTCTGATCCGGCGGGCTATCTCCCAGAGCGGGGACGGTCACCACGTCCACCCGGTCGAACTGGCCGATGCGGTGGCGGCCGAACTCTGTGCCGAGCTGGGGATCGACCGGACGGTGGCAGCGATCGCCGCGGTGCCCCTGCCCCTGCTGCACGCCGCCACCAACGTGGTGCTCAACAGGTTCACCGGCGGCGCCGATCCGCGCTATCCGCAGCTGCGGCGCTTGATCCTGCAGCCGGTGATCGACGGCGACACCCTGCTCGAACATCCCGTGGCTGCGGCCCGCCGGGGGATAAGCGCCGGCGTCGAGCTGTTGATCGGCACCAACTCCGACGAGTACGCGCTGTTCGTTGCCACGACGGGTATGGCGGACATGGGCGAGGACACCCTGCTGGACTCGACCGCACGCCTGGGTGTCGACGCCCCGGCGATGGTCGCCGCTTACCGCGCCCAACTACCCGACGCCGACCCCGCGGAGCTCTTCGTCGCCATCCAGTCAGACTGGTTCTGCCGGGTCCCGACCATCCGGTTCGTCGAGGCCCGCGCGCTCGCGGCGGCAGACAGCCACGTCTACGAGTTCGCCTGGCGCCCTCCGACCTACGGCGGCAGGCTCGGGGCATGCCACACCCTCGAGATCCCGTTCGTCTTCGACACGCTCGCCGATCCCTGGGGCCGGGCGCTACGCGGCGATGCCGCGCCCCAATCGCTGGCCAACGAGGTCCACACGGCATGGGCCAGCTTCGTGCGCTCCGGCGATCCGGGCTGGCCGCCCTACGGGTCGCAGCGGATCCTGCGCCGCTTCGACCTGCAGAGCGCCACGATCACCGATCCGGACGTCACCCGCCGTGAGGCGTGGGCGGGCATCCTCTGAGCGGTCTACGAGCTCAGCGGTACCCGGTGCCGGCGACCGACTGCATAGCCTCGCCCTGAACGACGATCCCGTCCTCGACCAGCTGGTCGATGAGCGCAGCATCCAGGCCGGCCTCCCTGAGGATCTGTCGGCTGTGCTGGCCCTTGCCGCAGGCGACCATCATCGACGGCTGACCGTAACGGCCGAATCTCACATAGCTGCGCGGCAGGTAGGTCTCGGCGCCGTCCGGCCAGACGACCTTGCCGATGTGCCCGTCGGCGATGGTCGTCGGGTCGAGGAGCAGCTCCTTGTTGTCGCGTCCGCGGGCGACCGTGCCACCGAAGGGCTCGAGCCGAGCACGGATCGCGCTGCTCGGCAGCTCGGCGAAGGCCGCCGCCAGCGCCTCTGCTAGGTCGTCCGGCTCGGCGCGGTCAGGATCGATCAGGCCGGTGTCCACGGCCGCCTGCGCCGATGGCAGCTGGATGCGCACCCACCCGTCGGCGCAGCGGTAGTAGCGGGACAGCGGTGTCGGCCCCGGATAGTCACGCCCGCCGAGTTCAGCCGACGGTCGGCCCGCGAAGCGCACCAGCTCACCGCTCTGCATGAACGTCGAAGACTCGATCAGCGATGAGTTCACCGCCTGGCCCTGCCCCGAGACAGCGCGGCGATAGAGGGCCGCCACCGTGCCGAGCGCGGCCAGGCAGGCGACCGTCACGTCGTTGACGGCGACGGTGCAGAACACCGGCTCGGCGTCCCCCCCCTGGGCCTGCATGATGCCGGTGAGCGCCTGCACCACCGGGTCGTAGCCAGGCAGGTCGCCGAGCGGGCCGACGCCGCCATAGCCGGTGATCGACATCGTCACGATGTCCGGCTTGACCGCCCGTAGCGAGTCGAGGTCCAGGCCCAGCCGGGTGAGCACGCCGGGCCGGAAGTTGTCCAGGACGACATCGCTCGCACCGACGAGCGCCAGGAATGCCGCGTGACCACGTGGATCGCGCAGGTCGATCGACAGGCCACGCTGGCCACGGTGCAGCATGTGCCCCCGCAGCCGGAACTCGTCGCCCCGGGGCGTCTCCACCTTGATCACGTCGGCGCCTAGCGCGGCGAGCAGCTGACCTGCGTAGGGCCCTGCGAGCACGGTACCGAGGTCGAGTACGCGGTGGCCCGCAAGAGGCCCGGCGGCGCCCGTCACCGGGCTCTGACGCACCGCCCGGATCGAGTCCGCACCAGCACGGCGTTCGTCCCAGGCGGCGGTGTCGGCAAAGCGCCGGGGTCGATGGGCGAGCGAGTGGCCGGAGAACCGCAGCGGATGCCCGCCCATGACGACCGGTCCGACGAGTGGATCGTCGAGCTCGACGCGCTGGCCCAGTGCGGCGACCTGCGCGTGGTCCAGCCAGTCGTCCCGGTCGTTGACCGGGCTGGACGGGCAGCCGGCAGCAGCGAACTCTGCGAGCCACTCGTCACGGCCCTTGCGACGGAAGCCCTCGGCGATTCGGGCTCGCACACCATCGCGCAGGTCGACTGCGTAGATCTCCTCGCGGCTGGCCCTGATGCGCGGCTCGTCGAGGATGTCCATCGTGCCCAGGAGGCCGAACGCGATGTCCTGGAACTTCGCCCCCAGCGCTCCGAGGAAGAGCCATCGGCCATCCGCGCACTGGTAAGGGCCGAATGCCGGGTTCGGCCCGCCCGGGCCGACCGTGGTGCTCGGCAGCGGTAGCAGCGGATCGGTGAACATCGTCGTCGTGGCAGCGACGATCGCACCGTGCAGTGCATCGACGACGACGCTCTGGCCCACACCGCTACGGGCCAGCTCGACGAGCGCGGCGATCCCGCAGGTGGCGCCCCAGGCGCCCTGGAGGTAGCTGGCAAACGGATAGACGCAGTCGACGGGGGCACCGCTGAACGAGGTCTGCCGTCGAGCGATGCCGTACTCGGCCTGCATCATCCGATCCATCGTCAGGGCATCCGCGGCGTTTCCCGGCCGCCAGGTCGGCAGGTGCAGGTGCACCTGGGGCTGCGACAGGGGCGCATCGATCGTCAGGCCGAGCTCGCCTGCGACGCCCGCGTCCGAGGTGACGACGAGATCGGCAGTCGCACTGAGCGCGGTGGCCACCTCGACCGGCACGATCGTCTTGCCTCGGCTCCACATCACCGAGCCGGGGAGTTCGGCCGCATCCACGGTGGCGAACTCGGCCCGGATGACGTCGGCGCCGAGGTCGGCGAGCAGCATCGTCGCCACGGGTCCGGCGATTCCGCTGGTGGTGTCGATGACGCGTAGGGCTTGAAGCGGGCCGCCGGGGATCGGTGCGGTCATTGGGGGAGTCCCTCCTCATCGGGCTCGTCGGCGAAGAATCCGCGCAGGTCGTCCACCAGCAATTGGGGGGTCTCCAGCGCGGCGAAGTGGCCACCCCGGGGCATCGGTGTCCAGCGGCGGACGTCGTAGTGGTCCTCAGCGATCGTGCGAGACGCCGGGTAGACGTCACCCGGGAATGCGGCGTACGCGGTCGGGACGGTGACGTAGCGGCGCGGCGCGGCGTCACGTCGATCCTCGAAGTAGAGACGAGCCGAGGAGCCCGCAGTCCCGGTCATCCAGTATGTGGTGATGTTGGCCAGCAGCTCGTCACGGCTGATCGTCGACTCGAGATCTCCGTTGCAGTCGGTCCAACTCCGGAACTTCTCCACGATCCATGCCGCCTGCCCGGCGGGCGAGTCGACCAGAGCATGGGCCAGCGTCTGCGGGGTCGTCGACTGCACTGCTGCGTAGCCGCTCTGCTCGGCCCGCACGGCATCCTGCGCAGCGATGACCAGCCTCTCCTCGGGGGTGGGCTCACGGTCTCTCGGCCGCAGGCTGCTGGGGAGCAGCGTGAGGTGCAGACCGGTGAGCCGCTCGGGTGCCGCGGTGGCCAGGTGCGTGCCGACGACGGAGCCGAAGTCGGTGCCGTGCACCCCGACCCGCGGATAGCCGAGGTGCTCGATCAGCTCGATCAGTGCCGTGGCGATGCGCCGTGTGCTCCAGCCGAAGTCGGTGGTTGGCCCACTCCATCCGAAGCCGGGCAGGCTGGGGGCGATCACGTGAAAGGCGTGCCCCACACGGCCACCGTGGCTGGTCGGGTCGACCAACGGTCCGATTATCCTCAGGAACTCGGCGCTCGTGCTCGGCCAGCCGTGCAGCAGCAGGAGCGGCCGGGCCATGGGATGGGCCGAGCGTACGTGCAGGAAGTGCAGCCGTTGACCTCCTGTCGTCGTCACGAACTGCGGCCAGGCGTTGAGGCCGGCCTCGGCCGCACGCCAGTCGAACGAGGCGAGCCAGTAGTCGCAGAGTTCGCGCAGGTAGGCGGTGTCGGTGCCGTAGTCCCAGCGGCTGCCAGGCAGCTGATCCGGCCAACGGGTGCGCGCGAGTCGCTCATGCAGATCGGTGAGCGCGGCGTCGGAGACCTCGACGCGGAAGCGCTCGATGTGCACGAATGCCTCCGCGGACAGTCGGTCCGGCGCGCTGAAGAGATTGGCTGGCTAGTTCTAGAAAAGCATTGCAACATAATAGTAGCGTTGCGACGGCTTAGCCCATAGGTGAATTGGCATAGCGCTCTTCGACGCCCCGTCGAAGGGCCTCCTCGGATCTTGAACACTATTAGGGAGAGCCGCGTGAGCGGAGCGGCGATGTTCGGCGCGCACATCGGTCTGCAGGACGCCACACCGCAGCAGGTCGTCGAACTCGCCGTGGCTGCGGAGGAGTCGGGTTTCGGCTGGGTCTCAGTCTGGGATCACTTCTACTCCTCGGCACCGGCTGATGGCGGGTCGCTCGACGGCGTGAGCATGCACGCGCTCGTCGCTGCCGCGACCCGGCGGGTCCGCTGTGGCTCGCTTGTCTACTCCGCCTCGTACCGGCACCCCGCGGTGATCGCCAAGGCAGCCGCGACCATCGACCAGATCTCCGGCGGACGCGCCGAGGTGGGGGTGGGTGCCGGGTTCTCCGTCCGCGAGCACGGGGCCTACGGCATCACCCTGCTTCCGCCGGGCCAGCGGATGGATCTCCTTGACGAGGCGGTCCGCTGCGTGCGCTCGCTGCTGCACACTCCGCGCTCCAGTATCGAGGGAACGTACTTCACCTTGACCGACGCGCGCTGCGATCCACGGCCGATTCAGCCACACCTCCCGGTATGGGTGGGCGGGATCGGCGAACGACGCACCCTGCGGATCGTGGCGGAGCTGGCAGACGGCTGGAATGCGCCGTTCCTCTCCCCGGAGCAGTTCGCGACCAAGCGCGCCGTGCTGCTGAGGCACTGCGCGGAGGTGGGCCGGGACCCCGGCGAGATACGGTGCGCCGCCAACGTCGGCATAGGTATCGGTGATGCGGCGCTGGCCCATCACTTCGCCACGATGGGCGACACCACGCATGCCACCGTGGACGCCGTGGTCACCGGGCGGGGGCAGCTGCTGGTCGATCAGATCGGCCGGTGGCTGGAGGCCGGGGCCGACCAGGTGAACTTCACTTGGCGCGCACCCTTCGACCGCGGCGCGATGGAGGCCATCGCCGAGGCGATCAGTGCCTGGTGAAGCGCGCCTCGGCAGGTCTGCAATTATGGTAGCCAGCAAGCGTGCGGGGGGTCAGGATTAGGCCTGTGCGCAGGGGCTACAGCCTCGTAATCAAGGTCAAACTATCGAGCAAGTATGTTAGACTCCATGAGATAGATGTCAGTAGTCGGCCGCCACTCGGAGACGCCGCGACCCTTGTCGCAGGGCCGGATCCGCCGGGGTCGTAGTTCGCCGAGAGGATCCCATGACGAGGCCGTTCGAGGTAGCCATCATCGGTGCCGGGATGTCCGGGCTGTTCCTCGCCCACCACCTCAAAGAGGCCGGGATCACCTACCAGATCTTCGAGCGCCGTGATGGCGTCGGCGGCACGTGGCACGACAACACCTACCCCGGGCTGCACGTGGATGTCGCCACGCGCCGCTATGAGTTCCCCTTCGCGCGGAGCAATAAGTGGTCCAAGCGCTACGCGCCGGGCAGCGAGATCCGTGGGTACTTCGAGTCCTTCGCCAAGACCGACGGACTGCTGCCCAACATCCGCTTCAGCGAGGAGGTCACCGAGGCGCGCTGGACCGACGGTCGCTGGGTGCTCTCGACCTCGAAGGGCAATCGGGTCGAGGCGGCTGTCGTCGTGGCAGCGACCGGCTTCCTGCGGGTGCCGCGCCGTCCAGCCATCCCCGGTGCCGAGTCGTTCGCCGGCCCGTCGTTCCACTCGTCTGAGTGGAACCACGACGTGGACCTGCGAGGTAAGCGCATCGGCATCATCGGTACCGGCTCCAGCGGGATCCAGATCGTCAGCGAGCTCGGCCGTGCCAATCACGACGTCACCCACTTCATCCGAACCCCTCAGTGGATGCAGGTCCGTGCGAACCCCCGCGTCAACCTCGCTGAGAAGGTGCTGCTGAAGGTCCCGGCTCTGCGCCGCTACTGGGACTGGCGCACCGCGCGCAACCGGATCGAGACCGAGGGCCCCGAGACCTGGCGGCTGGAGCCTGGGCCGGAGCGTGATCGCATGACGCAGCGCTTCCACGACGAGCTGCGCAAGGCCGTCCAGGACCCGGGGCTGCTCGCGAAGCTGACGCCGACCGAGCCCCCCGGCTGCAAACGGATTCCGAAGACGCCCGACTACTACACGGTCGTCCAGCGTCCGAACGTAACCCCGGTCTTCGGCGGCATCGACCGCATCGAGCCGAACGGGATTGTCAGCGCGGACGGCGTGTTGCACGAGCTGGATGTGATCGTCTACGCCACCGGGTTCGACACCCATGCCTACATGCGGCCGATGAAGGTCGTCGGCCCCGACGACGCGACGATCGACGAGCTCTGGCGCGACGGCGTCTACTCCTACCGCGGGGTTGGGGTGCCGTCGCTGCCGAACTTCTTCCTGCTCTGCGGGCCGTTCGCCCCGGTCAACTCGCTCTCGATCCCGACCACACTGGAGCACGAGGTCGGCTTCCTGCTGCGGGTCTTCGACGAGATCAAGAAGACCGGGGCGGGGCTCGCGCCGACGGTTGCGGCGACAGAGCAGTTCCGCGCCGAGATCGGCAAGGTGTTACCCAACACCACCTACTCACTCTGCGACAACTGGTACCGCGACCAGGCGGGCACCGCGATCATCTGGCCCTTCGTCGCCCAGCGGCACCTGGACCAGTACGCCGAGGTGAACCTCGGGGCGGAGTTCGAGTTGTTCCCGATATCCGGCGAGACCGCTCGGACCACCTCGACCGGTAGCTGAGCGAGTATGACGATCGTCGATGCCCAAGTACACGTCTGGGCTGAATCCACCCCCCAGCGGCCTTGGCCAGCGGACGCGATCGAGCCGCAGCGTGCGCTGCCGCTCGGCCCCGAGGAGCTGCTCGGGCACATGGACCGGGCCGGCGTCGATCGGGCGGTGCTCATCCCGCCGACGTGGGAGGGCTCGCGTAACGATCTCGCGCTCGCCGCCGCACAGGCCCGTCCCCACAGGTTTGCAGTCATGGGCCGTCTCGACTGGGCGGTACCCGAGCAGGTTGCGCAGGTCGCCACCTGGCGGGACACGCCGGGCATGCTCGGCATCCGGATGTCGCTGAACAGGGGCGACGTGGCCGGCCGGCTCCGTGCGGGCTACGACACCGGCTTCTTCGAGCTGGCCGAGGCCCACGGGGTTCCGCTGACCGTCTACGCGCCAGGTCGCTACGCGCTGTACGAGCGCATCGCCACCGACTTCCCCCAGCTGCGGATCACGGTCGACCACGTCGCCGTCGAGTCGGCCGATCGTCCGCTGCGTGCCGCCATCGCAGGCCTCCGGACCCTGGCAGCGCTGCCGAACGTGGCCGTCAAGGCTTCGGCGCTGCCCTGCTTCGTCACCGAGGCCTTCCCGTACCCGTCGATCTCGGCGGCCGTCGGCGATCTCGTCGGCTGGTTCGGTCCGGAGCGCGTCTTCTTCGGCTCCGACCTCTCCCGGCTGCCCTGCTCCTACGAGCAGCTGGTCGAGGTCTTCGCCGATCGCACACCCGGCCTGTCTACGAGCGAGCGCCAGCTGGTGCTGGGTGATGCACTCATCGCCTGGCTCGGCTGGCCCGACCCGGCGTGTGACGTCGCCTCAACATCCTCAGCCACGACAAGCACATCTGGAGGAACGTCGTGACCGTCTCGGACGACACCGCCCGTACCGCCCGGTCCGCAGCCCCCGGGACCCTCGACGGGATCCGGGTCCTGGAGATCGGCGACCACCAGGGCGAGTACTGCGCCTTGGTGCTGGCCGGACTCGGCGCAGACGTGATCAAGATCGAGCCGCCGGGTGGTGCGGCGAGCCGGACGTTCCCGCCGTTCGCCGATGACGAACCCGGCACGGACCGCTCGCTGTACTTCTGGGCCTACAACCGTGGCAAGCGATCGATCGTGCTGGACCTCGATGACGAAGCCGATGTCGCTACGACCCGGCGCCTGATCGCCGAGGCCGACGTGATCATCGACTCCACTTCGCATGGGTACCTCGACGAGCGTGGCCTGGGGCAGGAGACCTCACGCGCAAGCAACCCTGGCCTGGTCTTTGGCCGGCTCTCGCCCTTCGGCGACGTCGGCCCGCGGCGGGACTGGAAGGCCTCCGACGTCGTCCACCTCGCGCTCGGCGGTGTCGTGATGAACTGCGGCTACGACCCCGATCCGTCCGGCCACTATGACCTGCCGCCGATTGCACCGCAGTCGGGTCACTCGTACGCCATCGCCGGCGAGCAGCTAGCTATGACGGTGATTGCGGCTCTGGTCTACCGGCACCGCAGCGGCGCCGGCCAGTACTTGTCCTGCGCGATCCACGAGGCGGTCGCGAAGAACACCGAGGGCGACTTGATGTCCTGGGTCGCGCTGCGCACTCCGTTCCATCGTCAGACTTGCCGTCACTCGGCGCCGACCGTGTCGCGCTACCGGACCATCGTCCCGACGAAGGACGCCCGCTGGTTCATGACCACCACCCGTGACTCGGCCCTGCTTGCACCCTTTCTCGAGAAGTACGGCATCGGCGGCAACGTCCGCGACACCGATGGCGAGGAGGACGCCGGGTCCCGGGTCCTGCCGGGGATGGAGAAGGGCGCCGGCAGCAACATGGACGCCATCGAGCACACGATCCGTCGCTACCTCTACGACGACGTGCCGTGGCACGAGGCGCAGGCCGCCGGGCTCATGTGGGTCCCGATGCGCAAGCCTCACGAGAACATCGACGACCCGCACTGGATCGCCCGCCGCACCTACAGCGAGGTCGAGCATCCCGAGCTCGGCCGCTCGGTGACGTATCCGACCAGCAAGTGGCTGGCCACTGGCTCCAACTGGGTACCCGGCCGCCGGGCCCCCCTCCTAGACGAGGACCGTGCCGACATCCTGAGTTCGGGCGCCACGACTCGGCCGCGCGGCCCCGAGCCAACCCGCCTCCTAGAGCGCATGTCGGTGCACAACAAGCCGTCAGCCTTGAGCGGCGTCACCATCCTCGACTTCACGTGGATGCTCGCCTCTGCGGGCGCGACCCGCTTCCTCGCCTCGCTCGGCGCGGACGTGATCAAGGTGGAGTGGCACAAGAACCTCGACCCGCGCCGCGGCGGTGCGCCCGTCGGCGGCCGGGCCGCGCGTGAGATGGCCACCGGGCCGGTCGAGTCCCGCTGGCCGGCCGACCTCGGCGGTCCGGTGGGCGCGCAGTACAACAACAAGAACCCCGGGAAACGCGGCATCTCCCTCAACGTGAAGCACCCGGAGGGGCTGGCCCTTGCCAAGCGGCTGGTGCAGCAGTGCAACGTCGTGACGGAGGGCTTCTCGCCGGGTGTCATGGAGGGTTGGGGCCTGGGCTACGACGAGCTGCGCGCCATCAACCCGAACGTGATCTACGCCAAGCAGTCGGGGATGGGCAGCCAGGGCGTCTACGGCCGGTTCCGCACGATCGGACCGGTGGCCGCCGCGTTCTCCGGCGTCTCCGACATGAGCGGGCTGGCCGAGCCGATGCCACCGGCCGGCTGGGGCTACTCCTATCTGGACTGGTACGGCGCCTACAGCTTCGCACTCGCCGTCGTGACTGCGGTGCTGCACCGTGAGCGCACGGGCGAGGGTCAGTGGATCGATGCGTCGCAGTGCGAGGTCGGGCTCTACCTGACCGGAGTGCCGGCACTCGACTGGTCGGTGAACAGGCGGCCGTGGCAGCGAGACGGCAACCGCTCGCCCCACCTCCTCGCCGGACCCGAGGGCATCTATCGCTGCGCCGGCGAGGATGCCTGGATCGCGATCACCTGCTCCACGGAGGCGGAGTGGGCCCGGCTGGTCGAGACGGCCCGCCGTCCCGACCTGCTGGATCGCCCTGAGTTCGGAACGCTTGCCGGGCGCCGAGAGCATGGCAGGCTGTTGGACAAGGAGATCGAGTCGTGGACGTCTGGCCAGGACGCGTTCGCCCTCATGGAGGCGTTGCAGACCGCCGGAGTGCCCGCGGGCGTCGCCCAGACGGCTGCGGACCGCTATGACCGCGACCCCCAGCTGCGCGCGCTGGACTGGCTCACCGAGCTTGAGGCCACCAACTTCGGTCGCTGGCCGGTCGCGGCCCCCTCGGTGAAGATGTCAGAGACTCCTCAGCACGCCGGCGGCATCGTCAACCGCGCCGCACCGGCCTATGGAGAGCACAACTATGAGGTCTACGGCAGCCTCCTCGGGATGTCGGAGGAGGAGGTCGACGCGTTGCGCGCCGACGGAATCCTGTGATGCGCCGCAGCGAGTCACGATGAATCCTCCCGGAGCAGTGCGTGGGCGGAGCGCGATCGTCGCGGTCGGAAACACGGAGCAGGGTGAGCTGCCGGGCATCTCGGCCGACGAGCTGGCGGTTGAGGGCCTGCGTCGTACCTTGGCGCAGGCCGGCATCGCGAAGGGAGCGGTCAACGGCCTCATCACCTGCAAGTCCTACGGAGGCTTCGGCATCGATACCGCTATCGGCCGCCTCGCCGGGATGAACCCGAGTTACAGCGCGACCCTCGACTACGGGACATGCAACTTCTCGCTGCACCTGGCCACGGCGGTGATCGAAGCGGGACTCTGTGACGTGGTGGCCATCGTCTACGGCACCACCCAGCGCAGCCAGCGCAACACGTTCTCCACGCCACTCGGTCATCCGGACGAGAGCAGCGTGTACGGGTTCCTCAATGTCGCCGGACCCGCGGCGATGGCCTTCCGGCGACACATGAGCCTGCACGGCACGACGGAGGCCGACCTCGGTGAGGTGGCCGTCTCGCAGCGGCGTTACGCGGTGGACAACCCGCTGGCGATCTTCCGCGAGCCCATGTCACTCGAGCAGTATCTGGCCGAGCCCTACCTTGTCGAGCCGCTGCGCCGCTCGGACCTGTGCATGATCTCCGACGGTGCGGCCTGCCTGATCGTCGCGAGCCGCGAGCGGGCCCGGGATCTCACCGACAAGCCGGTGGATGTGCTCGGCATCGCCCAGCAGACCGGACTGCGTGACCGGCAGAACGCCGACCAGTGGATGCGGCCGTGGATCGAGCAGGTCGCGGAGCGCATCTACCCGGCAGCGGGAATCTCGCAGGCTGACGTCGATGCGCTCTACATCCAGGACCCGACCAGCATGTGGGTGCTGCAGATGCTCGAGTACTACGGCTTCGTCGCGACAGGTGGCGTGGGTGAGGCGTTTCGCCGCGGCGCTGTCGGCCACGGCGGACGGTTACCGCTGAACAGCAACGGCGGGCAGCTGTCGGAGGCCTACATGTGGGGCTTCCTGCACCTGTGCGAGGCCGTCCGCCAACTGCGCGGCGACGCCGGCGAGCGGCAGTTACCCGGTATCGAGGTCGCACAGTACTGCTCGACCTACGGCTTCATGAAGGCGGCGAGCACCGTCCTCGCCCGATCCCGCTAGGCCGAGGGGCGACGATGACCGAATCGCTGGCGTTGGATGCACCGTTCTGGGAGGGCGCCCGAACGGGCGAGCTCCGCTTCCAGCGCTGCACCGACTGTGGGTTCCTCCGGTGGCCGGCGGCAGGCGTCTGCCCCGAGTGCCTCAGCCGCAGCGCGGTGTGGGAGGCGGTCGAACCGGTCGGGACGGTGTGGAGCTTCGTGATCTACCACCGCTCGTACTCTCGCTCGGCGCCACCGCCGCCGTATCTGGTCGCGCTCGTCGAACTCGACTGTGGCGTCCGGTTGATCACGACTCTGGCGGGGAGCAGCGCCGACCACACGGTGGGGATGCGGGTCCGTGCCCGCTTCGAGGAATTCCTCGACCGCGGCGTGGTGCCGGTGTTCGCCGCCGTCGAATGACGGCCGGGCCGCTCAGTGCTCGTGCACGACCACACCGCGAAGGTTCCGGCCGCTGAACATGTCGGTATAGCCGGTGTTGATCTCGGCCAGCGGGTAGGTGGTCGTCACGAGTTCGTCGAGCTTGAGCCGGCCACGGCGGTACAGGCCGAGCAGCACGGGGATGTCCTTGTGCACGTTCACCCCGCCATAGACGTTGCCGCGAATGGTCTTCTGGCTCAGCGTGAACGCGAAGAGCGACAGGTCCAGGGACCGGACGCTGGAGGGTGTCACCGATGCGATCACCACCGTGCCGCCGAGCCCCACTGAGTCGACCGCAAGGGAGAGCATCGCGGGGTTGCCGACGCCCACAGCGATGATCGTGGCGTCCGCCAGCCTGCCGTTGGTCTCCTCCCGCATGATCGCCATGGCCTCCTCGACACTCGCGGCGCAGTGGCTCGCGCCGAACTGTAGTGCCTGCTCGCGTTTGAACTCCGCGGTGTCCACCGCGACGATCACGTCGGCACCGGCATTCATCGCACCCTGGATCGCGTTGACCCCGATCCCGCCCGCACCGATCACGATGACGTTGTCCCCGGGGCGCACCTCGGCCAGGTGCACAGCGGAACCCCAACCCGTGGTGACCGCGCAGCCGAGCAGCGCCGCAGCCTCGAAGGGCACCTCGTGCGGCATCGTGATGACGCTGTTCTCCGGCACCACGGTGTACGGGCTGAACGTCCCCAGCCCTGCCATGGCCTGGGCCTGCGCGCCGCCGATCGTGAACCGGCTCGGTGCGAGGGAGCCGTCGGCGGCCATCCGTGACATCGCGCAGAAGTTCGACTGGCCACCGGCGCAGTAGCTGCAGCGCCCACACGGTGGGTTGAACGCCAGGACGATGTGGTCACCGACCGCCACATGGGTCACGTTCGGCCCGATCGCCTCGACGATGCCTGCGCCCTCGTGCCCGCCAATGATCGGGAACACGGTGGGGGAGTCTCCGGTGACGGCGTGGTCGTCGGAGTGACACAGGCCGGTAGCCATCACCTTGACGAGTACCTCGCCGTTGCCGGGGTCGCCGAGTTCGACATCCTCGACCGACCACTGCTGACCCACACCCCATAGCGTCGCGGCCTGCACATGCATGGCATCTCCCTTAGGTCAAGTGGTCTTTCTAGCAAGGATACAAAACAAGTGATGCGCCTGCGATCGCCAGTTTTCAGGCGAAGGCCGGAGATCCAATTGCTTTGCAATGTTGCTGTCAGCATTACTAGCTAGCTACGATGACCCAACACTGTAGTCATTGGCTGAGAAGGACCCCACCATCGTGCCGCACCCCGTCGAACCGGTCTCATCAGGCAAGTCCCGCGGACCGTTGACCGGGCTGCGGGTGCTGGACCTGTGCCGGGTCGTATCCGGTCCGTACGCGACGCAGGTGCTCGCTGACCTGGGTGCCGAGGTCATTCGGGTCGAATCGTTACCCACCGAGCCGGAGCGCGAGTTCGACGCCACGACACCGTTCACCGAGTCGGAGGCCTTCGCGTGGGGACTCAACCGGACGAAGCGCTCGATCAGCCTCGACCTTAAGTCGGCGGAGGGCCGCGGGCTGTTCACGCGCCTGGCAGCTGTCGCCGACATCGTCGTCGACAACTTCCGCCCAGGGGTCCGCCAGCGCCTCGGCATCGACTACCAGGTTCTCAGCGAGATCAACCCGGGACTCATCTCGTGTTCGTTGACCGGCTTCGGCCAATTCGGACCGTGGGCGTCGATGCCCGCCTACGACCCGATCGTGCAGGCCCTCTGCGGCACGATGAACTTCACCAAGAACCACGACGACGGTGCACCGGTACGGTGGGGCATCCCGATCGGGGACATCTTCGCCGGCCTCTACTCCTGCATTGGCATCCTCGCCGCCGTGCTCGACCGCGATGCGACCGGCCTGGGGCAGGACATCGACATCGCCATGCTCGACGTCATGCTCGCGCTGAACAGTTACCGCGTGCCGCTCGCGCTCTCCTTCGGCCAAGAGCCTGCGCCCAGCCCCTTCGAGGGCGGGCAGGGGACCGTGCCCTACGGCACCTTCGAATGTGGCGACGGTCAGTGGCTCGCCATCGGTGTCGCCAACAAGATGTGGCCCGCCGCGTGCCGGGTCATCGGGCGTCCAGAACTCATCGGAGACGAACGCTTCGCCACCGTGTCGACGCGCCACTCGAACCGCAGCGTGCTCGTCGAGCTCTTCACCGAGGTGCTGCGCACGAAGCCGGCCGACGAGTGGCAGGAGCAGTTCCTGACCAATGGTGTCATCGCAGGCAAGGTCACGCGTATCAACGACGTCTTTCAACACCCCCAGCTGCGCGCGCGCGACATGCTCGTCGAGATCAGCGACGCCAATGGCCGCACCGCATCGGTGGTCGGCGATCCCCTGAAATTTGGCGACCCGAGTACGTGGACCGCGCCGACGCTGCTCGGCGCCGACACCACCGAGGTGCTGCGCCAGCTGCTCGGACTCGGAGATGTGGAACTAGCCGACCTCGCCGCGCGTCACGTGATCTACCGCAATGACGATCCGCTGGCGCGCTCCACCCCCTATCGGCCCTCCCGCGAGGTCAACGAGCAGGCGATCGGGCGGCCGCTGCGGGAGCTGCGGGTGATCGAACTCGACGGCGAGGAACCGAGCAAGGCATTCGCCGCCCAGATCCTCGCCGACCTCGGCGTGGAGGTCGTCCGCGTCGATCGGCCTACCGGCACCGAGGTGGAGCCCTACCCCGACGATGCGCGGGAGGCGGCGTACCGGTGCGGCCTGAACCGCAATAAGCGCAGCGTTGTGGCCGACCTCAAGACCGAGGCGGGCCGGACGTTCCTGCATGCGCTGGCAGCCAGTGCGGATGCTGTGATCGACAACTATCGCACCGGCGTGCTGGAGCGGCTCGGCGCCGACCCGGCGACACTGCGCACGGTCAATCCGGAGATCATCTCGCTGTCGGTCAACGGCTACGGCCACACCGGACCGTGGGCCAAGTTCCCGGCCTTCGATGCCGCGATCCAGGCCCTGGGCGGCGGCCAGAGCATCAGCGAGGATTCGGCGTATCCGGGAGAGCCCGTCCGCTGGGGCATGCCGATCGGCGGTCTAAACGGCTCGATGTACGCCGCGCTCGGAGTGCTCGCCGCGCTGCGGCTGCGAAACGTCGACCATCAACCCCGCCAGATCGATCTGGCCCTGCTCGATGCGCAGGTGGCGCTGCTGTCCTACCGCGTGCCCCAGGCCCTGACCTTCGGCAAGCAGTTCCTGCCCGAACCGCGCCGGGGCGGCAGCGGATCGCTGCCGTTCGGGGTCTTCGAGACGGCCGATCACCGGTGGTTCGTCATCACCATCACCCAGCAGTTCTGGGCCCGGTACTGCCAGGTGGTCGACCACCCCGAGTGGATCGACGATGCGCGCTTCGCCACCGAGCCGCTGCGCCAGCAGAACGAGGACCTGCTCAACCCGATGCTGGTCGAGGCGATGCGCGCGCAGGACGTCGCCGTCTGGAAGAGCCGCTTCTTCGAGGCGAAACTGCCCGGCGCGGGCGTGGCCACGATCGCCGAGGCGTTTGCGCACGAGCAGGCGGTGGCCCGTGAGATGCGGCTCGACCTGTCCGACCCGGTGTTCCCGGGCGGAGTGGCCGTGGCGGCCTCGCCGCTTCGGCTCTCCCGTACCGGACCGTCACAGGCCAGGCCGGCACCGCGGGCGGGCACGGACACCGAGGCCGTCGCGGCGGAGCTCGGCGTCGATCTGCCGGCAGAGCATGCCGGCGTCCAGGTACGGCTGCGTCAGTAGCACTAGGCCGTCTCGATCCGAGAGGAGGCGTGTGACCACGCCCAGCACGACTGAGAACGGCACGGTTAGTGATCGTCTCGACATCCTTGCCGCACTGAACAACTACGCCTACGGCCTCGACGAACGCCGCTGGGATCGGTGGGACCTCGTCTTCACTGACGACGCGGTCATCGACTTCACCCCGATGGGCGGTAAGCGCGAGGCGCCGGGTGAGATGCGGGCTCGGCTCGACAAGCCCGACCCGGACTGGCTCTTCGCGCAGCATCCGGTGGCCAACACCGTGATCACCATCGAGGGTGATCGTGCGTCCGCCTATTCCGACTACCGGATGGAGCTGGGCCGGCGCAGCGACACCGACGGTGAGATCGTGCGCACCTCTGGCGGCGGCGCCTACGAGGACACCCTGCTCCGGACGCCTGCTGGCTGGCGCATCAGCGAGCGCCGGGTGTCCATGAAGTGGAGGCAGACGAGCCAGGTCCGCGACGAGGTGACTCGCCGGGCCTGATTCCGCTCAGTGCCGGGATCTGCCGGTCCGTCAACTGTTGCTGCATAGATTATGAAGAACTATTATCAACACAATAGGACATAGCTCCGCGAGCCTCGGGCACGCGGATTGAGGGGCTCCCATGCCGTCTGCCGTCAACCGTCCGGACCCGATGATCCTGCCCGACCCGGCACCGCGGGAGCGCATCTACCCGGTGATCTCGGTCGACGATCACTTGCACGAGCCGGCTCACGTTTTTGACGACCGGATGCCGGTGAAGTTCGCCGACCGTGCCCCGAAGCGTGTCGAGCTCCCCGACGGCTCGCAGCGCTGGGACTACGAGGGTCAGCTGCTCGCCGAGAGCGGCCTGTCCAACGTCGCGGGCCGGGATTCGGAGGCCTGGAGCCGCGAGCCCGTGCGCGATGACGAGGTGCGCCGGGGATCGTGGGACATCAGCGCCCGTGTGGCGGACATGGACATCGACGGCGTGTACGCGCACACCTGTTTTCCGTCCGGCGTCTTCGGCTTCTCCGGCCGGGTCCTCGCGCTGAGCAAGGACCCGGACCTGGGCTTCGCCACGATGCAGGCCTACAACAGGTGGCATCTCGAGGAGCTTGCCGGAACGCACCCGGGGCGCGTCATCCCGATGCAGATGGTCTTCTACACCGACCCGCAGCGGGCCGCAGCCGAGATCCGTGCCAACGCCGAGCGAGGATTCAAGGCCGCCACCCTGCCCGACCTGCCGCAACACCTCGGCCTGCCGCGCATCGGCGACCCCTACTGGACGCCGATCCTCGACGCACTGCAGGAGACCGAGACCGTCGCCTGCCTGCACCTCGGTGCCGCCGGCTGGGTGCTGGACCCGATCGCCGATCGGGTGCAGTCCTTCGAGGGGCAGGACTTCACGCTGGCCGCCCTGTTCCCGGCGTCGGCCATGGTGACGGGCATCGAGTGGACCTTCTCGGGCGTCGCGCAGCGGTTCCCGAAACTGAAGGTGGCGCTCTCCGAGGGTGGCATTGGCTGGGTGCCCATGGCGGTCGACCGCCTCGACTACATGATGGAGCACGCGGGCGTTGCGCTCCGGCGCAGCTGGGTGGGCGAGGAGTCCCCGAGCGAACTGCTGCGCAACCACTTCTGGTTCTGCATGATCGACAACCCGTCCAACCTCAATGCGGTGGACATGATCGGCAGCGACCACATCATGGTCGAGACCGACTATCCGCACTCCGACTCCACCTGGCCGGACACACAGAAACTCGTTGCCGACCGCTTCGCCGGCCTGCGACCCGACGACGCCCTGAACATGGCCTACCGAACCGCCGAGAAGCTGTTCCGGCATCCGGTGCCCGAGTCGTGGCTGCAGACGACGCAACTCCATGCATCGTGAGCCTCAACCGCCCGGAGTGACTGGCGCGCTCGCCGGTCTCACCGTCATCGATCTCACCCGAGTGCTCGCCGGCCCGTACTGCACGCAGTTGCTCGCCGACCACGGCGCTCGGGTGATCAAGGTCGAGCCACCGAACGGTGACCCGACCCGGAACTGGGGGCCCCCACAGACCGGAGACATCAGCGCCTACTACGCAGGGTTGAACCGGAATAAGGACCACCTATGCGTCGATCTGAGTCACCCGGACGGCCAGGACCTGCTGCGACGGCTGCTCGCCACCGCAGACGTCGTGGTGGAGAACTTCAAACCAGCGACGATGGAGGGTTGGGGTCTGGCTCCGGACGCGCTCATGTGCGAGTTTCCGGCGCTGGTGTACTGCCGGATCACCGCGTTCGGTAGCACCGGGCCGATGGGCGGCCTGCCCGGTCTCGATGCGGTCATGCAGGCCTACTGCGGGATCATGGACATGAACGGCGAACCCGACGGACTGCCGATCCGGATTCCGATGCCGATCGTCGATCTGTCCACGGCGATGCTCGCCTTCTCCGGGATCCTGCTCGCGCTGCACGAGCGGAACGCGTCGGGGCGGGGACAGCTCGTCGATCTCTCGCTTATGGATAGTGCCGTGAGCCTGCTGCACCCGGCTGCGGCGAACTACTTCATGGGTGGCTCCGTTCCGCGGCGCCTCGGCACCGCCCACCCCAACATCGCGCCGTCGGAGAGCTTCCCCGGACCAGACGGGCCGATCTACGTCGCGGGCGGCACCGACGAACAGTTCCGCATCCTGTGCAGTTATCTGGGGCACGCCGCCCTGGCCGACGACCCGAGGTTCTGCACCAACTCCGACCGCGTGAGGCATCGTGCCGAGCTCACGGCAGCGCTCGGACAGCTGCTCGACGTGGCGCAGGTCGGCCGGTCCGGCTCGCTGGAGCTCTTGGCGGCAGGTGTGCCGGTCAGTCTCGTGCGGCGGCTTGACACCGTCCTGGCCGATCCGCAGGTCGCAGAGCGCGAGATGGTGCAGGAGCTCGACGGGTTCCGGATGCTGGGTATCCCGATCAAGCTAGGCCGGACACCCGGGTCGATACGCCGACCGCCGGCGACAAGGGGGAGAGACAGCGTCGCGGTGCTGCGCGAGTATGGGATGCCGGAAGAGATGATCGAGGAGCTGACCGCGGCCGGCGTCGTATACGAGCCGGACCCCGAAGCGGCCGGACTGCAGGCATGACGGTGCCGCGGCAGGTGAGCCACTGGGTCGGCAACGCAACACTGCACAACCGGGCAAACAGTGTTCTGGTCAATACCGATCCGCGAACCGGGGAGCCGACGAGTGCGGTAGCGCTCGGTGGCGCCGTCGACGTCGACGCTGCCGTGGCCTCGGCACGTCTCGCTCAGCGCGGTTGGGCATCCCGGCCGCCAGTTGACCGCGGCCGGATGCTCGCAGCGATCGGCGTCGCGATCCGCGAGCGACGGGACGAGTTCGTCGAGCTGGAGTGCGCGGAGACCGGCAAGCTCGACGGCGAGGGCCGCACCTCGATCGAGACGGCGGCCGATTACTTCGAGTACTACGCCGGCATCGTCCGCGCCCACTTCGGCGAGACCATCGACCTCGGTTCCGGCGAGCATGCGTTCACCCGCAACGAGCCTTGGGGCGTGGTCGGGATGATCACACCGTGGAACGGGCCGCTGAGCCAGGCTGCCCGGGGGATCGCGCCCGCGCTGGCGGTGGGCAACACCGTGGTCATCAAGCCGTCGGAGTTCACCCCGTCGACCACGGTGCTGCTGGCTCGGCTCGCCTCGACGCTCGGACTGCCGCCGGGTGTGCTCAACGTGGTCACTGGCGAAGGCGGTGATGTCGGGAGCCGGCTCGTTGCGCACCCCGACGTGCGGATGATCGCGTTCACCGGCTCGGTCGCGTCCGGGCGCGTGGTGGCCCGGGCCGCTGGCGATCGGCTGGTGCCGGTGACCCTCGAACTGGGCGGGAAGTCGCCCAACATCGTCTTCGCCGATGCCGACATGGAGCGCGCTGCGACCGGCGCTGCGACGGTGTGCGTCGCGGCGGGCCAGCAGTGTGCGGCCCTGTCCCGTCTGCTTGTCGAAGCGAGTATCTACGAGCCGTTCCTGGCGGCGGTGGCCGAACGCGTGGCCGCCCGGGTCCCGGGCGCTGGTCTCGGCCCGCTCACCACCCGGGCACAGCACGAGAAGGTCATCGGGTACTTCGCGGCGGCCCGGGAGGATGGAGCCCGGCTCGTCACCGGTGGCCGCGCTGCGGAGGAGGGCGCACTCGCACGCGGACGGTATGTCCATCCGACGGTCTACGCCGACGTCACGCCGCAGATGCGGATCTTCCGGGAGGAGATCTTCGGGCCGGTCCTTGCCGTCAGCCGCTTCGACGGCGAGGACGAGGCGGTCGCCCTCGCGAACGACTCCGACTTCGGACTGGTGGCGGCGGTCTGGACGTCGGACTCTGCTCGGGCGCTGCGCGTCGCCGGCCGGCTCGAGGCCGGTCAGGTGATCGTCAACGGCGGAGCGGCAGGAATCGAGACGCCCTTCGGCGGCTACAAATGCAGCGGTATCGGGCGTGAGAAGGGCTTCGCCGCGCTCTCCACCTATACCCAGCTCAAGACCACCGTCGTCTCGCTCGCGCCCTGAGCGTCGCTCATCCCGCGACGGGCGGCTGCTTGAGCTCCACGTTGACCGCCGGGTCGAGCAGTTCCTCGTCCATCGCCTTGATCAGCAGTGCGACGTGGTGGGAGAAGATCCGGGCGAGCCGGAACCCGGTGGCCATGAACCAGAGCTTCTGGTGCCCCGAGTGGCGCAGGGCGGTCCGGATCTCGCCGCGGTCGTCGACGTTCCAGACTGTCGCTAGCTGGTCGGTGATCTCGTCGCCGACGATCGGGCGGACCACCTCCCGCATGTTGCTATAGCCGGTGCAGAACACCACGACGTCTGCTAGCTCCTCCGTACCGTCCCTATAGACGACCCCGTCTGCGGTAAACCGGGCGATCTCGCCCGGCTGGACGCGGACGTGACCATTGATGATGAGCGCGGCGTTGCCCTTGTCGATGTAGTAGGCGCCGCGCCCGCGGGAGGCGATGTAGGCCTGGCCGGCATCGCCGGGCCCTAGGGTGGTACGGAAGCCAGCGGCCTCGAGGCCCGCGATCAGATCGTGGTCGAGCTCTGCGATCTGCCGCGTGAGGTGAGGGGCGTTGGCCAAGCCGAAGGCGAGCGGGGTGGCGTTGGCGAGCAGATCCGCGTACTCGACGTCCGGGCTGTGCTCGCTGTAGTACTTGCCGAAGAGGGTCTTCACCCCGTGTCGCTGGGAGAAGACGTATGCCGGACTGCGCTGCACCATGGTCACCGACGCCGCGCCGCTCTCGTAGGCGTCCTGGGACACATCGTGGCCACTGGAGCCGGTGCCGACCACGATCACCCGCTTGCCCGCCAGCGACTCGCCGCCGACGTGCGCGCTCGAATGGACGACCGTGCCGCGGTAGGAGTCCACGCCCTCGACCGTGGGCATGGCCGCGATCCCGTCCTTACCGGTCGCGAACACCAGATGGTTCGGGCGTAGGGTCCGCTGCGTTCCACCGCGTTCGAGCAACACCGTCCAGCGAGCAGCATCGGGATCCCACGCGGCGTTGCGGACCTGGGTGCTGGTCCACAGGTCCAGGTCCAGGAGCTTGACGTAGGCCTCCATCCAGTCCGCGAGCATGTCCTTGGGAACGAAGAGCGGCCACGTCGTCGGGTAAGGAAGATAAGGGAACTGGGTCGCCCACTTCGTGTCGTGCAGGAGGAGACCGTGGTAGCGCAGCCGCCAGTTGTCACCGGCACGGGCGTGGCGATCGACCAGGAGCGCGGACACACCCTGCTGACGAAGCCGGGCTGCCAGGAAGAGCCCGCAGTGCCCGGCACCGAGGATCAGCACACTCGGGTCCTCGTCGCGATACTCACCGCGGGCGTGACCGGCGAGCTGCTGTGCCCGCCGGGCGCCGGGCGAGAGCGGGAGGTTGTTGGCATCGCTTGCCGCATCGTCGATCGAGACGCGCGCCTCGGGCAGGCCGCGCAGGCCCTCGAGACTCGTCGAGACGATCCAGCAGCGCCACCGCCCGTCCTCCTCGAGCAGCCGGATCACCCCGCGGCCGTGGCCGGTGGCGGTGGTGAACCGGAAGATCGCCTCGATCGCCCCGCCGTTGCGTGCGACCGGCCACGATTCGTCGAGTTCGATGCCGCCGAACCGGCTGACCGGCAGGACGCCGCTCAGGGTGTCGATGATGTCGTCGGCGCCGTGCATCGCCACGATGTCCCAGGTCAGCGCGTACAGGTCGCGCCACCACGGGTCCGTCGATAGTAGGTCCCTGAGAGCGTGCGCGTCGCCCGTCCCGACGGCGTCACCGAAGCGCCCGAGCCAGCTGACGGCGATGCTCCGATCGTCTGTCGATGTGGGACTGTGGCGAGTCGGCACGAGGTTCCTCCGGGGCTTCGGTTCTCCGTCGTAATGCTATACAAGTTGTGTTGTAAGCATGCAGCATTAGCGGCGGTGGTGCGGCTCAGGTACCGCTCCAGCGCGGCTCGCGCTTCTCGAGGAACGCCCGCACGCCCTCTGCGCGATCGAGGGACGGCCCGACGGTCGCGCGGGCGAGGTCGGTAGCAGCCCACCCCAACGCATCGTCAGCTCCGAGCACGTCCTGCAGCGCCCGCAGGCAGGCGCGTACCGCGGTCGGGCTGTTGGCAATGATCTCGGCGGCGAGCTGCTCGGCAGCAAGGTGCGCCCGGCCCGTCTCGGTCAGCACGTTCACCAGACCGGCCTCGGCCGCGCGCTGCGCGGTGATCGGGGTCCCCGTGAGAACCAGCTGCCGGGCGAGGTTTACCGGTAGCGCCCGAGGACCTCGGAAGAGCCCGGCGCAGGCCGGCACCAACCCTCGCCGTACCTCGGGTAGGCCGAAGCTGGCGTTGTCAGAGGCCACCACCAAGTCACAGGCAAGGACGACCTCGAGGCCACCGCCCAGGGCCGGCCCTTCCACGACCGCGATCAGCGGAGTGCTGCGCGCGCGGCGGATGAGACCGTACTCTCCGCCGGCCGGCGTCAGGTAGTCGCCATCGGCCGTCAGGTCACTGCCCGCGCAGAACACCGGACCGTTCGCGCGGAGCACTCCGACCCAGAGGTCGGGGTCGTCGTCGAGCGTGCGGAGGGCGGCGTCGAGCTCATCTGCCATCTGGCGCCCGATCGCATTGCGCTTGGCCGGACGATCCAGGGTGATCGTCAGGACGTGACCGCTCCGGGTCACCGCCACCGTGGGAGTGCGTGACATTCTCGAGCCCCTCTCCGCCGTCCGGGCCTGCTGTGGACCGGCCCGGGTTCGTCGCTGGTAATTATCATGCCTTGTTATGCTCTAGCTCGACTTGGAGGTGGGGAAATGAAGGTCCACGTGGACGTGTCGCGGTGCGAGAGCAATGCGGTCTGTTTGGCGATGGCTCCCGAGGTGTTCGACCTCGGCGATGACGGTCTGGTCACCCTGCTCGTCGAGGATGTCGATGACGCGCTTCGATCGCGGGTCGAGGGCGCGGTGGCGGGCTGCCCGCGCGAGGTCATCTCGTTGGTCGAGCAGGCATGAGCGAGGCAGAAGCCGTGGCCGCGACCCGTACCGACTACGCCGCGATGCTGCGCCTCGACGGCACCGTCCACGTCGTGCTGGGCGCCGGGCAGGGCATTGGCCGCGAAGCGGCGCTCGCCCTGTCGGCCGCGGGCGCCACGGTCGTGTGCGTCGACCTCGACCTCGACCGCGCCGAGGCGGTGGCCGCTGAGGTGGGTGGTGTCGGGCTGGCCGGGGACGCGCTCGAACGTGACTCGATGACCGCGCTGTTCGGCGGCCTGACCACGCGTTTCGACCGCCTCGACGGTGTCGTCGACATCATCGGGATGTCGCAATACAAGGGGGTGCTGGAGTTCACCGACGAGGACCTGGCATGGCACCGCCGGTTCAACCTGCAGCACGCCCTACTCACCATCCAGTGCGCCGAGCCGCAGATGACGGCGAGTGGCGGTGGCTGCGTGACCTTCGTGACCTCCATCGCGGCGCTCACCAGCGCGCCGATGCATGCCGTCTACGGTCTGGAGAAGGCGGGCATCATGTCGCTGGCCAGGACCGCAGCCGTTGAACTCGGCCCGCGCGGGATGCGCGTGAACTCGGTGGCGCCCGGTCTGGTGCGCACCCCACGCCAGATCGAGAACCCTTCCTGGACGCCGGAGCTCGTCCAGACCAACATCGACCGGACTCCGCTGCGGCGGCTGGCGGTGCCTGCCGACGTCGCTGGGGCCATCCTGTTCCTCGCACTGCCGATCGCCGGGCACATCACCGGCCAGGCGATCGTGGTCGACGGCGGCTCCTCGATCACCTACAGCGTTGAGACGCCCGGCTCTGTCGCCTGACTCCGTAGCTCGCTCACTGCCGGCCTCATTTGACCGGCCTCATTTGACGACCACCGGGGTCAGTGGTGTGCCGGTCGAGCCGGTCACCTTGAGGCCGGTGCCGACGAGCAGGAACGTGAAGACTCCGTCGGACTGACAGTCCACGGCCAGCTCCTCGAGGTTGAACATCTCGCCGAGAGTCAGCCCCATGTCGCGGATGGCCACCATGTGGAGGGGATACATCGCAGGTGGCTGCCGGCTCGGCAGAACCTCGACGATGTAGTTGTCGGCTGCAACCGCCGCGATGTCGTGCTCGTAGAGCCAGGCGCAGCAGGCGAGCCCCAGGCCCGGGGTGCTCGAGCTCATGAAGGTCCCTGCGTCACCAGCGGCGAAGTGCTGGTACCACCCGGTCCGGACGAGCAGGATGTCACCCGATGCCGTCTGCACGCCCTGGTGGGCGAGGGCGTCGTCCAGGTCGTCCGGCGTGATCTCCATGCCTGCTGCCAGGCGGCCGACCCCTTTTGCCGCGGCCACGTCGACCAGCACGCCACGGCCGATGAGGTGGGGTGCCACCAGGTGGAAGGAGTTCCGCTCCGCGCCGCGCGCTGCGGTGACGGCCGACGCGGGGACGTCGTTGTAGAGACGGTCGTCGTAGCCGACGTGGGTCAAGCCGTCCCACTGGGTGGCGCACTGCAGCGGAAACGAGACGATGTCGTCGCTGACCAGCATGCCGTCCGGTCGGGCGCCGTCAGACGGGATCGACGTCATTCGGTGGATCGGGTTGAAGCGATTCCCGCCGCGCTGCGGGCCGTTGGCGTCCAGCGGCATGCCGAGGTCGAAGATCTCCCCTCGCCGGACCAGCCGCGCCGCGGCCGCCCTGCGCTCGGGGGTGATGAGGTTTACCGTGCCGAGCTGGTCGCCCGCCCCCCAGCGGCCCCAATTGCTTACCGCCGCTCCTACGCTGCGGAAATCTGATACGTCGTGGTCGATGGCCATGGCCCCTACTCGTGGTGGACAGTCCGGTGGAGTGCTCAGCGCGCGACCTGCTCGCCCTCCGCGCCCAGGATGTCGACGTGCAGGCGCTTCAACTCGCACCGGCTGATCTTCCACTCGCCAGCGTTGGTGCGCCGGTATTCCTCGAAGTAATGCCCGTAGCCCTTGAAGTGCTTGTCGCCCGGGTTGTAGACATAGTCCTCGATCGGCCAGATGCCACGTGCGAAGTCCTCCTCGACGATCTCGATCTCCGGGGTGTGCCCCATGTGACAGGAGAATCCGGCCATTCTGCTGGGGCCGATCGAGTCCAGCCAGTCGCCGAACTCGCCAGGGCCGTTGATCGTCTTGAGCACGGTCTCGTTATCGGCGGCGTACCAGATCCAGACCAGATCCTCGCTGAAGCAGCTGAGGAAGTCCGCGGTCTGCCGGGTGTCGGTGAACCGGAAGTAGCGCGCCTTGAGCTGCTTGATCTGCTCGATGGCCCACAGGATGTCGATCTTGTCCACGGGACTCGTCCTCTCGGCACCCGGGCCGTCCGCGAGGGGGCTTACGCGGCGTCCGGCTGATAATCGTGTACATACCTTCCCGCAATAATGTCATAGGAGACTGCCAGTGCCTTGGAATTGGCGCGTTGTCTCGCAGATGCGGATCTCTGAGTGAGTAGCGCAATGCTGATGGACCACGGCTAG
The DNA here is from genome assembly GCA_025963285.1 of Jatrophihabitans sp. Taxonomy (GTDB): domain Bacteria; phylum Actinomycetota; class Actinomycetes; order Mycobacteriales; family Jatrophihabitantaceae; genus JAOPUX01. The sequence goes on from JAOPUX010000071.1 coordinate 80,388, forward strand.
CGATGCTCCTAGCCTGGTAACACCTCGGGCGGCAACTGCCGCCCGGCCGAGCTCCCGGAGTGGACGATGAGCGACGACCAGACCGGGACTGCCCGGCCAGCACCGAACGCGCAGTCCTACGCCGAGGCGACGGGCCTACACGACCGCGTGGTGATCGTCACCGGTGCGAGCTCCGGCATCGGGGCGGCGACTGCGGCAGCCTTCGCGCGGGTTGGCGCGCGGGTGGTCGTCAGCGGACGCGACCCGGTGCGGCTGCGCGCAGTGGCTGGTGACATTGCGCGGTCAGGGGGTCAGGTGCTCGCGGTCGAGGCCGATCTCGCCCAGGCCGAGCATGCGGCGCTTCCGATCCGCGCGGCGGTCGATCGCTGGGGCGGCATCGACGCGATGGTGCTCGCGGCGGCCTTCGTCGAGCGGATGCCGTTCGCGCAGCAGACAGCCGAGAGCTTCGACCGAATCTGGCGGGTGAATACGCGAGCGCCCTTCCTGGCGGTGAACGCCGCGCTACCACACCTGAGCGACGGCTCGTCCGTGGTGTTCATGTCTTCGAGTAGCGCGCATCGGGCCGTCTCCGGACTCTCGGCCTACGCCCCGTCGAAGGCGGCGCTGGAGGGGCTGGCCCGAACGCTGGCCGTGGAGCTCGCCCCGCGGACCCGGGTCAACGTGATCGTCCCCGGTTTCGTCCAGACCCCCATCAATGACGACAAGGTGGCGCTGCCGGGCTTCGTCGAGCGGTACCTGGGCAAGACGCCTGCCGGCTTCTTGGCCCAGCCGGACGACCTGGCAGACCTCTCGCTGTTCCTCTGCGGCACCCAGAGCAGGTATCTGACCGGACAGTGCATCACGATCGACGGCGGAGCGGGCATTCTCGGCTGACTGTCCCACTACTGAGACAGCACAGCGCCCGGTGTCGTTGCCGACACCGGGCGCTGCTTACCTCTGGGCCAGGATCAGCTGGCGAGGCAGGAGCTGGCGAGGTCCCCGGTCGCACCGTTGCCGGACGTGCCGGGCGGCGGGATGAGGGTCGGGTTCTTGTCGCCCGCGTTGAACTTGAACGACCAGAAGCAGTTCACCGCCGCGGAAGGCTTGCCCGGGGTGAAGGTTACCGGCTGCGGGAGCAGCCCACCCAGCGTCTCGTTGCTGACCTTGTTCATCGCATCGAGCACGGTTGCCCTGGTGACTGCACCCGTCGTGGTGCTGAGTGCCTTGCGGAGCAGCTCGAGCGAGGCCCAGGTGGCGGTCGACTGTGACGTCTCGTAGTTGGTGCCAGAGGCGTACTTGGTCATGGCGTCACGGAACGTCTGCACCGGAGCAGCGTTGGCCCACCACGGGAACCCGTTGATGGCACCGACCATCTTCGCGCCCTTGACCTTGCCGTAGGTTGACGGGTCGAAGCTGGTGGCAGCGCTGCCGAACAGCCCGGTGTAGCCCTGCGTGATGCAGTTGGACATCAGCCGCGCGGTGCCCTGCGGCGCCACGGCGATGTAGACGTAATCGGTGCTCTTCTGCTTGAAGGCCAGGCACTGCGAGGTGTAGTCAGTGCCGGTCGAAGCGACCTTGACGACGCCGCCCCAACTCATGCCTGCCTTGGCAGCGACTGGCTTGATCAGCCCAGCGCTCTCGGCGCAGGACGCGACCTCGGAGCAGGCTGCGACGGCCATGACCTTGGCGCCGGCCTGAGCTGCAGGGAGCACCGATGTGAGCTCCGTGGCGGTGCTGTCGGTGCTCGTGTCGTAGAAGTTCGGCGTCTGGTGCCAGAACGGGCCGTAGCCGCTGCCGTCCAGGACGGCCAGATTGGCCTTCGCCAGTGAGGCGTAGACGGCGTATTCCGCGATCGGGTCACTCATGATGATCGCGTCGACGCCACTGTTACCCACCAGGTTGGTGGCTGCAGCCTGCCCGGCGCTGGCGTCGCCCTTGGAGTCGGCCGAGACGATTTCGACCTTGTGCCCGCCCGCGAGTCCTCCGTTGGCGTTGACGTAGTCGGCCCAAGCCTTCGCAGTCGGCAGGGCGGCCACCGTGCTCGATGCCTGCGGCCCGCTCAGCGATACGAAATAGCCGATCTTGATAGTCGATCCGGTGGCAGCCGTGCCGCCACCGGTCGAGGCCGAGGTCGAGGCCGAGGTGCTGCCCGACGCGCTGCCAGATGTGCTACCGCCACCACCGCCCGAGCCACTGCTGCTGCATGCGGTTGCCGCGAGCGCTATGGCTGCGGCGCCGGCGATCAGCAAAGTTCCACGCCGTTTGATCACAGAAATTACCTCCGAGAGGCGAAAAGAGGATCGGGTCGGAACCCGTGAGCGTTCTCACAATAATGACCAAAGCATAATTGGTCCAGCATTGTGACCGTTCCGTGTCCTTACTCGCGCGCGCTGACCGGGAATCTGTCCGATTCGCCATACGCTGGGCCCAATGATGGTCTCTGGCAGCCGGCGGGGGTGGGTCGGAGGCGGCCGTCGGACCTAGCTGGTGAAGATTGCAAAGGCCGTCTAGGGATTGATAGCGTCATAATTAGCAGCTTGCGGGGCCCTGGCGGTTGGGCCCGTCGTAGGCCCAGACCGACCGGAAGGTCCAGCTATGTCGACGATGCAGGAACGTGCCGCGCAGGCCGGGTTGAACACCCGGGTCGTGGACCTAGAGGGAGATGCGCGACTCGGCGTTGACCCGTTCGCGGTCTGGGACGAACTGGCCGATGACGGCCCACTGCTCTACAGCACTGCTGGGCGAGGCTTCTTCGTCGCCACGGACTACGACACGATCAAGGACGTCTTGCAGGATCCAGCGAAGTGGTCCAGCCTGCCGACGTCGCTGACCTACACGACGCACGAGGTCATCAACAGCTTCATCCCGATTGCGATGGATCCCCCGGAGCACGGCCGCTACCGCAGCCCGCTGATCCCGCTCTTCGGCCCTCGCGCGGTGAAGCGGTTCGACCCGCACATCCGCCAGGTAGCCAACGACCTCATCGACAAGATCCTGGCCAAGGGCACGTGCGACTACGTCATCGACTTCGCCTCTCAGCTCCCGGCCCAGTTCTTCCTCGCGTGGCTGGGCCTCGGCGAGGAGGACGCCCACCACATGCACGAGCTGGCCAACCGTGCGACCTTCGGGTTCGAGGACCAGTCGGCGCGGACTTCGGTGGAGGACGACATCGGCTCCGTGGTCCGCCGGCTGCTCGAGGAGCGGCGTGACGCTCCGCGCGACGACCTCGCCAGCGAACTGCTTGCCCTGCGGATCGATGGCGAACCGATCGACATGGAAAGCCTGGTGTCGATCGGCAGCCTGGCGTTCGTCGCGGGACAGGACACGACCGCGGGCAACCTGGCCTACACGATGCTCCACCTGTCCACCCACGCCGAGGACCGGCGGCGGATCGTCGACGATCCCGGGATCATCCCGCTCGCACTCGAGGAGCTGACCCGGCTCTACAACTCCGGAGGCCCGGTCGGCCGGATCGCCACCCAGGACATGGAGCTGCACGGCACGGCGATCGAGCCGGGTGACCGCATCTTCCTCGCGCGGGTCACCGCCGACCGGAGTGTGTACGACGACGGCGTCAAACTCGACCGCCAGCCCAACCGGCACACCGCGTTCGGGCTGGGTCCGCATCGGTGCCTGGGGGTGCACATCGCCCGCCTGGAGATGCAGATCGCGCTCGAGGTCTGGCACCAGCGGCTCCCGAACTACCGCGTGCCGCCCGGCTTCGTCCCCGAACACCGCTACGGCAGTTTCATGCAGCAGCTCAAGAGCCTACCGCTGGAGTTCGACCTGGAGTTCCACGACAAGGAGGCCGCGTCATGAAGGTATCGATCGATCCCGCCGTATGTCAGGGCCACAACGTGTGTACCTTCTCGGCGCCGTCCGTCTTCGAGGCCGATGAGAACGGCTACGGCCACGTCGTCGATCCCGACGTTGCGCCAGAATTCCAGGAGCTGGCTCGGGTCGCCGTTCTGAACTGCCCCGAGGGTGCGATCACGATCGTCGAGGACTGAGCGGGGTGCACGAACTCGAGCGCCTCTCATGCGTCGTCGCCCGGGAGGTCGAGGGACACGTCAGGTTCGTCGATGTCGTCCCTGAGATCCGGTCGGTATCCAACGGGTTCGCGACCTCGTGGTTGTGGGCGCTCGACAGCGTGCCGATTCTGCCCGAGGCGATCGGGGGACAGCCGGAGGGGGCGCGCTTCCCCGGCCCGGGTGGCATCAAGTTCGGGCTGGTCCTGCTACCCGCGCGCTCCGACGGAGACCTGACGGGTGGCGATCAGGCCTCGGCGGCGAACATGACCATCACCGATGCGGCGCTCGGCATGCACGCCACCGACTCCCTCGATCTGGAGATCGTCATCTCGGGACGGGTCGTGCTCGAACTGCCTGACGGCGACTCGCGGGTACTGGGGCCGGGTGAATCGGTCGTGCTGGCTGGGGTGCCGCATCGATGGCACAACCCCTTCGACGAACCCTGTGTCTACGCCGCCGCCATCCTCGGTGCGAGAGGGGCGTCAGCGTCGGCGTGAGATACACCGTCCTCGGACGCACCGGGCTGCGGGTGTCCTCGCTGTGTCTGGGGACGGCCTGGTTCGGTGTCGCCCCGCCCGCGGCCGACGTCGGCGCTCTCGTCGGGCGGGCCCTGGATGCGGGGGTGAACTTCTTCGATACCGCCAGCACCTACGGCAATCAGTCCCGCTTCGACCGACCCGGCCAGGCGGCCTCCGACGCACGCGAATCGGCTGAGGAACTGCTGGGCCGCGCCCTGCGCGGGCACCGCGACGAGGTCGTCCTTGCGACGAAGGTCGGCGAGCGCAGCGGCCCCGGCCACAACGACGTCGGAGTCTCCCGCGAGCACGTCGAGCGGATGGTGGAGCGGAGCCTACGCAGGCTGGCGACCGATCGCGTCGACATCCTCTATGTCCACCACCCGGATCCCGGCACCGGCATGGCGGAGCTGGCCACGACGTTCGACCGGCTGATCGGCCGCGGTCTGATCCGGCACTGGGGGCTCTCGAACTTCACCGCGGAGCAGACCATGGAGTTGCACGAGACCGCCCGCCGGCACTCGCTGGAGCCACCGGTCGTGCAGCAGCTGCAGTACAACCTGGCCCGGCGGAGTGCAGAGCGTGACCTGCTGCCCACCGTTGCCCGATATGAGTCAGCGGCCATCGCGTATGCGGGGCTAGCTGGCGGGTTGCTCGGTGGCTCGGCGGCGGCGCGGCGCCGGTTCTCCGGCGCCGCGCGGATCGGCCGCGCCGCGCACTCGCCGGCGCAGTTGGCCGTGGCCGATGGTCTGCAACGCCTGGCCGACGCCAAGGGGGAGCAGCCGGGGCGCCTGGCGCTGGGTTGGCTGCTCTCTCGCCCCGGCGTCGTTGCCACGGTCGTAGGCCCGGAGTCGGCCGAGGAGTTCAGCGGCCTGGTCAGGGACCTCGACGACTCGCTGCCCCGGGAGCTGCTCACTGAGATCGATGCGCTCACCCAGCCGTTCACCGACCTCTCGTAGCCGGCGGCGTCAGCCGGTGCGGACCAGGAGCCTCTGCGGGCCGTGAAAGTTGTAGTTGGCGCGGTAGTCGAACGGTTCGGCTACCCGGAGCCCAGGGTGCCGGTGCAGCAGGGTCTGGAGCGCAACCTCGATCTCCAGCCGGGAGAGCCACTGTCCGAGGCAGGTATGGATTCCGTAGCCGAAGTCGAGGTGCTGGCGGGCATCCGCGCGCGTGACATCGAGACGGTCCGGGTCGGCGAAGCGGTCCGGGTCGTGGTTGCCGGAGGCGACCAGCAGCCGGACGGTCTCGCCCGCCCGTACCTCGAATCCGGCGATGTCGCTGTCGGCGGTGGCGACCCGGTGCACACCGTGAACCACCGGGCAGTACCGGAAGAACTCCTCGACGGCGTGCCGGATGAGCCCGGGATCGTCGAGCAGAGGCTGCCTCTGAGCGGGGTACTCATCGAGGGCGATCACGGCGTTGGCGATCATGTCGTTGGTGTTGCCGGTCGTCAGCATCACGGTGAACATGGTGTCCAGCTCCGCATCGGTGAGCCCCGCGCCGTCGTCCTGGCGAGCCACGAGCCGCCCGATGAGGTCGGTGGGTTCAGCCGCTCGCCGGGCGCGGTGGTCGGCGATCAGGTCGGCCACGAACCGCTGGATCTCGACGGTCGCGGTGTAGGCGGCATCGATGTCCTCGTAGTTCGTCCCGAGCCCGCTGCGGACATCGTCCGCCCAGCCGCGGAAGGTGTCGATCGCGACGTCCGGGACACCGAGGAATCGGCACATGACGATGAACGGCAGGCGGTAGGTGAACTCCGAGAAGTCGAAGACGTCCGACCCTCGCGCGTCGATCTCGTTGAGCAGCTCCTGAGCGAGGAGCTCCACCTCGGCGCGCATGGCGCTGATCGAAGCGGCGGAGAACGCAGTGTTGACGAAGCGCCGCAGCCGGGTGTGGTCGGGAGGGTCGACCTGCCCGATCATCACCTTGTCGCGGTCGATGAGGTAGTCGTAGCGCTCGCGGTCGCGGCCGGAGAGCGCCGCTCTGCGTTCCTGGACGCGTGAACCGCCCGCCCGGCGGGACGAGAACGTCACCGGGTCGCGGAGGACGTTCCTGATGTCCTCGTAGCGTGATACTGCGACCACCGAACGAACGCGCAGCACCGGCTCCTGCTCTCGCATCGACCGATAGACGGCGTAGGGATCCTTGATCATCTCCGGGTCGAGGTCGAAGAGCCGGCCGGCCAGGACCGAGGCCGCCGAGGGGTCGAGGGTTGCGGTCATCGGTCGGCCGTCCTCAGCGCAGATCGGCGCCGGCGTCGACCCGCAGTACGTGGCCGGTGAAGTAGCGAGCCTCGTCCGAGCAGAGGAAGACCATCATGTTCGAGATGTCGACCGGATCGACCGCGTCGATCGGCATCGCGTTCACCAGAGTCAGCAGATCCTCTGCGGTCGTGGACTCGAAGTAGTTCGCCATCAGGTCGTTCTCGATCATCCCGGTCTTGACGCCGGTCGGATGGACGCTGTTGACCCGGATGCTCTGTGCCGCGAGCAGGCTCGCGTAGTTGCGCATCAAGCTCTTGAGCGCCGACTTGGCGGTGGTGTAGCCGAGCATGCCGAGGGTGTGCGAGCTCTCGGTACGCATCATCGGCTTCTCGACGCCGGCCATCGAACTGGTGATGACGATCGCGCCGCCGCGCCCCTGCTCGACGATGTGCGGGTAGGTCAGCTCGACCGTGTTCAGCACGCCGGTGAGGAGTACGTCGAGGCAGTCGTGCCAGGCCTGCATCGTCCGGGACTGCTCGCCCCAGATCGGCATGATGCCTGCATTCGCCAGCACGAAGTCGAGGCGCCCGAGCTCGGCCAGGCCGGTGTCCAGCACGGCCTCCATCGAGGCACGGTCGCGGACGTCGGCCTGCCCCACCACGATGCGCCGGTCGAGGGCTTCGACCTGGCGGACGGTCTCCTCCAGATCCGACTTAGTCGCCAGCGGGTATTCGACGGTCGAGATCTGCTCACAGATGTCGATACCTATGACGTCGGCGCCCTCCTCGGCGAAGCGGACAGCATGCGACCTGCCCTGGCCCCGCGCGATCCCGGTGATGAAAACGACCTTGCCTTCGAGCCGTCCTGCCATGTGAATCTCCCTGTCGGTGGGCCGCCGGGTGCGGCGCTGGTCGGAACTAGGTGGTGGGTGTCGGTCAGGACCGGACGAGTCGGCCCGGCAGCGCGCCGGTCGCCTCGGCGTCGCGGTAGGTCTCGACGCCGGAGACGATGGTGTGTCGGTACCCCTCGACCCGCTGCATCAGCCTCTTCCCGCCACCGGGCAGGTCGTAGACCATCCTCGGGATATGGAGCCGCAGCGCGTCGAGGTCGATGACATTGAGGTCCGCCTTGAGCCCCGGGACGAGACGGCCACGGTCGAACATCCCGACCGCGTGCGCTGTGTCCCGGGCCTGCCGAGATACCGCGTAGGCGAGGTCGAGCCGATCGTGGTCACGGTCGCGGACCCAATGCTGGAGCATCGTCGTAGGGAAGCTGGCGTCACAGATGGTGCCGACGTGGGCGCCGCCGTCGGACAGTGACGGGACGGTGTGGGGGTGGGTGAGCAGTTCGCGGACCACGTCGAGCGTGCCCGGGTACCCCGAGCCCGGGAGATAGAGCATCGCGTAGCCCCCCTCGCCGAGGAGCATGTCGTAGGCGACGTCCTGCGGCGCGCGCCCGGTACGCTCGGCCACCGCCAGCACCGACGTGTCGGCGTGCGGTTCGTAGTCGGGCGGGTCGGCGAACGGGAACATGGTGTGCCAGAGCTGGATGAGCTGGCCGCCGATGAGCTCCTTGCCGCTGTCGGACGTCTGGGCTGCCAGTATCTCGGCCTTCAGCTGTGGGTCTGCCATCCGTCGCGCCTGCTCGGGCACCGGCAGGTCGGCGAGCTGCCGGTAAACCGGGTTGCCGGCGAACGGATTGAGCGAGCACTGCAGCCCCAGCAGCAGGCCGATGCCGCGTACCGGGACCTGCCCGCGGATGACGAGGCCGTCCTGGTTGGCCGCGGTGATGCCCGCGAGGATGCGCAGGTAACGCTCCGGCTCGCTCGTCTTGTGCGTGAGCGTCACCGAGAGCGGACGCCCGGAGGCCGAGGCCATGTCGCGCATTAGCCGCAGGTCGGAGTCCACGTCGGGGTAGTCGGTGACAAGCTGCAGCACGCCCTTGCCGGTCTGACCCATCGCCCGGGCGATCTCGATTAGCTCCCGCCCCGAAGCCTCGTAGGACGGGGTGATCTCGCCGTTGACGCTGCGATGGTTCAGTGATCGCGAGGTGCTGAAGCCGACCGCACCGGCCGCCACGGCCTCGCGCACCAGCTGACCCATCACCGCGATGTCGTCGTCGGTGGCCTGGGCGTAGGCCGCGGCGCGCTCTCCCATCGCGTGCACGCGCAGTGGTGCGTGCGGCACCTGGGCAGCGAGGTCGATGTCGTAGGAACGGCGCGACAGGACGTCGAGGAAGTCGGGGAACGACGACCAGTCCCAGGTCAGTCCTTCGGTCATGACGACACCGGGGATATCCTCGACACCCTCCATCAGCTCGACGAGCCGGGTCTGGTCGCTCTCCTTGGCCGGCGCGAAGCCGACTCCGCAGTTGCCCATCACGACGGTGGTGACCCCGTGCCAGGAGGACGGCGCGAGCCGCTCCGACCAGGTGGCCTGCGCGTCGTAGTGGGTGTGCATGTCGACCCAGCCGGGGGTGACGATCGCGCCATCAGCCGCGATCTCCTGCGAGCCACGGCCGGAGACCGCACCCACCTCGCGGATCACGCCCCCCGAGATCGCGACGTCGCCGGTGACAGGGAGACCACCATCGCCGTCGACGATCGTGCCCCCTCGCACCACGAGGTCGAACTCAGGCACCCCGGCTCCTTGATCTGTGCTGCAGTCCAATAATGCCTACAAGCATGACACTGCTATGGAGAGAGAGCTAGCCCTGACCAGGGATTCCGAGGGTAGGTGCGGCTGTAGCCGCAGATTTGCAGCGAATTTGCCGTGGACGGTGCCTCCTTATTGCTATTGCACAATATTGATGACTACGGTGAGTCGAACCCCCGGATCAACAGATCAGGGTTGAGCGAGCAAGTGAGCGCGGAGGCGAGAGGGTCATGGGCGAGGTCACCCGAATCCCGATGACGATCGGCGGTCAGGCCGTCGACGCGGGGAGTGCCCTGGATGTCGTCAATCCAGCCACCGAGGCGGTGTGGGCCGCAGCGCCCGCGGCCTCGGCAGGTGATGTCGACCATGCGTTCGCCACGGCCGCCGAGGCGCAGGTCGCCTGGGCGCACGACGACGCGGCCAGGCGGAAGGCCCTGCGCGCCATCGTCGACGTGCTGGCGCAGAACATGCCCGAGCTCGCGGCGCTGCTCACCGCCGAGTGCGGCAAGACGCTGCACGACTCGGAGCTGGAGATCCAGGGCACCGCCGCCTGGTTCGCCTACTTCGCCGACCTGGAGGTCGCCTGGCGCGAGGTCATCGACGCCGGGTCGGTTACCGGTGTCCGCCGGCCGCTCGGTGTGGTTGCTGCCATCACCCCGTGGAACTTTCCGCTCGCGCTCGCCTCGTGGAAGCTCGCGCCCGCGCTGAGGGCCGGTAATACAGTGGTTCTCAAACCGTCGCCCTACACCCCGATGGCAACCCTGCGGCTCGGTCAGCTACTCGCCGACGTCCTGCCCGCCGGCGTGCTGAACGTGATCAGCGGTGGTGACGACGTGGGCATCGAGATGACGCTGCACCCGGGTGCGGCCAAGGTCAGCTTCACCGGCTCTGTAGAGGCGGGTAAGGCCGTTGCGGCTGCCGTTGCCCCTGACCTCAAGCGGCTGACCCTCGAACTGGGCGGCAACGACCCGGCGATCGTGCTCGACGACGCCGATCCGCTCGCCACGGCGCAGGGGTTGTTCAACGGCGGCTTCTACAACAACGGCCAGGTTTGTGGTGCGGTCAAGCGGGTGTACGTCCCCGAGAGCCTCTACCCGGCCGTGGCGGGCGAGCTGGCTCGCATCGCCGACTCCAAGGTCGTCGGTGATGGCACCGACCCGGCCTCCGAGCTCGGTCCGGTACAGAACGCCGCGCAGTTCGATCGGGTGCAGCGGCTCCTCAACGCCGCGCTCGCCGACGGCGCCAAGGCGGTCGCCGGCGGTCAGCGTGTCGGTGATCGCGGGTACTTCCTTCGCCCGACGGTGCTCACCGAGGTACACGCCGGTCAGGCGATCGTCGAGGAGGAGCAGTTCGGCCCAGTGCTGCCGCTCGTCCCCTACACCGACGTCGCGGACGCGTTGCGGCAGGCGAACGACACGAAGTTCGGCCTCGGAGCCTCGGTGTGGGGTGCCAATCGCGGCCGCCTGGAAGAGGTCGCGCTGGGCATCGAGGCCGGAACCGTCTGGTTCAACAACCACGCCGTGAACAACGGCCCACACGTGCCCTTCGGTGGTCGCAAGTGGAGCGGCATCGGAATCGAGAACGGCCTCGAGGGGCTGAACAGCTTCACCCACCTGCAGGTGCTCTACGGCGATCTCGCCGACTGACGGGAAGGAACGCCAGGTGACCGACGTCCAGAACGACGTGCCAGCCGACGGCCTCGTCGAGTTGAGTCTCGACGAGCTGCGTGCGCGGTTCCGCCGCGACTACGACCCGTTCAGCTCCAACACCATCGCCGCCCAGCTCGCCGAGCTGGCCGATCGCCGCGACGAGGTCCCGGTCAGCTATTCGGCCCGGGGCAACGGCTGCTGGGTGATCACCCGCTACGACGACATCAGCTCCATGCTGCGGCGGAGCAACCGTGGGTTCATCAGCTTCCCGAGCACGCCCGACGGGGTGAACACGCAGGGTAGCCAGAAGGCGATGATCCCGATTGAGATCGACGGCGCGGAGCATCGCAAGTACCGGCAGGTGCTCGACCCGCTCTTCGCACCGGCGAGGGTGGGGGAGCTGGAGCCGCTTCTGCGCCGAGCCGCCAATGATCTGATCGATGAGTTCATCGAGGCCGGCGAGGTCGACTTCGCCGAAGAGTTCGCGCTGCCTTTCCCGGGTGCCACCGTGCTCGCGATCATGGGCTGGCCGGCGGCGGATCTGCACCGGCTCAACTCGTGGGTCGGCATCGTCATGCACGGCATCATCGGGGCGTCCCAGGCCGAGAGTGATGCAGCCCGTGGCGCGGCCCACAGCGAGATCCGCCAGTACTTCCTCGACCTCATCGCGGTGCGACGGGAGTCGCTCAGCGACGACGTGACCTCACACCTGATCAACTTAGAGCTCAACGGCGAGCACCTGACCGACGACCAGCTCTTCGACACATTCCTGCTGATGATGCTCGCCGGGCTGGACACGGTGAAGAGCGTCCTTGCACAGAGCTTCGTCTATCTGGGCCAGCACCCCGAGGCCTGGGATGCGATGTTCGCGACGCCGGAGTCGTTGGACCCGGCGATCGAGGAGTTGCTGCGCTTCACCTCGCCGGCCGTGCCGACCCGCAACGTCACCGACGTTTCGGTCACTGTCGGGGGGGTGCCGATCCCCAAGGGCGAGCGCGTCCACGGGCCGCTCGCCGCAGCCAACCGCGACCCGAGCTACTACCCGGAGCCCGACGAGATCAAGTTCGACCGGCAGGCCAAGCCGCACCTGGCCTTCGGCCTGGGCCCGCATCGGTGTCTGGGCGTACACCTTGCGCGGCTCGAACTGCGGATCGGCTTCGAGGAGCTGCGCCGGCGGCTGCCCACGTTCTCACTCGACACGTCGCGCCGGCCGGTGGAGCACCTGGGCCTGGCTTGGGGTGTCGAGGGCGTGCACATCACCTTCCCGCCCGGCAAACGCGAGGGGGCCTAGCCGACCTCTCCGCGCAGGGGGCGGAAGAAGGCGCGCAGGTCCTCCACCATCAGGTCGGGGACCTCCGCAGCGCCGAAGTGGCCGCCGCGCGGAAAGCGGGTCCAGCGCCGCAGGTCGGTGTCCTCCTCGGCGTGCCGGCGTGGCATCGCCTGCACGTCCTTGGGCATGACGCCCACAGCCACCGGGACCGTCACGACCTGCTCTCCGCCGTGGGGCGGGCGCGCACCCTCGCGCGCCGTCTCCCAGTAGAAGCGTAGCGAGGACCCGACGGTGTCGGTGACCCAATAGAGCATCAAGGTAGTGATGAGGTGGTCGCGGGTGAAGGCCTGCTCGATGTCGCCGTCGTTGTCCGACCAGCTGCGTCGCCGCTCGAGGATCCAGGCGGCGAGCGCGGCTGGCGAGTCGGTGAGTCCATAGGCGAGTGACTGCGGGTCGTTGGTGTGCACGGCGAGGTGGCTGGCAGCCAGCGCGAGCCCAGCCGCATTGCGCTCGAAGTCGCCGGCCTCGTCCGGGCCGTAGTCCTCGGGGCGTACTGCCGATGCCCCCGGGGTTGCCGACCCAGCCGGCCGCTTATAGCGGCTCAGATGCACGCCGACGATGTCCTCTGGGTGGTCCTCGGCCAAGCGCTGGGTCACCACCGCCCCGAAGTCCGAGCCCTGCGCACCGAAGCGCTGGTAGCCGAGCACGTCACGCATCAGGGTGCGCCACAGCTCGGCGGTGCGGGCGACGCCCACGCCTGTCTGTCGTAGTGGGCTCGAGAACGCGAACCCCGGCAGGGACGGCACGACGACGTCGAAGGCGTCGGCAGGATCACCACCGTGTGCCCCGGGGTCGGCCAGTGGCTCGATCACCTGGTTGAGATCCCAGAAGGTCCACGGCCACCCGTGGGTGAGCAGCAGCGGCACCGGGTTCGGCCCGGTGCCACGGCGCAGCAGGTAGTGGACCGGCACGCCGTCGATCACCACGCGGAAGTGGTCGAAGCGGTTCATCGCCGCCTCCTGCGCGCGCCAGTCGTACTCGGTGAGCCAGTACTGCACGAACGGCTCCAGGTACGCCCTGGAGGTGCCGTAACGCCAGTCCTCGTTCTCCGGATCGGTAGGCCAGCGTGTGCGCCGCAGCCGCTCCGCCAGGTCGGCGAGGGTCACCTCGGGGATGTCGATACGGAACTGCTCGGGTTCGTAACTCACGGGCGCACCTCGCTGATCGGGCAGGTCACGATGCCGGCGCGCGCTCCGCGGCCCGGGTCAGGGTGAACCCCGGATAGCCCTCGGCGGCGATCCGGTTGCAGCGATCGCGGAAGTCCGGGAGCGCTCCGATATACCCGACGAAGGCCCGTGGCTTGCCGACGACGTTGGAACCCCAGATGTAGGAGTCGACATCGGGGAGCAGTGTCTGACTCACGCCCTCGTGCACATGCTGCAGCCACGCCTCTTCGGCCTCGTGCGTCGCCTCCATGCGGTCGAGGCCATTGCTGGCGAGGTAGTCGAGCGTGGCGGTGACCCACTCGACGTTCTGCTCGCTGCAGCGCGGGATATTGCACTGGCCGCCCTTGTTGTGCGGCGCGACCTCGGTGAACAGGTTGGGGAAGTCGGCGATCTGCAGGCCCAGGTAAGTGATGGGACCGTTGCGCCACTTGTGCTTGAGGGTCTCGCCGGCGTTGCCGGTGATCTGGATGCGGTCGAAGGCGCCGGTGAACGCGTCGAAGCCGGTCGCGAAGACGATCATGTCGAACTCGCGCTCGGCGCCGTCATCGGTGCGAATTCCAGTGGCCGTGTACCTCTCGATCGGTGTCGTCCGCAGTGAGATGAGATCGACGTTAGGCTGGTTGAAGACCTCAAGGTAGCCGCTCTCGCACGGAACCCGCTTCACCGCGATCGGGTCATGCTCGGGGATCAGCTGGGCCGCGACTGCGGGGTCGGTGACCCGCTCGCGGATGCGGTCAGAGACCCAGGCCGCGTAGAGGGCGTTCGCCGCGCGGTCACGGCTGATGTCCTGGTACACGCTGTAGACCTTGGCGAAGCCCGGCTCCTGCCACAGGTGCTCCCACCGGGCCAGGCGCTCGGCCTCCGGGACGTCGAAGGTCGAGCGCTTTTCAGGGTTGTGGACGAACCCGCTCGTCGTCTGACGCAGCTTGTCGAAGAACTCGTTGTAGTGAGCCTTGAGCTCGAGCTGCTCGGCTTCATCGATCGGCGCGTTGCGCAGCGGCACGATCCAGTTGGGCGACCTTTGGTAGACGGCCAGCGACCGGGCCGTCTTCGCGATCTCGGTAATGATCTGGATGCCGCTGGCGCCTGTGCCGATCACCGCAACCCGCTTGTCGGTGAAGTCGATCTCCTCGTCCGGCCAGAGCGCGGTGTGGTACCACTCGCCGCGGTAGTCGTCGAGGCCGGTGAGGTCGGGCCAGATCGGCGCCGACAGGATCCCGATCGCGGTGATGACGTAGGTGCTGCGGACGGTCCGGCCGTCGATGAACTCGGCGAACCACTGGTTCTCGTCCTCGAGCCAGGTCAGCGACGCGACGCGGGCGCCGAACTGGATGTCCTCCCGCAGACCGAACTTGTCGGCGACGTGGTTGAAGTAGCGCTCGAGATCGGTCTGGGAGGCGAAGCGCTCGGTCCAGTCCCACTCCTGGAGCAGTTCCTCGGAGAAGGAGTAGGCGTAGCTATAGCTCTCCGAGTCGAGCCGCGCGCCGGGATAGCGGTTCCAGTACCAGGTACCGCCCACGCCATCGCCGGCCTCGAACAGGCGCACGTTGCGCCCCCGCTGCCGGAGCTCGTGCAGCTGGTGCAGTCCGGTAAGCCCTGCGCCGATGATGATCACGTCGTAGGTCTCGTCGGCCGGTACGCCGAGCAGAGCGCCTGGGTCGCGGACCGCATCCACCTCAGTCATGCCATCTGCTCCTTCATCGATGCGGGCGCCCGTCCAATGTTGGACGCTAATTATTCTACTTACACAACTGAGTATGACCGAATCCGGCTCGGGTCGTCTGACGGGGCTGTTACCTAGAGCATTGTTGCGTACAGGCCGTCCGCCGGACAACCGGACGGATACAAGATTAGAGCATTACTGTGACCCTTAGGCGGGCGCGGTACATTACGCTCCCTGCGACGCCGACAGCACTGGAGGGCGGATGCCCAGCAGCGAGACCGCCCGGAGGTTCCTGTGACGACGAGCCATCCGGCCCGGCCCTCGGTGACCGCTGTCCGCGCCAGGGTGGCTGCCGACGTGGTCGGCCGGGAGCGTGAGATCGACCTCGTGCTCGCCGCGGTCGCGGCGGGGCGCAACTTGCTGCTGGAGGGGCCGCCGGGAACGTCGAAGACGACTCTGCTGCACGCGATCACCGGCACGTGGGGTATTCCGCTGATGTTCGTCGAGGGCAACGCCGATCTGACGCCGGCCAGGTTGATCGGGCATCACAATCCTGCTCGCGTGCTTCGGGAGGACTACAGCGCCGACAACTTCGTGGACGGCCCGCTGCTGACCGCGATGCGCACCGGCGGCTTCCTCTACGTCGAGGAGCTCAACCGCGCGCCGGACGACACTCTGAACACGCTGCTGACGGCGATGGCCGACCGCAGGATCACGGTGCCCCGGGTCGGCACGATCGCGGCGGAGGACACCTTCCGGGTGGTTGCCTCGATGAACCCCTTCGACAACGTGGGGACGACGCGGCTGTCGACGTCGGTGCACGATCGGCTCTGCCGCATCTCGCTCACCTATCAGGACGAGCAGGCCGAGCACGAGATCGTGCGGCGCCGGGCCGGCATGGCGGCGCACCTGCCGGCCGAGGTGCTTGCTGCACTGCACTTCGACGCGGTGCAGCTGACCCGGGCCACCCGCCGTCACGACGACATCCGCCAGGGCAGCAGCGTGCGGGGAGCCATCGACCTCGCGCTCGTCGGCGCCGAACTGCTCGCCATGCGCGGCATCGTCACCGAAGGCCCGCCTGGGGCGCGCGCCGTGCCGGAGGAGCCGGAGCGTCTGGCCTACGCCGAGACCGTATTCGACGCGACCGCCGTGGCGCTCTCTGGCCGCATCCATCTCGACGACACCCTCGGTGCCACGGCGGAGAACGTCCTGCGCAGCATCTGGACGGACCACTTCGTGCTTGGGCCCTCGCTGGCCGAGCCGGGTTGAAGAGCGGTCGAGGCGGAGTCACCGATCCGGCGCCGCTCGATGGCCCCCCTCGCCAGAAAGCCGAAGCAGCTTGACCGCAACCCCACGGTGTTCGAACTGGCGCCGGGTGGTGCCGGCGGTCTCGTCCTGAGAGCCACCGGTGCGCGTAGGCCGGGAGCCGGCGCCCCGGAGTCGCCACCAGGAGCCGCCGAGGCAGACTCCGCCGAGGAGGGTTCGATACTCGAGGAGGTCGATCTGTCTGCCGAGGTCGACCCCGTCGCGCTGGCCCAGGCCCGCCATATCGCCGCCCGGCTCTCGCTGCGCCGGCCGCCGCACGATGTCCGGCCGCGGCGTGGTTCCGGGGAGCTCGGGCGGATGGGGTTCTCCGACAATGCCGACGACCTCGATCTGGAGGCGACGCTCGAGCGACTCGGGGGCAAGCCCGTCCCGGAGGACGACGACATCGTTGTCCGCGATCGGTTGCGTACCAAGCGATCGGTGGTGCTGGCGATCGACGTCTCCGGTTCGATGCGCGGCGAGCGAATCCGCGCGATCGCAGCGACGGTCGGTGCCCTTGCCCTCGAACTCGCACACGACGACCTGGCGGTCGTCGCGTTCTGGTCCGACGCGGCAGTCCTGACCGCGCTGGGACGCGTGGCCGATCCGGACCGGTTGCTTCACACCGTGCTCCGCATCCCGGCCAGGGGGCTCACCAACGTCGGGCTCCCGCTCGAGGTGGCCGCCCGGCAACTGGCCCGGGTCAGTGCCCGGGACGCCCGAGTCCTGCTGCTCTCGGACTGCGTACACAACGCCGGCCCGGACCCGCGAATGATCGCCACGAGGCTGCCAAGGCTGGACGTGCTGCTCGAGACCGCCGGCGAGCATGACCTGTCCCTGGGCCGGGACTTGGCGCGCGCGGGTCGCGGCCGGCTGGCACCGATCCGGACCTATCGTGACGTCCCGGCCGCCCTCGTCGACATCTTCGCACGCTGAGCGCGCGGCCGACGCAGAGCTGAGTGTGGGGACGGCTTACACCACCGCGTGGGCGTGGCCCGGTACCGAGGTGTGGACGTAACCGATCCCCAGGGTCGTCGAGAGCCGGACGGCTGCGAGGTCGACGTGGTAGTCGGGGATGATCTCGAAGAGCAGCTCCATCTGCAGGCGCAGCAGCACCCGCGCCAGGTGGATGCCCAAGCACCGGTGGACGCCCCAGCCGAAGGCGACACTGCCACGCTCGCTGCGCTGCAGGTCGACCTCGGCCGGATCGGTGAAGTGTTCGGGGTCGCGGTTCGCCGCCATGATCACCATGAGTGCGCGGTCACCCTTGGCCATCTGCACGCCGCCGTACTCCATATCCTTGGTGAGGGTGCGCGCCATTGCGGTGGCCGGCGAGTAGACGCGCACGATCTCCTCGATGGCCGTGGGGAGCATGTCGGGGTTCTGCTGCAGGTGGCGGCGCTGGTCGGGGTGCTGTTCGAGGTGCACGAGCAGAGCCGCGAGCGCGCCGCTCGTGGTGTGGAAGCCCGCCAGCAGCAGCACCATGACGATGTCGATGATCTGCGAATCGGAGATCTGGCGGCCGTCGGAGAGCGGCTCGTTGGCGAGGTAGGACATTAGGTCGTCGGAGGGGTTCTTACGCCGGTCGGCGATCTCGCCGAGGAGTTGCTCCTGCAGCCACCGCTTGTCCTCAGCCATCTGGGCGAGCACACCCGGGTCGGTCGTCCCCTGGTTGCTCATGCCCCGTTCCATGGCGCCCAGGAACTCGTCACGCCGATCCGTCGACATGCCGAGCATCACCAGGATCATGGTGCCGGGCATGATGTCGGCGAGGTCGGGGACGAAGTCCCAGGTGCCCTTCGCCGCCAGCCCCTCGATCAGCTCGCGAATCAGTTCGCGCATCTGCGGCTCACGCTTGCGCATCGCCTCGAGGGTGAACCACGGGTTCAGATACTTGCGGAACACGTGGTGCTCCGGCGGATCGAGCGTCGTCGGCAGGTGGGTGCTTCCGAAGGACAAGTCCGGAACCGACGCACCCTTGGCCGAGGAGAACGACTCGTGGTCGCGGAACGCCTCGGTGACGTGGTCGTAGTCGGCCACGACCCAGAAGCCGCCGTAGTGCTCCGACCAGGAGACCGGACACTCGGCTAGCAGGGTGTCGCTGATCTCGAAGGCCCTGGCAGCAAACGTGCTGGAATGGTGGTCAAAATCTGACCGGGGAGCGTCACGTGTCGTCATGTGGAGCCCATCCTCGTCGTTGGATCGCCTACGATACCGCGGGCTGTGTGACTTTGGAACGGGTCGGAGCAGTATCGACGCCTATCGTGTTGGTACCTTTATGGGATGGCACAGCTTGAGCAGCGACGGAACCGGTCCCTGGCCATGTCTCCCGCCGAAATCGATGAATTCCTGGCCCAGCAACGCACCTGTCGGGTGGCGAGTGTGAGCCCCGCTGGGCGGCCGCACGTGTCGCCGCTGTGGTTCGTGTGGGACGGCCACGCGCTGTGGCTGAACTCGGTGGTACGGAGCCAGCGGTGGCGCGATCTCGAACGCAACCCGTGGGTCTCGATCGTCGTGGACGCAGGCGAGGAATACACCGAGTTGCGCGGTGTCGAACTCTCGGGGTCGGTCCGGCAGATGTCGGAGGTGCCGCGCACGGCCGCGCCCCTGGCTGCCGTGGCCGATGCGGAGTCGCGCTACGCGCGCAAGTATGCCGGTGCAGGTGAATTCCGGCCCGACGGGCGGCACGCGTGGCTGTGCCTCGAGCCGGAGAAGATCGTCAGCTGGGACTTCCGCAAGAACCCGAGACTTCAGGCCCCACAGGCGGGCTGAGCGCCCCTCGATCAGATCGAGAGGCCGCCGTCGGCGACCAGCATCTGGCCCGTTACGAAGGACGCATCGTCGGAGAGCATGAAGGCCACCGTCGCGGCGATCTCCGACGGCTCGCTGACCCGCTGCATGGGGATGCGCTCCCGCAACCGCTCGGGCCCGCCGGGGGCCTCCAGGAGCCGGTCGATCATGCGGGTGCGGATGTGGCCCGGGCCGACAGCGTTGACTCGAACCCCGGAGGCCGCGCAGTCGCGCGCAGCTGCGCGGGTCATCCCGAGCACCGCGTGCTTGCTGGCGGCATAGGCGATGACGCCGCCACTCTGGACGGTCCGGGCGGTATAGGAGGCGACGTTGACGATGGCCCCCCGTCCCGTCGGCACCAGGTGCTCCAACTGCGCGCGCATGCACCGAAAGACCGCATGCACATTGACGTCGAACGTCTCGTCCCACAGGTCGTCGGAGTAGCCGATCACCCCCTGTGCCGGTGGGCTCATGCCGGCGCTGTTCACCGCCCCGTCCAGGCGGCCGAAGGAGGCGAGGGCGGCGTCGACCATGCGCTGCGGTGCGCTGCGGTCGGTGACATCGGCGACCACCGCCACGACCGATCCACCGCGCGCGCCCACCTCGGCCACGAGTGCGGCGCATGCGGCGCTGCGCCGGCCCACCGCGACAACCGCCGCCCCCTCCTCGACGAGTCGGAGGACGCAGGCATGGCCCAGGCCACCGGTGGCTCCGGTGACTATGAGGACACGTCCCTCGAAGCGGCGAAGGGGCGTTGACGGCCCGTCCTGAGGCATGGCGATCTCCGATTCTCTATCGTCGTACAATATTGTTATCGATAAGGTAGCGAGCATTTCTGTGCCTGTCGCCGACATCGGCCGCGCCTGAGGAGGCATCGTCCCGGATGGATCTCGAAACCCGATTGGCAGAGTTGGAGAGCCGCCTCGCCGAACTCGAGGACGAGCGGCGGATCCGTGACCTGCTTGCGCGCTACGGCTACTATGCCGACGCCTGCCTCGACGAGGAGTACTACGCCCTCTTCACCGACGACTGTGTGATGGACGTGTCCTCGGGGCGGCCCGAGGATCCGTACGAGGTGATCCGGTGGGAGGGGCAGGAGGCCATGCGTAACTTCATGGCCGTCCGGACGGCCGGGCACGGTGACGGCTTCGCCGGTCGCAGCCTGCACATGCAGGGCAACAACAATTCGATCCGGGTGGACGGCGACTCTGCGGTAGCCAACAACTATTCCTTCATCCTGCATCAGGACGGCGCGGAGATCCGGCTGGTCAGCGCCTCGATCAACGAGTGGCACTTTCGCAGGGTCGACGGCGAGTGGCGTTTCTCCGAACGCAAACGGCGCATGGTCGGCGCTCCTGACACCGCGACGGTGCTGCGCGCGAGCGAACCGTCGGGTGGCGATGCATGAGCGACCGTGCGGGCGACCCCGTATTCGACAACATCATCTACGAGGTCTCCGACCGGATCGCCACGATCACGCTCAACCGCCCCGAGAGGCGCAATGCGTTGAGCCCGGCGCTGCGCAATGAGCTGGTCTGTGCTCTGAAGGCCGCCGAGGTAGACGACGAGGTCACGCTCGTCCTGCTGCAGGGGGCGGGCACGGCGTTCTGCGCCGGGTACGACATGAACAGTTATGCCGGTAACGAGGCCGAACCTGAGCGCCCGGCGGGCTGGAACCATTCGCCGTTGTTCGAGTCCTGGACCGGCCAGTTCCCGCGAAGCTGCCTGCGGGACTGGTTCACGATCTGGGACCTGCTCAAACCGGTGGTGGCGAAGATTCACGGGTTCTGCCTGGCGGGCGGTTCCGAGATCATGTCGATGTGTGACATCGTCTTTGCCGCTGACGACACGCTGATCGGCTATCCCCCCACCCGGGCACAGTCGACGCCGGATATCGAGTACTTCCCGTGGAAGATGTCGATGGCCCAGGCGAAGTATCTACAGCTGACGGGCAACTCCGTGACAGGCAAGCGGGCCGCCGAGATCGGTTGGATCGCGAAGAGCTTCCCGGCCCCCGAGCTCGACGACCAGGTGGCACGCGAGCTGCGTGCGATGGCGCAGCTGCATCCGGCAATGCTCGCTGCGAACAAACAGGCCCTCAACCAGAGCTACGAGACGATGGGGATCCGGGCAGCCATGCAGGCTGCAGTGCCCTGGTACGCGCTGGCGCGCAGCTTCCGCCCGGGGGCCGGCGAGTTCCAGCAGCTGGCCGCTGCCGAGGGGCTGAAGGCGGCTCTGGCCTGGCGTGACGGGCCGTTCCAGGCCGAGGGCTTCCCGCTGTGAACCCGTGGGGGCCGAGGGTGGCGCGGTGAGTGCGGCCGGAGCCGGTCAGCGGGTGCTCGTAATCGGGGGGACGGGCCCGACCGGCCCGCACATCGTGGGCGGGCTGCTCGAACGCGGTTATGAGGTCACCGTCCTGCATCGGGGCAGTCACGAGATCCCCGAGCTCGCAGCCGTCGAGCATGTGCATGCCGACCCGCACTTCCGGGAGAGTGTCGAGGACGCCCTGGGGTCGCGGCGCTTCGAGCTCGTCGTGGCCACCTATGGGCGCGTGCGGCACGTGGCCGACGCCTTGGCCGGATCGTGTGACACCTTCGTCTCCGTTGGTGGCGCGCCGGTCTATCCCGGCTACCACGATCCACACACCCTCTGGCCGCACGGAATGCCGATCGCCGCGACGGAGGCGGCGGCCGACCGCGGGCGGGTGCCGGATGCCGAGGAGTCGGCTGGTGCTCGCTTCTCTCGGCTGATCCGCGAGGCCGAGCGCCATGTGATGCAGCTGCACGAGCAGGGCGCGTTTCGGGCGACGATCTTCCGTTACCCCGCCATCTACGGTGCGAGGCAGGTGTACCCCCGGGAGTGGTCGATCATCCGGCGGGTACTCGACGGCCGCGAGTACATCATCGTCCCCGATGCGGGGCTGACGCTGCTGACCCGGTGCTCGGCCCAGAACGCCGCGCACTTCCTGCTCAGCGCGGTCGACCGGCCGGAGGTCGCGGCGGGTGAGGTCTTCAACGCCGCTGACCTGCAGCAGTACAGCCTCGCGCAGTGGATCCAGCTGACCGCGGTGGCCGCCGGACGGGAGCTGCGCCTCGTGTCGATGCCCTTCGAGCTCGCCGGGCCCGGGCGGGCGCTCTTCCCGCTGCCCACCACGGCCCATGGACTGCTCAGCCCGCAGAAGGCGGTCGACCTGCTCGGCTACCACGAGCCTGTGTCGGCTTCCGCCGCCCTGGGTGAGGCCGTCCGGTGGTGGATCGAGAACCCTCCCGACAGCCGGGTCCTCAAGAACTATCTCGACACCTTCGACTACGCCGAGGAGGACAGGGTCGTTGCCGCCTACCGCGCCGCGACCAAGGAGTTGCTCGAGTCGCAGGCACCTGCTGGGACGGCCGCCCATCCCTACGCCCATCCGAAGCAACCCGGTGGCACCGACCACCGCCAGCGGTGACCGGGTGACGTCGACGCGAGAGGACAGCCAGCCGAGCCAGCCGCTGGGGCTGGTCTGGGCCATCAAGCGGTCATTTGTCGAGTACGTGCGCCGCATGTCTGACGGCAAGGGTTGGATCGGTGACCGTGCGGTTCCGTTCAGCGACGACAGGATCTTCTTCACCTATGACGCCGACGCGAGCCGCCCCGGCGCCTGGTCCTTCCAGGGCGATGTCCGGTTCTCCGGTCACTTCGGGATGCTGTTCGTCCGGCTCGCAAACCCAACCGTCACGCTCGTGGACGGGAGGGCCTCGCTGACGATAGAGGAGTCGTCCGAGACGGCTCGTGCCGATCGGCTGGAGCTGGTCACGATGCGCCTAGACCTGATGGAGACGGTCGGGGGTGTCGAATACTGGTACGGCACCGACGCCGTCCTTGCCGCGGGTGGGGTCGAGCTGTTCAACAATGTCTACGCGGTGGGGGAGCCGTTCGAACCCCTGGTACTCGTGGTCCCGGCGGAGCTCACCGACCCCTGAGCAGGTAGGCGGGTTAGAAGCGGTCGACGCTCATGACCGAGTCCAGCGGGGCCCGCTCGGCGGCGTTGAAACGGTTCTCACCCTTGATGCGGGCGACCGGCAGCAGGCAGGACTGCGTCCAGCCTGCCGGGATACCCAGAAGCTCAGCGGCCTCGGCGTGACGCATGAGGTGCAGGGTGGTCAGGCATGTTCCGTAACCACGAGTGCGCAGGGCGAGCTGGAAGTTCCACACGGCCGGGTAGATCGAGGCGTACAGCGTCGCCCGGATCAGCTCGGTGTCGGCTGGATGCGGGGGCATGTAGGGCCGCACGCACGGCACGACGAGGACCGGAGCTGCGCCGATGTTCTCCGCCAGGTACGCGGCCGAACGCATCACCCGAAGACGGGTGTCGTCCGGCGCCTCAGTCGTGGCCACGAGCGGCGCTGTTCTGGCGCGCCGTTCGTGAAACGCCTCGAGGTAGAGCGCACCGAGCCGCGTGCGCACGGCCGGGTCGGTGATGACGATCCATCTCCAGCTCTGCTCGTTCGATCCGCTGGGGGCATGCAGGGCGGTGCTCAGGGCCGCGGTGATCTCGGAGAGGTCGACCGGCGCCTGCAGGTCGAGCCGGCGGCGGATCGACCGGGTGGTCGTGAGCAGCTCATCGACGCCCAGCACCTCGGTCACCGGGCGGCACCGTCGAAGACGAGCGGCCGCTCATAGGAGATGTCGCTCTGGTCGCGGCTGATCGCGCCCGGTTGCACCCGAACGACAGGGGGCAGGTCCGGCTCGCTCACCCCGCCGGTCCACTCGACCAGCGAGGCCCGATAGGCAATGGCCCACCGCCCGTCGCGACGCTCGAACCGGTCGACGTACCGCCCGCCGTGCAGGGTCACGGGGGTGCCGGAGATGTTGCGCCCTACCATCATCATGTACGTCTCGGTGTGGGCGACGTCGCCGGCGAGTTCGCAGCTGTGGTTCATGATGTAGTGCTGGTGACCGTACTGGCTACGCCGGTGGCCCGCGAACGCCCACTCGATGAACTCGTCGACCGTCCCGCAGTGGATGCCGTGGTTGTCGATCGCGTCCGGGTGGTAGGCCGATCGAAGCAACTGCTCGTCGAGTCGGTCGACGCCGCGGCAGTAGCGGTTGAGGCAGTCGAGGATGTCCTGCCGGTCTAGCAGCTGCTGGACCCGCTCGGGGTCGGGGTGGGCTGCGTCCGCGCCCATCAGGCACCGACCCAGACGGTCTTGGCGTTCATGAAGGCGTGCATGCCGAGGTCGGAGAGTTCACGGCCGAACCCGCTGGACTTTATCCCGCCGAACGGCAACTCGGGGTAACTCGTACTCATCCCGTTGATGAAGACCATGCCGGCCTGGACGTCGCGAACGAAGCGCACCTGCTCGTCCTGGTCCTCGGTCCAGATGTTGGAGCCGAGGCCGAACTCGCTGTCGTTGGCGAGCGAGATCGCCGCCGCGGCGTCCGGGACGCGGTACAGCGAGGCGACCGGTCCGAACACCTCCTCGCGGTACAGGCGCATCTCCCGTGTGATGCCGGTGATCAGGGTCGGGGGATAGAACCAACCTGGGCCATCGGGCCGGGTTCCGCCGACGAGGACCCGGGCACCGTGTTCGACCGCATCCGCGACGATCTGCTCGACCTCCTCGCGGCCGGACTCGGTGGCCAGAGGCCCGACATCGGTGCCGGCCCGCATCGGATCGCCGACGGTCAGTGCGGCCAGCTTGGCAGCGAAGAGCTGCTCGAACTGGTCCGCGACTGCTTCGTGGACGATGAAACGCTTGGCTGCAATGCAGCTCTGACCGTTGTTCTGGCAGCGTGCTGTGACGGCGACGGCGGCGGCCCGCTCGAGGTCTGCCGACGGCATCACGACGAACGGGTCGTTGCCGCCGAGCTCGAGCACGGTCGGCTTCAGCACGTCGCCGGCAATCGCGGCCACCGATTGTCCGGCAGGCCCCGAGCCGGTCAGCGTCGCGGCAGCTACCCGGGGGTCACGCAGCACGGTCTCGACCGTCGCCGACCCGATGAGCAGGGTCTGGAAGACATCGGCCGGAAATCCGGCACTGGCGAAGAGTTGCTCCATGTACAGCGCAGTCTGCGGGACGTTGCTCGCATGTTTGAGGAGACCGACGTTGCCGGCCATCAGCGCAGGGGCAGCGAACCGCATGGCCTGCCAGAGGGGGTAGTTCCAAGGCATGACGGCGAGTACCGGGCCGAGTGGCTGGTAGGTGACGTACGACCGGCGGGCGCCCACGGAGGTGTCGGGCCCCGTGACGTCCGCGAGGTAGGACGGGCCATGTTCGGCGTAGTAGCGCAGCACGGTGGCGCACTTGGCGACCTCGCCCTTCGCCGCGGTATAGGTCTTGCCCATCTCCAGGGTCATCAGGGCGGCGACGGACTCCACTTCGCGGTCCAGCACGGCGGCCGCCGCGCGCAGCAAGGCAGCCCGCTCGTCGAGCGTGGTCAGGCGGTACGTGGCGAAGGCCTGCGCTGCGCGTTCGAGCTTATGGTCCAACTCGGCCGGGGACAGCGCCTCGAACTCCTTCACCAGCAGGCCGGATGCGGGGTCGATGGTGGCGATCGCCATGGTTGCTCTCCTCGGGCCGGCAGTCTCTAATGCGCTTATATCAAGTTAGCAGCATAATAATGGCACAGCCGTGGAGCTCGGACCCGCGGTCGGCCTAGGCGCCAGCCGCCAGCAACCCGCTCGCCGTGTGGCGTCCGGAGGCGTCACGCACGTGGGTGACTATCCCCTCCGGGGTGACGGCGGCGCCGACGACGAGTCCCTGGTTGTCGAATAGTGGCGACTCGAGTCGATAGACGAAATGGTAAGGAGCCCTGACAACGGAATCGACGGTCCGGGCTTGCTCAGCCATCAGCAAGGACTGCAGCGGCCCGTGGACGAGCAGGCCGGGATACCCCTCATCGCGCACGGCGAAGTCGCGGTCGTAGTGGATGCGGTGCGCGTTATACGTCAGCGCCGAGTACTGGAACAGCAGTGGCGGATCGATCGCGACGCTTCGCTCTCCGGGGCCCGGTGCCACGGTCGGCCCCACCGGCTGCTCTCCGCGGCTGCTCTCCGGGGCCGCCTCTCGATAGACAAGGCTCTGCTCGTCCCGCACGAGCACCGAGTCGTGCTGGAGGTACTCGTAGGCGACCGTGACGAAGATCAGCGTCCCGCTCCGCCCGTGCTTGGTCTCCTGCTTTACGACCGAGGCGCGGCGGGTCGTGTGCAGGTTCAGCCGGAGCGGTTGGAGCACCGATATGCGGCCCCCGGCAAACATCCGGCGCAGGCCGGGTCGGGGGGGCAGCGGGACATGGTTGCGGAACGGATGGCCGTCCGGCCCGAGGTCCTCGTGCCGTGGCCGGTCGAGCAGGTAGACGCTGTGCCAGAGCAGTGGCAGCGTCTCGGAAGGCACAGCGGCTCCGAGCAGCCCGGCGAGCGCGCGAGCAGGGTCGGCGTCGAGGAGTCCCTCATGCGTGAGTTCGCTCATGGGCTGAACTCGCTCCGGATCGCGACGGTGTGCTGGCCCAGGGCTGGCACGGCGCCCATCGCGGCGGTGGCCCCGGCGACGATCACCGGTGGGAGCAGTGCCTGAATGGTGCCTGCGGGGGTCACGACGTCGCGCCAGCGGTCGCGGGCTGTCAACTGCGGGTGCTCGGCAAACTCTCCCGGAGTCCGTACCCGCGCGCTGGCGATACCGGCCTGATCGAGCAGGGCAAGCGCTTCCTCGGCAGACACCGACTTCAGGCGCGCCTCGATGATCGAGGTCAGCTCGCGATTGTGTGCGACCCGGTCTGGGTTGGCCGCGAAGCGAGGATCGGTGACGAGGTTCGGGGATGCGAGCACCTGCTCAGCCAGCCGCGCCCACTCGCGATTGTTCTGCACCCCGAGGAAGACGACCCCGTCCGCGGTGCTGTACGGGCCGTAGGGAGCGATCGAGGCGTGCCGCGCCCCGGTTCGTCGGGGGGCGTGACCACTATGGATCGCCTGGTTGACGGGCTGGCTCATCCACTCACCGAGGGCATCGATCATCGCGATGTCGAGCTCGGCGCCCACACCGCTGCGTTCGCGTGCGTAGAGGGCGGCCAGCACCGCGCTGTAGCCGTACATCCCGGTGGCGATGTCCGCGATCGAGATGCCGACCTTTGCCGGCTCGGTCTCGGTACCGGTGACCTCGAGCAGCCCCGCCTCACACTGCACCAGCAGGTCGTAGGCCTTCTTATCCCGGTACGGCCCACTCGCGCCGTAGCCAGTGATCGTGCAGGTGATCAGCCGCGGATGACGCTCCCGCAGCCGCGCGGCGCCTAGGCCAAGGCGCTCGGCAGCCCCCGGCGCGAGGTTCTGGATGACGACGTCGGCGGAGGCGATGATGCGGTCGACGAGGGCAAGGTCGTCGGGATCCTTAAGGTCGGCGGCGAGGCTCTCCTTGCCGCGGTTCAGCCAGACGAAGAAGCTCGACTCGCCAAGTACGTGATGGTCGTAGCCGCGGGCGAAGTCCCCACCGTCAGGCCGCTCGACCTTGATGACGCGGGCGCCGAGGTCGGCCAGCTGGCGGCTCGCGAACGGGGCCGCCACAGCCTGCTCGATCGACACGACGGTGACGCCGTCTAACATCATCGGGCGCTGCACCTCATGGGGCAACCGATCCACGCTGGATGAGTTGCCGGACGATGAGGTTGCGCTGTACCTCGTTCGTGCCCTCGCCGACGATCATCAACGGTGCGTCGCGGAAGTACCGCTCCACGTCGAACTCGGTGGAGTAGCCGTACCCGCCGTGGATGCGGACCGCGTCCAACGCAATCTGCATCGCTGCCTCGGAGGCGAAGACCTTGGCCATGCCGGCCTCGAGGTCAGCGCGCTGTCCGGCGTCGTAGCAGCGGGCTGCGTAGAGAACCAGCTGCCGCGCGGCCTGCAGCTTGGTCGCCATGTCGGCCAGGTAGTTGCCGATCGACTGGTGCTGCCAGATCGGCTTGCCGAACGTCTCGCGCTCCTGGGCGTAGCGCAGCGAGTCCTCGAGCGCCGCCCGTCCGACACCGAGCGCGCGCGCCGCGACCTGGATTCGCCCGACCTCGAGGCCGCGCATCATCTGCCCGAAGCCCCTGCCCTCGACCGTTCCGAGTAGCGACGTGGTCGGCGTGCGGAAGTCGTCGAAGGAGAGTTCACAGCTCTCGACGCCCTTATAGCCGAGTTTGGGGAGGTCTCGCGAGACGGTGAAGCCCGGGCCGTGCTCCACCAGCAGGATGGAGATGCCCCGGTGAGCGGGTTCGGCGCTCGGGTCGGTCTTGCAGAGCAGCGCCACGAGCTGCGACCGGCGCGCGTTGCTGATCCAGGTCTTGGAGCCGTTGACGACGTAGTGCTCACCGTCGGTGCGCGCGGTCGTGCGCATCGCCTGCAGATCCGAGCCACCACCAGGCTCGGTCAGGGCCATCGTCGCGCGCACCTCGCCGGTAGCCATCCGTGGGAGGTACCGGTCGCGCTGCTCGGCGGTGCCGTATTCAAGGATCAACTTTGCCACGACGGTGTGCCCGCCCATCGCGCCGGCCAGGCTCATCCAGCCG
The DNA here is from genome assembly GCA_025963285.1 of Jatrophihabitans sp. Classification (GTDB taxonomy): domain Bacteria; phylum Actinomycetota; class Actinomycetes; order Mycobacteriales; family Jatrophihabitantaceae; genus JAOPUX01. Next base: position 109,193 of record JAOPUX010000071.1, read on the forward strand.
CGGGCGAGCTCCTCGGTCACGAGTGCGTAGCAGGCGGTCGACACAGCGCCCTCGCCCCACGGCTCCGGGATCGCAAGACCGTAGACGCCGAGCTTCTTCATCGTCTCGATGGCCTGCTCGGGATAGGTGTTCGCGTGCTCGAGTTCGTTCACCGACGGGCGCACATCGCGGTCGACGAAGTCGCGCACGAGTTCGACGAAGGAGGCCTCCTCGTCGCTGATGCCGTTCATCTGCATGATGGTCGAGACGCTCCTCGTGGTGGGGTGAGCGATGTACTGAAGGGCCAATCTAGTGGTTGTACGAGCATAACAGCGGAGCAATATTTGAACCTCCGATGTGACCTGTAATGACGAGATCTAGCGGCGCGCTGCCCGCTGCTACGGTGACCAAACATCGCTTGTGCTCGATAGCTCGTCGATCGGAAGGCCTTGATGACTCTCACTGCCCGTGCGGCACTGCCGTCTGGCTCGGCGTGGCTCTTCTGCCCGGCTGACCGCCCGGAGCGGTTCACGAAGGCGATGCAGCGGGCCGACGTGGTGGTGCTGGATCTCGAGGATGCTGTGGCACCCGACGCCAAGCGGGCGGCCCGCGCCGCGCTGATCGAGCACCCACTGGACCCCCTGCGGGTGTTGGTGCGCGTCAACCCCGCCGACTCGCCAGACTTTGCCGCTGATCTCGAGGCGTTGGGACGCACGCCGTACGAATGGATCATGCTGCCGAAGACAGAGTCGCCACATGACCTGCGCGAACTCTCCGGCCGCTCGGTCGTCGCCTTGTGCGAGACACCGATCGGCGTCCGCGAGCTAGATGCGATCGCTGCCGTCGAGGCGGTGCACGGGGTCATGTGGGGTTCGGAGGATCTCGCTGCGTCGCTCGGAGCGGTCGGCTCCCGTGACGACGACGGTCAGCTGTATGACTTCGCGCGCCGCGTCCGCACCGACGTCCTGCTGGCCTGCGCCGCGAACGAAATCGCGGCCATCGACAGCGTCTTCCCGGATATCGCCAACATGGCCTCCCTCGTGCATGAGGCACAGGATGCCGCGGCCCAGGGCTTCATCGCGAAGGCCTGCATCCATCCAGATCAGGTCGCCGCGGTGCGGGAGGCCATGCACCCGACGCCGGCACAGATCGAGTGGGCGGCCCGCGTCGTCGGTGTTGGTTCGGGGTCCGGAGTGGTCGCCGTCGCGGGCCACATGGTCGACGCGCCGGTCTTGCGCCGAGCCGAGTCGATCCTGCATCGGGCAGGCGCTC
>JAOPUX010000073.1 GCA_025963285.1 Jatrophihabitans sp.
GACCTCACCGAGGGCCGGCTACCGAGCCGGCCTACTGCGGGAGGTCCCGACGCAGTGCTGCGGCACCCCGGAGGTACGGGTGCTGGATCGCTGATCGGTCGAGATCGGTTTCGACGTGTGCGAGCACCCGCAGCACCCGCGGCATCGCACCAGGCACCGGGATCTCGCCGGCACAGAGCAGCGGCACGTCGGTCATGCCCATCTGCCGGGCGGCGTAGGCCGGGAACTCCGCGTTCAGATCGGGCGTCGCGGTGAAGACGATGCTGATCAGGTCCTCGGCGGTGATCTGGTTCCGGCTGAGCAGGGCCTGCACCAGCTCAGAGGTGCCCTCGAGGATCAGGTCCCGCTCGTTCGCCTCGACCTGGATCGCACCGCGGATCGCCCGAACTGCCACGCCACACCCTCACTACGCCTGAGCGCTCACCCTCGGTGCCCCGCCGGCCCGGTCAGGCCCGGCCGTGGCTGCCTAGGGACGGCTCACCAACTCTGCCAGCCCCTACCTTGGCACATTGATCGGACGGCTCGCGCGACTGGGTCGATGACACGCCAGAACGATGTAGCTGTAGGCCGGTTTACAGTTTTAGACATTTAACGACATAGAGGTAAGCAGCTTTGGCTGTGAACCGCTACACCGATTTCGGTTATCGACCGAAAGCGCACCGCACTCGCCGGGGGCCGCAAGCCCTGCTTGGCCGAAGAGAAGCGTCGGCCCTCAAGTCGAGTGCCGGTCTAGCTCAGCGGTCGAAAGAATCGGTATGTCGATAGATTGCTGCAATCAGGAGCGTGAAGCCGGGGAACCGCCGCTACGGCACTCGTCGACAGGCAGCGGCCCGGCGTTGATCGACGGGGCGTGTCGTCACCACTCCGCCCGGTGGAAGTCGACTTAACTATCTAAGTCTTTATCGAGACCCTCACCTGCTGCCTGCGGCAGTCTATCGACTTAACAATATCTAGCTATGGCGCTTCATAGCTGCAGAGGTATAGCCGTAAACCGCTCTGGCGATATCTCGATGTCACTACTTCTCGACGAGCCGATACAACTCGGCGAGCTCGTCACGGGTGAGTTCACGCAGCGTGCCGACCCGTTGGCCGGCCAGACGAACCGGGCCGATCGTGGTGCGAACCAGGCGCTGCACCGGGTGACCGACCTCGGCGAGCATCCGCCGCACGATGTGGTTGCGCCCTTCGTGCAGCGTGATCTCGACGATCACCCGGTCGCCGCTGGCCTGCACCTCCCGGAAGGCGTCGGCCTTGGCCGGGCCGTCCTCCAGTTCGACGCCGGCGCGGAGCCGCCTACCGACATCGCGGCCCAGCGGGCCCGGGACAGTGGCCAGGTAGGTCTTCGACACGCCGAAGGACGGGTGCATGAGCCGATGCCCCAGTTCGCCGTCGTTGGTCAGCAGAAGCAGGCCCTCGGTGTCAGCGTCGAGCCGGCCCACGTGGAAGAGCCGCTGCGGCTGGTCGGCGACGAAGTCACCCACCGTCGGGCGCCCCCGGTCGTCGGTCATCGCGCTGAGCACGCCGCGGGGCTTGTTCAGCACGAAGTACACGAGGTCCTCGCGGACGTTCACCCGAGCGCCGTCGATCTTGATCACCGCGGTCGCAGGATCGACGCGGGTACCGAGTTCGACATGGTCGACGCCGTCGACCGAGACCCGGCCCTCCGCGATCAGGACCTCGCACGCCCGGCGCGAGCCGAGCCCCGCCGCAGCGAGAACCTTCTGTAGCCGTACACCTTCGCCGTTCAGCGTCTCATCCTCACGTTCACAGTTCTTCGGTTTCCAAGCCTTCCAGATCAGGAAGAAGTGGAGCTAGAGACGGGAGTTCGTCAAGTGTCTGCATTCCCATCCGCTCCAGGAACAGCTCGGAGGTGCGGAAGAGTCCCGCGCCACTCTCCGGGTCGCTGCCGACCTCGACGATGAGCCCTCGCGAAAGGAGCGTGCGGACCACCCCATCGACGTTGACGCCGCGGATCGCGGAGACCCGTGACCGCGTCACCGGCTGGCGGTAGGCAATGACGGCCAGCGTCTCGAGTGCAGCCTGGCTGAGCCGGCTGCGCTGACCGTCCTGCAGGAACCGCTCGACATGGCGCGCGTAGACCGGGCGGGTGTAGATCCGCACTCCCCCGGCCGCGTCACGCAGCTCGATCCCGGCTGACCGCTCGTCATAGCCGGCCCGCAGGCTCGCCAACGCAGTCTCGATCGCCGGGGTCGGCTGGCGCAGGGCAGAGGCGAGCGCCGCCACTGACAGAGGCAGGTCCACGACGAAGAGGATCGCCTCCACCGCGGCCGCCAGCTCGGCCGGATCTTCCAGGACCGGATCGCCTGAGTCTTCTGCCTCCGGCTCCAGCTCGTCGGCAGCACTCGACCCGCCGTCAACGTCCGCTCCGTCGCCCGCCTCCGCCACGCCATCAACGTCCGCGTCGTCGGCAGCGTTAGCGTCCTCAACGGGTTCGTCGTCGTCGGCATCCGGCACGCCGGGAGCAGCGTGTATGTCGCCTGAGGCACCGGGCTCGCCGACGACTGCTACCTCCTCGGCACCGTTCGCCTCGTCGAGAATGGCTGCCTCGGTCGTCGAGGGCAAAGACGTCCCGCTGCCCTTCGAAGCCGAGTCGCCTGCGCCGATCGGCGCCGCGGCCCCGTCTCCGTCAAACCCGGCATCGCCCGACCCGTGCGCGCCCGGCTGCTCCCGAGCAATATCGACAAATCTGTCTGTTGATGAATCGCCTTCGACAAATGCGGCAGCCACAGACGGCTCCCCCTGCTCGCTCATCCGTACTCCTCGTCGACATCGGTGACCGCGGGGGCGACCTCAGATTCCTCGGCGTCCTCGCCGCCCAGCCAGCGCACGCGCAGCTCGGTGAGGGCCTCGACCTGGTCGAAGGCCACCACGCCGTCCCGGTAGAGCTCGAGCAGGCCGAGGAAGCGCCCGACGACGTCCATCGTCGAGGCACAGTCGGCCACCAGCGTGCGGAAGGTCGCCGAACCGGCCCGTCGCAGCCGGTCCCGCAGAATCGCCATCTGCTCCCGCACGCTGACCTTCGGCGCATGGACATGGTCGGTAGCAACCGTGGGGATCGGGCGAGGAGCCAGAGCTAGCGCGGCCAGCGCGGCGAAGTCGGCCGGAGCAAGCCCGATCAGCACCTCGGGAAGCAGCTCGGCGAACCGCGACTCCAGCTCCACGGCTCGGCCGTAGCGGCGTCCCTCGGTCCGCTCCAGTTCACCCAGGTAGGCGGCGGCCAGCTTGTAGGCGCGGTACTGCAGCAGCCGGGCGAAGAGCAGGTCGCGCGCCTCCAGCAGCGCGAGATCCTCCTCGTCCTCGACCTCTGCTGAGGGCAGCAGCCGGGCGGCCTTGAGGTCGAGCAGGGTCGCCGCAACCACCAGGAACTCGGTCGCCTGGCCGAGGTCCCAGCGCGCGGAGCCCGCGAGATAGGTGATGAACTCGTCGGTGACCTGCGAGAGCGCGACCTCAGTGACGTCCAGCTGTCGCCGTGTGATCAGGCTGAGCAGCAGGTCGAACGGTCCCTCGAAGTTCTCGAGCCGCACGTGGAAGGCGCCGTCGCCGAGTGTCGGCGCCGACTCCTCGGTCATTCCGGTGGACGTTGCGGGAGACAGAGCCTCAAGTTCTACTTCACCATCAGCCGAGAGGCTCATGATTCGCGCAGTCGCCGAACCAGGATCGACGATTCGCCCTTTGCCTCGAGATCAGCGATGACCACGGCCACAGCCTCCCGGACGATGCGGCCGCGATCCACGGCGAGGCCGTGCTCGGCGCGCAGGTGCAGTCGGGCCGACTCCAAGTCGAGCAGTTCCTCGGGCGAGCAGTAGACGGTGATCTTCTCCTCGTGGCGCTCGCGGCCGGAGGGTGCCCGATCGCTGACTGCCCGCATCCGACGGGTCTGGCGCACCGAGCGGGTAGCCGTGCGAGGCTCCGCCGACCGGACCTCTGCTGGCTCCGGACGCGCCGGCTCGGGCCGCGAAGCCTCGTTCGGGGCTGGCTCGGAGCGAGCGGC
>JAOPUX010000084.1 GCA_025963285.1 Jatrophihabitans sp.
CGGCCTACGCGCACGAGGCTCCCTTGGCCGGGCAGCTGGACCCCGCCGCGGCGGCCGTCCACGTTGTGCGCGCTGTCGGCGCCCCGTGGCCGACGTTGTGCGCGCTGTCGGCGCCCCGTGGCCGACCTTGTGCGCGGTCTGGGCGCCCGCACCCCGCCCCAACACCCACTACGCGCACAAAGTCCATCCCCGGAACGCGCACAGAGTCCATCCCCGGAACGCGCACAAAGTCCATCCCCGGAACGCGCACAAAGAGCGTCCCGGGCCCGCGTGATTGCCCGGCTCAGCGGTCAGCGTTGGTCGGTTCCGCCGCCGGCTTAGCGAACGGTGACCTCGCCGGCCCGGAGGGCGTCCTTGACGGCGCCGATGGTGAGGTCGCCGAAGTGGAAGACGCTAGCGGCGAGCACCGCGTCGGCGCCGGCCTGCACCGCGGGCAGGAAGTCCTCGACGTGTCCGGCTCCCCCGCTGGCGATCACCGGGACACTCACCGCGGCCCGCACGAGGCGGATCAGCGGCAGGTCGTAGCCATCCTTCGTGCCGTCGGCATCCATCGAGTTGAGCAGGATCTCCCCCACGCCGAGCTCGGCCGCGCGCCGCGCCCAGTCGACCGCGTCGATGCCGGTGCCGGTGCGTCCGCCATGCGTGGTGACCTCGAACCCGCTCTCGGTCTCCGCCTGCCCGGTCGGCACCCGGCGGGCGTCGATCGACAGCACGAGCACCTGGTTGCCGAAGCGTTCGGCGATCTCGGCCAGCAACTCGGGACGGGCGATGGCGGCGGTATTCACCCCGACCTTGTCCGCCCCGGCACGCAGCAGCGCGTCCACGTCGGCAACCGTGCGCACGCCGCCACCGACCGTCAGCGGGATGAAGACCTGCTCGGCGGTGCGACGGACGACCTCGTAGGTGGTCTCCCGCCCGCCCGAGGAGGCGGTGATGTCGAGGAAGGTCAGCTCGTCGGCGCCCTGCTCGTCATAGCGGCGCGCCAGCTCGACCGGATCACCCGCGTCGCGCAGGTCGACGAAATTGACGCCCTTCACCACGCGCCCGGCGTCGACGTCCAGGCACGGGATCACACGGACGGCGACGGTCACCCCGCAAGTCTGCCAGCCCGCGCTAACGCCCTCCGCTTCGAGTGCAGATCGGGTGGGCCGGGCCGCCCGATCTGCACTCAAATCGGCCGATCAGCCCGCGACGGCCGCCAGCGCCTCGGGCAGGGTGAACGCCCCGGCGTAGAGCGCCTTGCCGACGATGGCCCCCTCGACGCCGCGGCCGTCGTCCAGGCGCAGGCTCGCGATGGCCCGCAGGTCGTTCAGCGAGGAGACGCCGCCACTGGCCACCACCGCAGCAGTGGTGCGGGCGCAGACCTCGCGGAGCAGTTCGAGGTTCGGGCCGGTCAGCGTGCCGTCGCGGTGGACGTCGGTGACGACGTAGCGCACGCAGCCGTCGGCATCCAGGCGGGCCATGGTCTCCCAGAGGTCTCCGCCCTCCTGCGTCCAGCCGCGCGCGGCCAGGGTGGTGCCGCGGACATCGAGCCCCACCGCGATCTTGTCGCCGTACTCGGCGATCGCGCTGCGTACCCAGTCGGGCGACTCGAGCGCAGCGGTACCGAGGTTCACCCGCGTGCAGCCGGTGGCCAGCGCCGCCCGCAGGGAGGCGTCGTCGCGGATGCCTCCGGAGAGCTCGACCTGCACGTCCAGCCGCGCGACGACCTCCGCCAGCAGCGCCCGGTTGTCGCCCCGGCCGAAGGCGGCATCGAGGTCGACGAGGTGGATCCACTCCGCGCCACCCTCCTGCCAGGCCAGCGCGGCGTCGAGCGGGTCGCCGTAGGAGGTCTCCGAGCCGGCGGCGCCCTGCACCAGGCGCACGGCGGCACCGTCGGCAACATCGACGGCGGGCAGCAGCTCGAGGGTCAAGGCCTTCTCCAATGTCATCGCTTGTTCCGGTCGAAGGTCATCATCACCAGCGCGGGGCCGGCGATGACGAGGATCAGGGCCACCAGCAGGACCGCGCGGAGCGAGCTGGAGAGCAGGTAGGTGGTCAGCAGCAGCACTAGCGCGAGTGTGGCCAGCGCGGCCCACGAGTCCCGTTTGCGATGGAATCCGCTGCCATGCTGCCAGAGCCGCACGTGGCGCCAGAGCAGTGACCACCGCTCGCGACGCGCGCGTTCGGCGGCCTCACGCGCCCGCCGGTCGCGGTCGGCGGCGGCGCGCTCTGCCGCGGCGGCCTCGCGAGCCGCCCGTGCCTGCGCCCGCGCCTTGCTCACAGCGCGCCTAGCCAGTTCTCCAGCAGGGTCGCGCCGGCGTCGCCGGACTTCTCGGGGTGGAACTGCGTGGCGCTGACGACGCCGGCCTCCACGGCCGCTACGAACTGCTCGCCGTGCACCGCCGTGGTGACCAGGCCCGTGGTGTCGGGTACCGCGTAGGAGTGCACGAAGTAGAAGCGGGTGTCGGCGGGCAGCCCGGTGAAGAGCACCGAATCGGCCGCCATCTCTACGGTGTTCCAGCCCATGTGCGGCAGCACCGGCGCGACGAGCGGCTCGACCCGCCCCGGCAGCACGCCCAGGCCCGCCGACTCGACGCCGTGCTCGACCCCGGCGTCGAAGAGCACCTGCATGCCGACACAGATGCCGAGCACCGGACGCCCTACGGCCAGCCGGGTCTGCAGGATGCCGGCGGCGTCGACGGCGGTGAGGCCCGCCATGCACGCGGCGAAGGCCCCGACACCCGGCACGACCAGCCCGTCGGCCTCGATGGCCGCCGTGGCGTCAGCGGTGACGGTGACCTCGGCCCCGACACGCTCGAGCGCCCGCTGGGCAGAGCGGAGATTGCCCGACCCGTAGTCGAGCACCACGACGCGTGTCATGCCGCCTACAGCACACCCTTGGTCGACGGCACGCCGCTGACCCTCGGGTCGAGCTCGACCGCTGCGCGTAGCGCCCGCGCCACAGCCTTGTACTGCGCCTCGGTGACGTGGTGCCAGTCGCGGCCGGCGATCACGGTGACGTGCAGGGCGACGGCGGCGTGATAGGTGAAGGACTCGAAGACGTGCCGGGTGAGCGTGGTGGCGTAGTCCGGCCCGATCGTGGGCGGTGCGCCGGCCGGTTCGGTGTGCACGAGGTACGGCCGTCCGGAGAGGTCGACCGCGGCCTGTACGAGGCACTCGTCCATCGGGATCATGGCGTCACCGAAGCGGCGGGTGCCCGCCTTGTCGCCGGCAGCCTGGGCGAAGGCCTGGCCGAGCGCGATGGCGGTGTCCTCGACGGTGTGGTGGGCATCGATGTGCAGGTCGCCCGCCACCTGCACGGTGAGGTCGAAGAGGCCGTGCTTGCCGAAGGAGGTGAGCATGTGATCGTAGAAGCCGACGCCGGTAGCGATGTCGGTGCGACCGGTGCCGTCGAGATCGATCTCGACGAGCACCTTCGTCTCCTTGGTGGCGCGCTCGACGCGTCCGGTGCGAGTCATGTGCGGACCTCCATCAGCGCGGCGCGGAACGCCGCCATCTCCTCCGGCGTGCCGATCGACACCCGCAGCCAGCCGTCCGGCCCAGTCTCGCGTATCAGCACGCCCCGATCGAGCAGGCCCTGCCAGACGGCGTGGCGATCGGGCAGCACGCCGAAGAGCACGAAGTTGGCGTCCGAGGCGGCGGCCTGGAACCCGTTCTCGCGGAGCCAGTCGACGGTGCGGTCGCGTTCGGCGCGCAGTTCACCGACGGCCGCGAGCAGCTCGTCGGCATGGGCCAGGGCCACCCTCGCCACCGCCTGCGACACCGCGGAGAGGTGGTACGGCAGGCGGACGATGCGCACCGCGTCGACCACTGCTGAGGAGGCGGCGAGGTAGCCGAGGCGGCCACCGGCCAGCGCGAATGCCTTGCTCATCGTCCGGGTGACCACCAACCGCGGGTGATCCGGCAGCAGGGTCAGCGCGCTCGGCGTGCCGGCGCGGCGGAACTCCGCGTAGGCCTCGTCGACCACCACGACGCCCGGAGCAGCGGCCAGGATCGCCTCGACGTCGGCCAGGGGCAGCGCCGTGCCGGTGGGGTTGTTCGGCGAGGCCAGCAGCACCACCGTCGGCTGGTGCTCGGCGATGCCGTCCAGTGCCGCGGGGAGGTCGATCGAGAAGTCGTCCGCACGACGGCCGGCCACCCAGTTCGTGTGGGTGTCGCGCGCGTACTCCGGATACATCGAGTAGGTCGGGGCGAAGGACAGTGCGGTGCGTCCCGGGCCGCCGAAGGCCAGCAGCAGCTGCTGCATGACCTCGTTGGAGCCGTTGGCGGCCCAGACGTTCTCGACGCGGAGCCCCTCGGCGCCGTCGCCGTTGAGGTAGGCGGCCAGGTCGGCGCGCAGCGCAAGGGCGTCGCGGTCCGGGTAGCGGTTCAGCGTGCGCGCCGCGGCGGCCACCGCGGCAGCCATGTCGGCCACCACCGCCTCGCTAGGCGGGTACGGGTTCTCGTTGACGTTCAGCGCCACCGGGACGTCGAGCTGGGGGGCGCCGTAAGGCACCTCGCCACGCAGGTCGTCACGCAGCGGCAGGTCGTCCAGCGTGACGTCGTTGATGGTCATACCCCGGTGAGGCGCACGACGACGGCGGCGCCGTGAGCCGGCAGATCCTCGGCCGCCGAGAGCGCGATGACGTGGGGGGCCACCTCGGCCAGGGCCTCGGCGGTGTACTCGACGAGGTGTACGCCCTTGATGAACGACTGCACGGACAACCCCGACGCGTGCCGCGCGGTGCAGCCCGTGGGCAGCACGTGGTTGGAGCCGGCGCAGTAGTCGCCAAGCGACACCGGCGCGTGCGGGCCGACGAAGATGCAGCCGGCGTTGCGCACCCGCTCGGCCAGCGCCCGGGCGTCGGCGGTGATTACTTCGAGGTGCTCGGCGGCGTAGGCGTCGACGACGGCCAGCCCCTGCTCCATGTCGCGGACGATCACGGTGGCCGACTGTGGCCCGCTCAGCGCCGCGGTGACCCGCTCGATGTGCTTGGTGAGGCCCACCTGGCGGACCACCTCGGCCTCCACCGCCTCGGCCAGCTCGAGGGAGTCGGTGACGAGTACCGAGGCGGCCAGCGTGTCGTGCTCGGCCTGGCTGATCAGGTCGGCAGCCACGTGCACCGGGTCGGCGGTGGCGTCGGCCAGGACAGCGATCTCGGTGGGGCCGGCCTCGGCGTCGATGCCGACGATGCCGCGCACGAGCCGCTTGGCCGCGGCGACGTAGACGTTGCCGGGGCCGGTGATGACGTCGACGGGAGCGATACCGAGCTCGTCGTCCCCGTAGGCCGCCAGCCCGACTGCCTGAGCGCCGCCGACGGCGTAGACCTCCCGCACGCCGAGCAGCTCGCAGGCGGCCAGGATCGTGGGGTGCGGCAGGCCGCCGAACTCCTTCTGGGCCGGCGAGAAGACCGCGATCGAGCCGACGCCGGCGACCTGTGCCGGAACGACGTTCATGACCACGCTCGACGGGTAGACGGCCAGCCCACCGGGCACGTACAGCCCCACCCGTCCGACCGGGATCCAGCGTTCGCTGACGGTGCCACCCGGCACCACCTGCACGTCGTTGCCGCTGCGGCGCTGAGCCTCGTGGACGATCTGGGCCCGGCGGATCGACTCGGCCAGCGCCGCGCGTACCGCCGGATCGAGGGCGGCCAGCGCCGCGGTGAGCTCGGCGGCCGGGACCCGGGGCTCGGGCACGTCGACGCCGTCGAAGCGCAGTGTGGCCTCACGGGCCGCGGCGTAGCCGCGGGCCTGGATCGCCTCGATGACGGGGGTGACGGCTGCCACCGCGGAGTGCACGTCGACCGCAGCGCGCGGGAGGACCCGGCGCAGGTCGGTGTCGGGTGCGGAGGTCAGGTCCAGTCGGCGCAGCACCTGCCCAGTTTACGGGCGCCGCGCAGTGCCTTTCGACCGATAGCGTGGAGCCATGGCAGGGGTCGTGATACCGCTCTTCCCGCTCGACCACGTCCTCATGCCCGGCATCGGGTTGCCGCTGCGCATCTTCGAGCCCCGCTACCGTGAGCTGCTGGCCGACGTCACCGGCGAGGGGGGCGATCGCCGCTTCGGCGTGGTGAGCGTCATCGAGGGCAGCGAGGTCGGCAACGTCGCCCTCGTGGGTGACGCTCCGAGCACAGCCACGGTCGGGACCATCGCGGAGATCCTCGAGGTGGAGCCCTTCACCGACGGCACGTCGGCGGTGCTCACGGTCGGCAGCAGCCGCTTCGTCGTCGAGGAGGAGGCCGACCTCGGCAAGCCGTACCTGATGGCGCGGGTGCGGATGCTCGACGAGCCGATCGGCGTCGTGCCACCGGGCCTGGCCGAGTCGGCCCGGGCCAGCGCGATGGCCTACAACCAGCTCATCGCCCGCCTCACCCGGAGGGAGGCCGAGATCGAGCCGTACCCGCGCGACCCCGTGTCCCTGTCCTACCGGCTGGCCAACGACGCGCCCCTGCCGCGGGCCGACCGCCAGCGGCTGCTGGAGATCGAATCTGCCGACGAGCGGCTACGCTCCCTGGCCCGGATCCTGGGGCGGGAGCTGATCCTGCTGCGAGAGACCCGGAGTATCGCCGTCAGCCCTGCTGTACTGCGTGAGGTCCTCGGCCTGAACTGAGGCCGGTGGCGGAGCGCCCTGCCAGCCCGGAGCACCCTGCCACCCCGGAGCGCCCTGCCAGCCCGGGCCAACTGGGCCGCCCGGCCCGCCCGGCCCGCCCGGCCCAACTGGCCAGCTTGGGCCGCTTGGGCCGCTTAGGCCGCTGGAGGCGCCGGCCACACCGGCGAGCCGAGCCAGGCCGGTCGGCCGGGCAGCGTCCCGCCGGGGGTCGGGGTGACCCAGGTCGTCGCTCACGGCGAAGGCGGCCAGCACGCTGTAGAGCAGGGCCGCGAGGGCGCCCTCGAGGACGATCAAACCGGTCATGTGCACGCTCAGTGGCAGGTGCGGAATCTCCGTGTTCGGCGGCCCGCTGTTCGTGCCGCCCCCGGCGAGATGACCCACCGTGGCGGTGATCCAGGCACCGAGCAGCCCCCCGATCGTGAGGCCGAGCACGATGAGCGGCCCCCGGACCGTCCGTGCGAACCAGAGCACAAGGGCGGCGACCAGCCCGAGACCGCAGGTGAGTATGGCGAACCGGCCGTCGCCCGCGGCGAACGTCTCGCTCTCGTCGATCTGGATGGTGCCCGCCTTGAGCTGGACGCCGGGTGGGCCGGCCGGGCTCCACCAGGCCCAGACGAACCCGAGCAGCACGCCGAGCAGCACGAGCACCCCGATCACGGTGAGGGCCATGCGCAGCGGATCGTCGCGCCAGCTCCGCGACCCGGCGACGGGCGTCGGCGTCGTCGGCTCGGCCGTGCTGATGGCGGCGTCCTCGGTCATGGGGCCAGTGTGCCAGTGCCAGATCAGAGACCACTCAGTGCCGGATCAGAGACCGGTTGGGCCGCCGACGGCTCCCCGGAGCAGCAGGTGCAGCTCGTCCAGCCGGGCGGCGGGCACCACCCGGCCGACCTCGAAGCGCCGCAGACGCTCGGTCGTCTCGCGGCGGCGGCGGCCGATGAGACGCAGCGCCAGCAGCGGCAGCGTCCACGAATGGCTGGGTAGGCCGACGCGACGCAGCTCTCGCAGCACGTCTTTACCGGTGTCGGTGACGAGGGCGCGGAGGCGGTCCTCGAGTGCGCCGAAGCCGGCCATCAGCGGGAGCCGGCGCAGCACGCCGAGCAGCGCCGCACGCAGCACCAGGATCCCGAGGGCGACAACACCCACCACCACGGCCCAGAACGTCGACCCGGCCCAGCCGATGAGGCCGGCGATCACGAGCACGCCGAGCGCGGCGATCATCAGGCCGCGTCCCAGCGCCTCGGCCACCGCGCGTCCCACCAGGTAGCGGGCGAGTGCCCACTGGCTGGCCGGGGTGCCCTGCCGGAAGTCACCGACGTCAGCGCCCGTCGGAGGGTCGGTCTGCCAGGGCTGGCCCGGCTCGATCTCGGTCACCTGACCCAGCGTAGCCAGATCACCGCTGGACCAGGCGTCCTCGAGGCTAGGCCACCTCGAGGACGGGCGGCAGGCTGGAGTCGTGGGCGATGCGCTGGACGAAGAGGCGGGCGTGCTGGGTGGTCGACCCGGTGAACCAGGCCGCCTCCACCGGGCGGACCTCGAGGCGCACACCGGTGCCGGCGAGCACGATCGGCAGCGTGTAGGCCGCGGTCGACGGGAAGGTGATCAGTCGGCGTGCCACCGGGCCGTGGCTCAGCGCGATCTCGATCGGGATGTCACTGCGTATCACCTCGATGAGCGGCAGCGCGGCGATGGCGCCCAGCATGTCCTCGCTCTCGCGACGGTGCGCGAAGTAGCGCACCGGACCCTGGGTGCCGGCCAGCCGCTCAACGGCGGTGAGGTAGGCCTCGCGCTCCACCACTCCGGTGTCCACGAGTGAGGCACCGACGATGTCGATGCCGTCGCGCACGACCGGGGTGCCGTGGCTGCGCGTCCAGGAGTACCTGTTCTCGACGACGCGGGCACCGAACGGCGCGGCACCCTCGAGGCAGGTGAAGACGCTGAGGCGGCGGTGGTCGCTGGGCGTCAGCAGCCGGGTGGCGCGGGCGGCACGGGCGGTCCGGCCGTCGGCCATCCGCCAGCGCTGCAGCGGGCGCTGGCCCTCGATGCAGGCGCTGAACTCCCAGGTGGCGGTGCCGTCGTCGACCACGATGACGTGGGCGGCCCGGGCCAGCGGCAGCACCGTCTGGATGATGCCCGAGAAGGGGTCACCGAGCACCAGCCGCTCGGCACGCGAGACCTCGCGGGCCAGCCGGGCCATGGCGCTGAGCCCACCGGGGCTGATGTGACGCGGGTCGAGCATCTCGACACGCAGGCCCTCGCTCGTCACCAGACCCGCGACACGCTCCAGTTGGAGGAGCGTGCGCGGGTCCGACGGCGCGAGGACGAGGACGAGCAGCCCAGGGCGACGCGGCTCGGCGTGCGCCCACTCGAGCACGTTGAGTAGCTGAGTGGGGCTCTCGACCAGTGCCAGCGAGCGCCGGGCAGGGGGCAGCTGAGACTCCCCCTGCCCGGCCCGCTGCTCGGAGGTCATGCGACGGTCGCCGTCCCCGGCGTCCGACGCAGCTTGGCGCGCACCGGCAGCTCGCTGTCGTACACCTTCTTGACGCCGTCGCCGAGGGCCTGCTCGACCGTGCGGATGTCGCGAACCAGGCGCTGCAGCCCGACCGGCTCCACCGAGGCGGCCTGGTCCGAGCCCCAGAGGGCGCGGTCCAGGGTGATGTGACGCTCGACGAAGCAGGCACCGAGGGCGACCGCCGCGACCGAGGTCTGCAGGCCGATCTCGTGGCCGGAGTAGCCGATCGGGACGTCCGGGTACTCCGCACCCAGGGTGTGGATCATCCGCAGGTTGAGCTCCTCGGCCGGGGCCGGGTACGAGCTCGTCGTGTGCGTCAGGATCAGCTTCTCGCGGCCCAGCACACCCACGGCGTGGGCGATCTCGGCCGGCGTGGACATGCCGGTGGAGAGGATCACGGTGCGGCCCGTCTCACGCAGACGGCGCAGCAGGGCGTCGTCGGTGAGCGACGCCGACGCCACCTTGTGGGCCGGCGGGTTGAATGCCTCGAGGAAGTCGACGCTCGGCACGTCCCACGGCGAGGCGAACCAGGCGATCCGGCGCTCCAGGCAGTGCTGCCCGATCGCCAGGTACTGCTCACGGTCGAACTCGACGCGGTGCCGGTAGGCCAGGTACGTCATCCGGCCCCACGGGGTGTCACGCTCGATGGACTGCTGGTCCAGCGGGACACAGAGCTCGGGGGTGCGCTTCTGGAACTTCACCGCGTCGCAGCCGGCGTCGGCCGCGACGTCGATCAGGGCCAGGGCGTCGTCGAGGTCACCGTTGTGGTTGATCCCGATCTCGGCCGTGATGTAGACCGCGTGGTCGGGTCCGACCGGCCGGTCACCGATGTAGCGCAAACGATTCAGATCCATCGCGAACGTCCTTTCCTAGCAATCGCGAGGCGACCTCGCGGATTGCGCCATGTCCGCCGACGGCGGAGGTCACGGCACGTGCACGTGCACGCACCGAGTAGTGGGCGTCGGCGACCGCGATCGGCCAGCCGACGATGTCGAAGCAGGGCAGGTCGTTCACGTCGTTGCCGACGTACGCGGTGCGGGCCAGATCGATGCCCTGCTCCGCGCACCACTGCGCCAGGGCGGTGCCCTTGGCGTCGATGCCCTGCAGTGCGGGGATCCCGAGCTTTCGGGCCCTCGCCGTGACGACCGGGTTCTGTTCGGTCGACAAGATCAGTAGTGCCACGCCGGCGCGGCGCAGCATCCCGATGCCGAGGCCGTCACCGCGGTGCACCACGACGGACTCGCGGCCGTCCTGGTCCACGGTGACGCGGTCGTCGGTGAGCGTGCCGTCGAAGTCGACGACGAGCGCGTCGATGCTGTCGAGGCGGGGCCAGCCCTCGTCCGGCGCGTCGAGCAGGGGCGCCAGCAGGCGGGCACGCTCGAGGTCGGCCGGCTCGTCGATCTCCAGCGTGCGGGCCGGGTCGACGGCGATCGGGCGGATCCGTCCGGTGAAGCGGTGCCGGGTGACGCGCAGGTCCGCCACGCGCATGGCGTAGGCGGCACCGGTCTCCAGCAGTTCGATCGGGCGGTCCTGGCGACGCGGCCGGCCGGAGGGGTCGTGGTTCACGCCGGTGCCGTCCGGATGCCAGAGGAAGCCGTGTGACAGCGCCGCGGTGAACGCCGAGTCGACCTCACCGTCGACGACCGGGCCGGCCACCGCGTCGATGTCGCTCGCGGTCAGGAACGGGCTGGTGCACTGCACGAGCAGCACCACCTCGACGTCACCGGCGCCAGGCAGCGTGTCGAGCGCGTGCAGCACCGCGGACTCGGACGTCGCGGTGTCGTCTGCTATCTCAGCGGGGCGCACCACCACCTCCGCTCCCGCCGCGCGGGCGGCGGCGGCGATGTCGGCGTCGTCGGTCGAGACGGCCACCCGGTCGACCCGGGCGGCGGCCAGTGAGGCATGGACGGCCCGCGCGACGAGCGGGACCCCGCCGACCTTGGCGACGTTCTTGCCGGGCACGCCCTTCGAACCACCCCGAGCGGGGATCACGACCAGAACGGCACCGCGGGCAGCGGAGCTCTCGGGGGCCGCCGAAGCCGCCAGCGCCTCGCTCCATGCCTCGGTCATAGGAATGAAGCTATGTCCGCCGGTTGTCGGCGAACCTGTCGACACGTGGCCTGCACGCGACCACGGGTCGACCACTAGGTGAACGAGTTACCGGAGGTTCATCCCCTGCTCCGCCAGGCGCCGGGTGGCGGTGCGTGCGCCGATCAGCGCCGCGGGGCAGGTTTCTTCGCGGGGCCGCCGAGGCCGAGCCTGGCCATGAGCCGCCGGCAACGGCGCACCACGCGGCGGACGCCGGCCGAACGGTAGCGGGGAGCGGGGACGAGGCCCAGGCGCTGGAGCCGGCGGGACTTGAAGTAACGCTCACGCCCCTGCGAGGCGAGATAGGCAGCCGCCGCCGACCGCAGGTCAGGGTGGCGTCTGGCCTGCATGCAGAAACCAACGGCGTGCAACAGCTGCGCGATGTCACGCTGCGGAGGATCGGCGAGCGTGCCGTCGCCACGCAGCTGCGGCACCGTGGCGTCGACGATCGTGGCCGGGATCCTGTTGCTGTTCTCGTAGGGAACGATCCGCTCCAGCACCAGCTCCCCACCCACCGTCGCCGCGGGGATGTCGAAGAGCCGGACCGCGGTGAGCAGCGCGGTGGAGAAGCACGAGACGACCAGCTCCGGACGGGCCGCGGCGAACCATGCCTCGGCCGGGAGCGTGTCGGCTGGCACCGCCAGCTCCACGCCAAGGAGGTCGGCCTCCCGCTGCAGGGGCAGGACGTGGCTGCGCCCGGCCGCCGGGTGCGGTTTGAAGACGATCCTGCGATGCCCGCGCGCGGCCAAGGAGCGGAGCATCTCGGCGTGCAGCTCGAGCTCCTCCTCCACGGTCAGGATGCCGAGCTGCGAGAGGTACTGGCCGAGGATCAGCGGCCAGCCGGCCAGCTCGCCGACGGCCGGCTCGGGGAGTTGCTCGACCACCTTTGCGAACGCGCCGTCCGGGATGGCCTGTGCGTCGACCTGGTATTCGCGCAGCAGCAGCGGGGTGACTCCCGGCAGCAGGTCTAGGTAGAGCAGCCGGGTGACGCGCAGGCCGATCTCGCCGGGCAGGCTGTCGCGCGTGGGGCCGTAGCTCATCAGGCCGTCGGAGTAGACCGTGATCGGGCAGTCTGCGATCAGCATCCCGATACTGCGGGCCGGCGCCACCGCGATCGACTCCAGCACCAGTTCGCTGACCCCGTCCTGGAGCCCGAGCCGCTCGGCGAAGAGCCGGGAGAGCATCGGCATCTCCGCACGGGACGGCACCCAACCCGCGGGGTGCAGCGGAGCGACGAGGTCGTTCCAGTGCACGATGTCGTCGAAGTGACGTCGCAGCGGGGCGAAGGCGGCCGAGTCTACGAAGCTGTACGTCACCTCTGGCACGGCGGAGTTGTTCGAGACGATCAGCAGTTGGCGTTCGACCCGGTCACCGAACTGGCCGGCCTCGATCGCCGCCGCCAGCCCCATCGCGCCGAAGAGGGTCGAGGCGTAGAAGACCCGTGTCGTCATGCCGCGGAGCCGATCCTGCGGACCGCGGGCGGCAGCAGCGTGCGCAGCAGGTCACTGCGCGAGTCGGTCGGCATGGCCTCGTAGAGCGCATCGGGCGGGAGCGTCGCGAGGATCACGCGTGCCTTCGCGATCATCGCCCGGCGGACCGGCCGGGTGAAGCGGGCGCTCGTGCGCCGCTGGTGGGCCAGGACGGCGAGGAACTGCCGGATCGCCTTCGGCTGGACGTCGGGCTCCTCGGTGACCTGCTCGAGCACCATGGCAAAGGCGTCGAGGAAGTGCAGCTGCCGCTCGTCCCCGATCTGGGTCAGTGAGTTGGCGACGAGACGGCGATAGAAGACACCGGCCAGCGACACCGCCGCGTAGCTGTTCGCCTCACGATGCAGGCGCCAGATCCAGGGCCGGTCCTCGGCGGTGTGCAGGCCGGCCGGGAAGCGCAGCAGCTCACCGAGATCGCGGCGATAGGCACCGGCCCACGCGTAGGGATAGTCGACGAGCGTGTGGCGGTCGACCGGCATGATCCCCGATCGCGGCGCGAGCGACACCGATCGGCGAGCCTCCGGAACCCGGTGGGTCACGCGGTCACGCCCGTGCACCTGCACATGGTCGACGCGGACGAAATCGCAGCCGAGGCGGTCGATGGCATCGGTGAGCCTGAGCAGGTAGCCCGGCGCGATCCAATCGTCCCCGTCGAGGAAGGTGACGTACTCGCCGGTGGCCAGCTCGAGCCCGGCGTTGCGTGCCGAGGCCAGGCCGATCGCGCTCGCGTTGCGCACCACCCGCAGCGGGAGCCGGCTGCTGTACTCCTCGATCACCTTCGGGGTGGCGTCATCGGAGCCGTCGTCGATGACGATGAACTCGAACTCCGGCTCGAGGTTGCGCTCCAGGGACGCGAACATCGTGGGCAGGTAGGGCGCGACGTTGCGCACCGGCAGCACCACCGACAGTGCCGCCCGGTTCGGCGTCGGCGGGGTGGGCGTCGACGGGGTCGGCTCGGGCTGCGGCGGCACCCCCCGATGGTGGTCGAAGACGGCGTCGCGGTGGTAATCGCGAGGAAGACGGCATGGGACCGGAACATGGCCGCAGGGTGAAGTACGCATCGTGGCGGCTGTCACCGCCGGGGCATGGGGGGCCGGGGTTGCCGCCGATCACGTCACCTGCGGTTCACCGGCAGGACTTCTCCGCAACACCTGGCTCACCCCGCAGAGCCAGGTGCTGTTCCTAGCGTGGCCTCATGAGCTGGGAGGTCGAGGTCATCGCGGACTCCGACTCCCGTTGGAAGTGGGGCGAGACGCTCGCCCGCCGCCTGGCCCCGGATGCCGGGACCACGGTCCACGCCACGCTCCTGCTGGGCCGGTCGTGCCCCACCGATCAGCAGCTCCGCGACGTCGGCGGCCGCGCCGACACCCTGCATCGTCTCTCCATGACCGACGCGGTGAACCGGATCGCCACGAGCCGTGCGCAGGTCGTGGTGCTCGCCTGCATCGGGGGCAGCGTCCAGTCGCTGCTCTACGCGCTCTCCCGCGCCTGGCAGGGGCGCACGAACCGGCCGGTGGTCGTCACCGGCTATGTCGGGCTGGTGTACGAGCGAGTCGTCGACGGGCTGGTCTCCCGCGCCGGCTCCGACGTGGTGCTGGCCAACTCGGCCAACGACGCCGACCGTTTCCGGGCCATCTACGCCGACCTCGGGGCCGATCCGGACTCGGTGGTGCAGACGGCGCTGCCGTTCCTCGGCGGTGCGCCCTACGACCCGACCGCTGCCGGTCGGGACCGGCCGTTCACCTTGACCTTCGTGTCCCAGCCTGGCGTGCCGGAGACCAAGGTCCAGCGACGCTTCGTGGTGCGGCAGGCCGCCGAGCATGCGCGGCGGCATCCGGAGCGCAGCGTGATCATGAAGCTGCGTGGGCGGGTGGGCGAGCGTACGACCCATGTCGAGCCGTACCACTATTCGAGCCTCGTGCCGGCACGTGAGCTGCCGGCCAACCTCGAGTTCGCCTACGGCGCGATGAGCCCCGTGCTGGATCGCACCGATCTCTGCGTGACGGTCAGTTCGACGGCCGCGATCGAGGCGATGCACCGAGGCATCCCCACCGGCATCCTGACCGACTTCGGCATTCGCGAGTCACTCGGCAACCAGTTGTTCCTCGGCTCGGGCGCCTTCACCTCGTGGCGGGCGCTCCATGAGGGCGCCGTGCCCCGGCCCCGCGAGGAGTGGATGGCCCGCAACGGCGTCCACGACCCGGCGCCCTATACCGCCGCCTCCGCCCGCGTGGCCCAACTCGTCGAGCAGGGCGCCAGCCTGCCGCCGCTACGGCCATGGCTCGATCTCGCCGATGCCGGTGGCTATCTTCCGGACCTGCTGGCCCGCTACGGGGTGGGTGTCGACGGCTCGGCCGTCCACGATCCCGGCCCCCCGCCCTTCGCCCGGCGAGCAGCCCGGGCCGTCGCACGCCGCGCCTACGGGGTCGGCGTGCGGGTACTGGAACCGCGCATCAAGCGGATGGCGCAGCTGTAGTAAGCGCCGGCGGAGCTGCGGCACGATTTTCCAGTCCGTCCACGCGAAGTTGGTGGATGATCGTCACGTGTTGAGACGACTCAGCGTGCTTTGCGGCATCGTGCTTCTTTCGGCTGTACTCATGTCGCCGGCCTCCGCGTCCGGCGTGGGCTGGTCGGTCCAGCAGACCCATCTGGCGAACCCCGTCCCCAACGGCCAACTCGCGGCGGTCTCCTGCTCGAGTGCCGCGCACTGCGTGGCAGTGGGGCAGTACTCGGGTGCCAGCGGTTACCTTCGGCCGCTGTCGGAGATCTGGGATGGGACGGCCTGGCGCACGCTTCCGACGCCGATACCGAAGGGGAGCATGGACGGCTATCTGTCTGGCGTCTCGTGCGTCAGCGCGGTCTGGTGCATGGCGGTCGGGCACTACCAGAACAGTGCCGGGGTGAGCCGGGTGCTGGCCCAGCGCTGGAACGGGACCAGTTGGACTGCGAGCACCGTCCACAACGCCGCCACCAGCGCCGACCAGCTCACCGGCGTCTCCTGCCACACCGCCACCTTCTGCGCGGCTGTCGGCACGGTCGGCATCGGCTCGACGAGCCGCGCCGTCATCGAGTCCTGGAACGGCACGAGATGGAAGCTCGACACCACCCCGGCCGTGCACGGCGCAACCCTCACCGGCGTCTCCTGTCCGGCCGCTACGCGCTGCGTCGCGGTCGGTACCGCCAACCCGGGTACCAGCACAGCGGCAGCCCTGGCTGAATTCTGGTCAGCTGCGGGCTGGTCAGTCACGCCGGTGCCGACACCGGCCTCCTCGACGTCGCTGCTCACCGGGGTGTCGTGCACCGCAGTGGCTCGCTGCATGGCCGTCGGAAGCGTCACCACCGGTGCCACAGTTCAGGCCTCGTCCCAGCTCTGGAACGGCGGGAGCTGGTCCTCCGCGGGCCCGACCGGGCTAGGGCTGCACCAGTTCGACGCCGTCTCGTGTTTCCCCGGCGGCTCCTGCTTCGCCGTCGGCATGGGGATATATCCAACGATCTGGGACGCGCGCGACGGCTGGCGCGTGGTCAAGGGTGTCGCAGCCTGGGCCTCCGGGATCAGCTGTGTCTCGATCACCGACTGCGTTTCGGTCGATGGCCAAGGGACGTCGCCCGGGGTCACAGTGTGGAACGGCTCGGTCTGGAGGTACGTGACGACGCCGAACCCGCTGGGCGCCGATCCCCGCGGAGTACCGGCCTTCACCGCTATCTCCTGCGCCACGTCGACGGTCTGCGTCGCCCTTGGCACCGCGACCGGCTCCAACGCCTCGGTCGGCTTGACGGGCAGTATCGACGGCGGCGCGTTCGCCGAGTCGTGGCGCGACGGGGTGTGGACCGTCGACCCGCTTCCACCGTCGGTCAACGCGCTCGACTACGGTGCCACGCCGTTCAACACCCTGGGCGGCATCTCCTGCCCACGGACGAACTGGTGCCTGGCCGTGGCCACCAACCAGACCGGCGGCCCGCTGACCCTGCTGTGGAACGGCGTCTCCTGGTCCCTGGGGGCGGCGCCCGTCGCGACCGGCCGCTTCCCGGCCGGAGCGGTCTCGTGCGTCTCGCCGACCTTCTGCATGACGGTGGGATCCAGCTCGCTCGTGTTTCGACACCGCACGATGGCACAGGTGTGGGACGGTTCGACCTGGCATCTGCTGAGCACGGCTGAGGCCGCCGGAACCTTGACGTCAGCCCTCGCCAGTGTCTCGTGCAGCAGCACGACCTCCTGTACAGCCGTCGGGGAGTATCACCTCGACTCCAACAGGATTAGGGCGCTGGCCGAGCACTGGAACGGCACCAGCTGGTCGGTCTCGTCGACGCCGGCAGCTCCGATCGGTGACTCCGACGCGCTCACTGCCGTCTCGTGCGCGCCGGGCCACGCCCTGTGCGTCGCGATCGGGACCAGCACCAGCCGTGCCAAGTCACTGCTGGAGATGACGAACGGGACCCGCTGGAAAGTCTCCGGAGCATCGATCCCGGCCTCTGACCCGCTTACCGCCGTGGCCTGCCCGTCGGCGGCTCTGTGCATCGCCGTTGCCGCCAACGGAGCCCGCGAGAGCCTGGACAGCGGAGACTGGCTGTGGAACCCGACGCCAGCGCCTGGCCACTCGGATCTCACCAGCCTCTCCTGCGCCCCGGGCTACTGCGCCGCCGCCGGGTCGGTCAGGCGACCGGCCCAGGTCCCGCTCGTCGTGGGCACCACGACCTAGCCCAAGCAGGCTCGCTGTGGACTGAAGGACGGTCAGGCAGAGATCGCGGTCGGGCCGAGCAAGGCCTTGAGGTCACCCATCAGCGCTGCCGAGGCCTTGACCCGGAACTGGTCGCCGAGGCGCACCGACTTCTCCTTTTCCCGGTCACCGTTGATCAGCCGTAGATGAACCTCGGTGGTGCCGGGATGTGCGGAGAGGACGTCCTTGAGCCGATCGATCATCGGGGGCGTGCAGCGCGCGAGCGGGACACTCACCACCACCGGCCCACGGGGCCCGATCGTGGTGTCGAGCATCGTCACGTCGGAGGCGATCAGCTTGACGGTGTCCTCGCGGGCGTCGGTGCGCCCCTTGATGCTGACCACGGCGTCCTCGGCGATCACCAGCGCCACCTGGGCGTAGGTGGCCGGGAAGAACATCACCTCGATCGACCCCTCCAGGTCTTCGAGCATCACCTGGGCCCACGGCGCGCCAGCCTTGGTGACGCGCCGGTTGACCGAGGAGATGATGCCGGCGAGCGTGACCGACTGCGGCTCACCCGTGGCTTCGGCGTGGACCGATGCGATCGAGTGGTCGGCCGCACCGGCGAGGATGTGCTCCAGGCCGAAGAGCGGGTGGTCGGAGACGTAGAGGCCGAGCATCTCGCGCTCGAACTGCAGCAGCACCTTCTTGTCCCACTCGCCCTCGGGCACGCGGATGGCGAAGACGTCGTCGACTCCGCCGGGGGCGGTCTCCTCGCCGAGTGAGCCGAAGAGGTCGAACTGCCCGATGGCCTCGGCCCGCTTGGTGTCGAGCACGGCGTCGACCGCAGGCTCGAAGACGTTCATCAGCCCGCGCCGCGGGTGGCTCATCGAGTCGAACGAGCCGCCCTTGATGAGACCTTCGATGGTGCGCTTGTTGCAGACGACCGCCTCGACCTTGCGGAGGAAGTCCGGGAAGTCGGCGAAGTTGCCCTTCTCCTTGCGTGTCTTCACGATCGAGGCCACCACGTTGGCGCCGACGTTTCGGATGGCGGTGAGGCCGAAGCGAATATCGGTGCCGGTCGGCGTGAACTCGGCGCTCGAGGAGTTGACGCAGGGCGGCAGCACCTTGATGCCCATGTGCCGGCACTCGGCGAGGTAGATCGCCATCTTGTCCTTGTCGTCCTTCACCGAGGTGAGCAGCGC
>JAOPUX010000135.1 GCA_025963285.1 Jatrophihabitans sp.
GTGCCCGGAGCAGGCTCTGCGAGGTGTTGGTCTCGTCGTAGGCCTCGTTGTAGACGAAGAGCGCCGACGGGTGGGCCTCGAGGATCATCTCCAGTTTGAAGCCGACCACGATGTAGACCTGCGCCGCGGGGAACGCTGCCTCGATGTTGTCGAGCTGGCGGGCGAGGATGGTGCGGCCGTCGGCCAGCGGGGTGAGCGGCTTCGGATGCGGGCGGCCCAGCCGGGTGCCCCGGCCGGCCGCCAGGATCGTGACCTGCTGCCTCACGACTTGCCCGAGGTGGCCGGTGCCGGCTGGCGGGAACCCTGCGACTCCCGGTGGAGTGCGCTGCGCAGCGGGCCGAGCAGGAAGCCGCTGCCCCACGACAGATGCATCGTCACCAGTACCAGGGGGTACCACGCGCTGGCGGCGGGACCGAGCCCGCGCCGGGTGACGGTGGCGGCCGCGAGGATCACCGCGAGATAGCCGAGGGGTACCGCCGCGGCGATCAGGGCGAGCAGCGGGCTGCCGATGGCCAGGCCGATCACCACCGCGACCAGGGCCAGGCCGATGGCGAGGGTGGCAGCCGGCGCAGCTAGGTAGCGGACGCTGGCGGTGCGCGGGTAGGCACGGATGATCTGCCAGCGCCATTCACCCGAGCCGCGGAACTGCTTGGCGAGGTCACGCAGGTGCCCGCGCGGCCGGTAGTCCACCCGCAGCGACGGGTCGAACCAGACCACGCCGCCGAGCGTGCGGATGCGCAGGTTGAGCTCCCAGTCCTGCGCCCGGGTGTAGTGCTCGTCGAAGCCCCCGGTCTTCTCCAGAATGCTGCGCCGGAAGACGCCGAGGTAGACGGTGTCGGCCGGCCCCTCGTCACCGCCGATGTGGAACGTCGAGCCGCCGAGGCCGATCTTCTCCGACATGGCGCGGGCGACGGCGCTCTCCAGCGGGGTGGTGCCCTCGGGGATCATCATGCCGCCGACGTTGTCGGCCCCGGAGCGCAGCAGGGTGGCCACCGCGGTGCGGACGTAGCCGCTGGGCAGCTCGGCGTGGCCGTCGGTTCGTACCACCACCGTGGTGGTGGGGTCGGTGGCGGCGATGGCGATGTTGAGGCCTGCGGGGGTGCGCCCGGTGGGGTTCTCGACCACGCTCATGCGTGGGTTCGCCGCGGCGAGCTGGGCGGCGATCTCGACGGTGTCGTCATGCGACGGGCCGACGGCCACGACCAGCTCCAGCGGGCCGGCGTAGTCCTGCGCCAGCACCGACTCGACCGCTCCCGCAAGGTGCCGGGACTCGTTGAGTGCCGTCATGATCACCGAGACGGCGGGCAGCTCGTCCGATTCACCAGGGCCGCCCACGGAGACGAATGTTACCGCCCGGTTGCAGAATCCCCCGAATCCCGGCGGGTCGCGCGCTGCCGGTCAGCCGCGGTAGCGCGCCGGTCAGCCGTCGCGACGACCGAGCAAGCGCCCGAGCAGCGGGCCACGCTCCGACTCCGGCGCGGGCAGCGTCGGCGAGGTGACCTTGGGCAGGAGGTCGTCGTCGGTGACGTTCCAGTACGGCTCGGACTTCTCGCCGGGGCGCGGGTGCTTCTCCCCCGGCAGCCGGTGCACAACCTCGGGCCGCTCCCAGGCGACGTTGCGGCGCACCACCTTGGCCGGCACCCCGACGGCTACGCAGTTGTTGGGGATGGCTGAGGTGACGATGCTGCGGAACCCGATCACCGCGCCGTCGCCGATCGTGACGCCGCCCATCACCACCACGTGCTTGGCCAGCCAGACGTGCTCGCCGATGACGATCGACTTCGACGGGTTGACCCGCTCCTCGGACTCGACGTCGAAGAGCGGGTGGGTGTCGTCGACGCGGACCTCGATGTTCTTGGCGAACATCACGTCCTCGCCGATGCTGACGTCCTCCCCCTCCACCGCGGAGATGAACGCGCGGCCGGCGCAGCCGACGTTGTCGCCGATCCGGATCGTGGACTGGTGCCCGCAGCGCAGCTCGAAGCGCAGGCCGGCCCGCGGCTTGGTGGTGGTGCCGATCTCGATGAGGCCGTTGTCGCCGGTGAAGATCACCAGCAGATCGCGCAGGTCGGCGCCCGGTGCGATGACGAGGCGGTTGTTCTTGCCGTTCTTGAAACGGATGTCGATCTTGAGCTCGAGGGAGCCGTCGTAGACGATCTCGTTCCCGAGTTCGTCCTTGTAGCGGGCAAGCTCGTAGATCGTCGGCATGCCGTTAGTTTACAAGTCCTCAGCGTCAACCCAGCTGGGCTCGGTCGAACTCCAGTGCGGTGACCATCCGGTCCAGCCCCGTCGGCAGGTCGACGGAGGCGTGCCAGCCGAGGCCGGCCAGCCGGGTGCTGTCGAGCCCCTGCCCCTTCGACGGGTTGTAGACGCGCTCGTCCGCGGCGTTGCTGAAGATCAACCGCAGGCCGCGCTCGGGGCGCACCTGCGTGAAGAGGGCCGCGAGGTCGCGGATCGCGACCAGGCCGGCGGCGTCGGCCACGTTGTAGGCGGTGTCGGTGCCGAGGAGCAGCGCGTAGAACATGCCCGCGATCGCGTCGGCCACGTAGGTGTAGGTGCGCACCGCCGAGCCGTCGCTGTTGAGCACGATGTCGGTGCCGTTGACGACGTTGGCAGCGAAGTCGGCCTGCACCCGCCCGTCGTCCAGCGCCATGCCGGGGCCGTAGATGTGGCCGAAACGCACCACGCGGCAGGTGATGCCGTGCTGGGCCTGGTACACCGCACTGATCGTCTCGGCGGCCCGCTTGCCCTCGGAGTAGCAGGCGCGCGGGTTGAGGATGTCCAGCCCGCCGTAGCTCTGCTCCCCGATCAGCTCCGTGCCGGCCGGCTGCGCGCCGTAGACCTCGGCCGAGGACATCAACACGAAGCCCTTGCTGGCCTTGGCCACGCAGAGGTTGAGCAGGTTGAACGAGCCGAGGAGGTTGGCCTTGATCGTGCCGACCGGGTCGGAGCCGTGCAGCGACGGGCGGGCCGCGCTGGCGCCGTGAATCACGTAGTCGAGGGGTCCGTCCAGGTCGATCGCAGCGCTGACGTCCTGCACGAGCAGGGTGAAGTCGGGCCGGTCGAGGATGTCGGCGAGGAGCGCCCGCGCCTTGGCCTCGTTACGCACCAGGCCGTAGACGGTGATCCCGGCATCGAGGCGGTCGTTGAGCGCCAGCAGCGTGTAGACGGCGTAGGAGGGCAGCATCCCGCTGGCACCGGTGACGAGCACGCGCGCGCCGCGCAGCTGCTCCCACGGCAGCGGCCGGTCGAGGATCTCGGCCAGGTCGCCCTCGACTACGGGGCTCGCGACGGTGGGCATCAGATCCCTGCGATCTGGCGGTTCTCGATCGTCTCGAAGAACGCCCGGCAGACGTAGAAGTCCTCGGCCGTGGTGATCTTGATGTTCGAGCGCGGACCGTCGACGCGGTAGATCTCGTGGCCGTAGTGGTTCATCAGCGTGCACGAGTCGATCGAGTTGTTCTCCCCGTCCGCGACCGCCCGGTCGTAGAGGTCGAGGATCTCGCCGAGGCGGAAGCTCTGCGGCGCACCGGCGGCGTAGATGTGATCGCGCGGGATCACGCCGTCGATGTGCTGGGTCTGCGACGACACCACCGTCTCGTTGAACTTGGTGCAGGTGATCGCCGAGCCGTGCAGGTGCACGCTCTCGATGTTCTCGCTGATCAGCTCGCTGTTGATCAGTGGCCGGACGCCGTCGTGGATGAGCACCACGGTCTCCTCAGGGCACTCGGCGGCCACGGCCTGCAGTGCCACGTGGCGCGACTCCTGCCCGGTACTGCCACCGGCGACGAGCCACCTGACCTTGGTGATCTCGTAGCGCTTGAGCAGCCGGTTCAGGTGGTCGTTGTACTGGGGCAGGATCGCCACGGCGATCGCGTCGATGTCCGGGTGCGTCTCGAAGTGCTCGAGGGTGTGGATGATGATCGGCTTGCCATGCACCTCGAGGAACTGCTTGGGCAGGGCGGCCCCGTTCATCCGGGAGCCGACCCCGCCGGCGAAGATGACTGCGACGTTCATCAGGCGTTGTCCTCCTCGGAGTCGGGGTCACCGAAGGCGGCGTCGCCGGACTCGGGGTCGAGCTCGCTCGCGGCGGCGCGGCTGGTGTGCGGGTCGCTGAGGATCAGCTGGTCGATCACCCGGTCGCTGGAGTTGGTGTCGATGACGTCGAAGTTCTCCTCGCGGAAGGCGGCGATCTTCCAGAGCTCGAAGTCCTCGGTCTCGATCGCCTTCACCAGCTCGTCAGTGGTGGCGACGACCTTGCCCGGTGCGGCGAGGTCGAAGTCGCGGTGGAAGCCGCGGGTGGCCGAGTAGGTCAGCTTGTCGTAGGCGAAGAAGAGCATCGGCCGCTCGAGCAGCGAGAACTCGTAGATGATCGACGAGTAGTCGGTGATCATGATGTCGGTGCAGTGCAGCAGGTCGTTGGTGTTCGGGAA
>JAOPUX010000148.1 GCA_025963285.1 Jatrophihabitans sp.
AGGAGGAGTCGAAGTCGACGTCTCGGTCATCTACCAAGTCCCGGAGGACCGACCAGCCACGGGCGTCGACCTCGACGGCTACCGCGCCGACATCGACACCGGCGACGATGCCATGGGCGACTGCCCCCGCAGCGATGCTCGGTCAGCGATCGTGGTCACCGCGACACCACCAACAAACGCGACACAGCCAGGTGACATTTGGCTATTCGCATGCTTCGGTCCCCATGCGAGCGCCGCTCGCCAACAGTTTCTGAACCTCGCGCACACCGTCAAGGTGAGGTCGCGACCTGCGGAGTCCGTGCCTGTCGCCGGCGCGCAGATCTGTAACCGAGCCGAACTTCGGCTAAGCCCGGTACCGACCGAGGCGCCCGGGAGCCAGCAGTTCGCGTTCGGCTACAAAGCCACCAACATCGGACGAGACACCTGCTCAATCGACGGCTACCCCAACGTGGTGCTCAGCTCCAAAAATAGGTCGCCGCTGTCACTGGTCTACGAGACCACCAAATTCTTCGGTCCGCCCCACAAGCTCTATCTACGACCGGGATCATCAGCCGAATTCGAACTAGACACCGGCGTCTGCCAACAGGGCCCCAGGATCGCCGCGAGCACCGTCCGCATCACGCTTCCCGCCACATCCTCACCGTTCGTTCTCAACATGAGCCACACCTACTCCTCGTTCTGCGATGACCCTCGCCACCCGCAGACCATCGGCGTAAGGCCACTTCACGGAGTCTGACCGCAGACCAACCAGGCGCTCCAAGCCGCACAGACATCAGCGACTCGCGCCCACTACGCGGGAGATCCGGTCGAGGCAGGTGGCCGCTGCTCAGGTGTGCGCATCGACATGTCCGCGAAGTTGAGTACCGCGGTGTCGATGAGGAACGGGATAAGAACGAAAACGGCGGCGATGATCCATGGAGCACCGGTTCCCAGGACGAGGACGGCCACGGCAATCGTGAGCAGGTTCGTTGGGACGATGACCCACCATGCCCATCGGGCCAACCCGTGCTCCTGGATCCGCTCCCACAGAGCGTGGTTCGATCCGGCGAGCCTGGCCGGGCCTTCCGTGTTCATGGGCATGTCTCAGTTATCCCCGGTGTCGCGCTCAAGATCACAGCGGGTTCGCGCGCACTTCGCGGCATCTCCGGATGTCGGGACTGACAGCCGTATCAGCGATACTGCCCAGGTGGCGATGCAACCAGAGGACGAGCGAGCCGTCCGGATTTTCGGTCAGTGGAAACACCGTGACCGGCGATCGGAACAGGCCGTCGGCAACTCTGCGGCACCCGAGGTCTACAGCGACCTGATGAAGAACGTGTTCGCTCCCGCCCTGCGTTCGGCGGGGCTGCGCGGTTCGAGCGGCAGGTTCGAGCTTCCGTCGGATATCTACTGGGTGCAGTTGGGCTTCCAGAGGTCGGCCTACAACAGTGGCGACGAGGTCCGATTCACGGTGAACTTGTCGGTGATCCGTCGAGACAAGTGGGAAGCACGGCGCGCTACCGAGCCTCACCTCGGCAAAGAGCCGTCTCCGAACATCAAGTACGGCGCCTGGGCGACTCAGACGCGCATCGGGAAGCTGACGCCCGGTGGTGAGGACAAGTGGTGGCGCATCGTTCGGGGCGCCGAGGTAGATCCCGTGCGAGACGACGCCCTTGCCGATCTAGTGGCGCTCGGAGTTCCGTGGCTCGTCGCCAACGCCTCGTCATAACTTCCGCTCATCGGCAAATCCGGTTGGGTTCGCGCCGGTGGTCATGAGGGCGGCCATTTGCAGGCGGCGAGGAGCTGGTCCAGGTATTCGCGTTTTCCGCTGATGCGCCGAGCCCAGGATCTGGCGGACCGTGTTGGAGGTCCAGGCTGTGCGGGAGCCGAACTACACGTGCACCGGCTCCAGCGCCACGCCTTCGAGACGGGCCTGCTCGCCGACGGCCGCAGCCACGGCCGGGCAGACACGCGGGTCGAAGGGGGTCGGCACGATGTAGTCCGGCGTGAGCGCATCCTCGACGACGTCACCCAGGGCGCGGGCGGCAGCAAGCTTCATGCCCTCGGTGATGGCGCGGGCACCGACGTCGAAGGCCCCGGCGAAGATACCCGGGAAGGCGAGCACGTTGTTGATCTGGTTCGGGTAGTCGCTGCGCCCGGTGGCCACGATGGCCGCGTACCGGTGGGCGACCACCGGATCGACCTCGGGGTTGGGGTTTGCCAGGGCGAAGATGATCGACTCCGGAGCCATCTGCCGCACGGTGTCCTCGCTGACCGCACCGGCGCTCAGGCCGAGGAAGACGTCGGCTCCGGCCATCGCGTCGTGCAGCGAGCCGCGTAGCCCCTCGCGGTTGGTGGTGCGGGCGAGCTGCTGCTTCACCGAGGTGAGGTCGTCACGGTCGGAGTGCAGGATGCCCTTGGAGTCGGCCACGGCGATGTCGCCGATGCCGGCCGCGAGCAGGATCTTGGTGCAGGCCACGCCCGCCGCGCCGGCCCCGGAGACGACGACCCGCAGGTCGCCGAGCTCGCGGCGGGTGACACGGGCGGCGTTGCGCAGCGCCGCGAGCACCACCACCGCGGTGCCGTGCTGGTCGTCGTGGAAGACGGGGATGTCGAGCAGTTCGCGCAGCCGGTCCTCGACCTCGAAACAGCGCGGCGCGGAGATGTCCTCGAGGTTGATGCCGCCGAAGGAGGGCGCGATGCGCACCACCGTCTCGACGATCTCGTCGACGTCGGTCGTGTCGAGCATGATCGGCACCGCGTTGAGGCCGGCGAACTCCGCGAAGAGCGCGGCCTTGCCCTCCATCACCGGCAAGCCGGCGGCGGGGCCGATGTTGCCCAGGCCGAGCACGGCCGTGCCGTCACTGACCACGGCCACGAGCCGCGACCGCCAGGTGTAGTCACGGGCCAGCCGCTCGTCCTCGGCGATCGCGGTGCACACCTCGGCGACCCCGGGGGTGTAGGCGAGCGAGAGCGAGTCCCGGTCGGTCAACGGGAGGGTGCTGCGGATGGAGAGCTTGCCGCCCTCGTGCACACGGAAAACCGCACTGCCGGGATCGAATCCCACTTGCCTGCGCTCCTAGTTTCGACGAACTGATCTGCCTCGAGGGCCGATCTGCCTCACGGGCCAAGGGTACGGCGCAGGCGTGACGGTGGTTGCGGGGTTCACCCGAGCACCCATTCTCTCACGCTGGCGGCGTCCGGCGCACGCGACTTGTCAGACGCCAGCCGCGCAGCCGCAGCAGCACCCGGGCCTGGACGTCGGCGACTCCGTAGATCTCGGAGTCACCGGCCACCGAACTGTTGTCCGACGCGAGCCACCAGCCGCCGTCGACCGGCCGCACCGCCCGCTTCACGACGAGGCGGTCCGGCATCGAGCGGAACGTGGCGATCACGACGTCGCCAGGCCGTACGGGGGCTCCGTGCCGCACGATCACGACGTCGCCGTGCCTGAGGGTCGGCACCATCGACGGCCCCGAGATCGTTATCCACTGCCACGGGATCAGCACCCGATCTCCGTCACGCCGCATGAGTTAGATGCTGCCTGCTGCGCGGAAAGATTGCCGAGTAGGGTCGAACTTGACTTGGTTTGAGGTCATCGATCTTCGTCCAGTTCCACTTCGCTCAGGAGGTTCAGAGGCAATGCGCCTTTTCCGTTCCGCGACCACCGCCCACGCGCACTGCGACCTTCCGTGTGGCGTCTACGACCCCGCTCAGGCCCGTATCGAGGCCGAGACGGTCACGGCCATCCAGGAGAAGTACCAGGCAAACGAGGACCCGGTCTTCCGTAGCCGTGCGCTCACCATCAAGGAGGAGCGCTCCGAGCTCGTCAAGCACCACCTCTGGGTGCTCTGGACCGACTACTTCAAGCCGCCGCACTTCGAGAAGTACCCGCAGCTGCACGACCTCTTCAACCGGGCCACCAAGGCCGCCGGCGCGACGGGTGGCAAGGGTTCGGTGGATCCGGCCGACGGCCAGAAGCTGCTCGACCTGATCGCCGAGATCGACACCATCTTCTGGGAGACGAAGGCCGCGGCCTGAGACTCCTGCGATGTTCGACGTCACGAGGGCCGACCCCGGCACGGGGTCGGCCTTCGTCATGCCTGCCGATGTCCCCGACCGGGCCCAGCTCTGGCTGATCCGGCACGGTCAGACGGAGTGGAGCCGCACCGGGCGGCACACCGGTGCCACCGACATCCCGCTCACGCCCTTCGGCGAGCGGGAGGCAGCGGCGCTGGCACCGCTGGTCGCCGGACTCTCGCCTGCCCTCGTGCTCTGCAGCCCCCGGGCGCGGGCCCTGCGCACCGCCGAACTCGCCGGCCTGGCGGTCGACGAGATCAGCCCGGACCTCGTCGAATGGGACTACGGCGACTACGAGGGCCTCACCAGCAGGCAGATCCACGAGACCGACCCCGGCTGGACGATCTTCGGCCGGCCCACACCGGGTGGTGAGACGGCGGCCGAGGTGGCCGCCCGAGCCGACCGGGTGCTGAGCCGAGCCGCGGTGGCGCTGCGTCGCGGTCCGGTGATCCTCGTCGCGCACGGCCACATCAGCCGGGTGCTCGGTGCGCGCTGGATCGGGCTGCCGGTGAGCGGCGGCGCCAACCTGCTGCTGGACGAGGCAGCCCCATGCATCCTCAGCGCCCAGTACGGTGAACCGGCGATCGCCGGTTGGAACCGCCCCAACCCCGCCATCGTCGAGGGAGAGACTCAGTGAGCGAATTCGAGGAGAGCCCGATCGCCGGCACCGTCGAGGTCAGCGTGCCGGTCGATGTGGCCTACGTCGCCACCCTGCGGCTGGTTGCGGCCAGCCTGGCCGCTCGCTGCGACCTCACCGTGGACGACATCGAGGACCTGCGGCTGGCCGTCGACGAGGCCTGCGCGCTCGTCCTGCCGCTGGCCGAGCCCGACTCCACGATCACCGCCGGCTACACCCTCGCTCCCGGAGAGCTCGAGGTCTCCATCGGCGTCGGCACCGCCAGCACCGCGGCCAGCCTCGACCGCACCGGCTTCGCGTGGACGGTACTCACCGCCCTCGCCTCCGATGTTGCGGTGAACAGCACCGCCCAGCGGGCCACGATCACCGTGACCAAGCGACGAGAAACCGCACAGCGGTGACCGACTCCGCGGACGAGCCCAACGCCGTCTCGCTGCTAGCGCAACTGCAGTCCCTGCCCGAGAACAGCCCCGAGCGGGCAGAGCTGCGCGAGCGACTCGTCGACCAGCACATGCCGTTGGTCGTCTACCTGGCCCGCCGCTTCTACGGCCGCAACGAGCCGATGAACGACCTCATCCAGGTCGGCGCCATCGGCCTGATCAAGGCCATCGACCGCTTCGATCCGAGCCGTGGCCTGGAGTTCTCGACGTACGCCACGCCGACGATCCTCGGCGAGCTCAAGCGGCACTTCCGCGACACCGGCTGGCTGATCCACGTCCCGCGCCGTGCCCAGGAGCTGCAGACGACGCTCAACGCCGCCCGGGCCGACCTCAGCCAGGAACTCGGCCGGGCCCCGACGGTGCGCGAGCTGGCCAAGCGGATCGACTGCGAGGAGGACGCCGTCATCGAGGCCCTCGACGTCGCGCGGGCCTACTCCGGCGTCCCTCTCGACATCCTCACCCCACCCGGGGAGTCGGCTCCCGAGCACCCCAAGCTGGGCTTCACCGACGAGGGATTCGAGCAGGTCGAGCAGCGTGCGGACCTGCGCGAGGTGATCGGTCAGCTGCCCGAGCTGGAGCGCGAGATCCTGCTGCTGCGCTTCGTCGCCAACAAGACCCAGACCGAGATCGCCGGCATCGTCGGGGTGTCCCAGATGCAGGTCTCCCGGCTGGTCGCGCGCGGCCTGAAGCGGCTGCGGGCCAGCATGGGCGTCGACGAGCCGGAGTGAGCCGCTCGGGCTAACGGTCCAGCGCAGCTCGCGCCGCCGGGGTGAAGAGCAGGTACAGCACCGCGAGCGCGGCCAGCAGGATGGGGCCGCCGTACTCCACCAGCCCGGCTTGGAAGGCCAGGCTGTAGGAGACCGGCAGCGCCAGCAGCTCGATCACGACGATCGGCGTGCGCGCCGCGGGCTGCAGCCGGGCGAGCCCTCGGCCGGCGAGGTACAGCACCGCCGCAGCCCCCACGGCGAACGCCGCGCCGAGCAGCGCGCCGGCCACATCGCTGGGATGCCCCGTCACCGTCTTGATGATCAACACCGCGGCGCCGGCGAGCAGCGCGACTGCCTCGACCATGATCACGAAGACCGCGCTGCGGATCTCCTTGGGCACGACCTCGCCGGGCCCCGGCGTGTCAATCTCCTCCTCGGGCACGAGCGAAACCCTACCGGCGCGTAATCTCAGCCCGTGCGTGTCATGGTCATCACCAATCCGCACGCCACCGCGATGACCCCGCGGGAGCGTGACGTGCTCACCCATGCCCTCGGCAGCGACGCCGAACTCGAGGTGGCCGCCACGGAGAACCGCGGCCATGCCGCGGCGCTGGCCTGCCGGGCTATGCGGATGGGCACCGACGTCGTGGTGGCGATGGGCGGCGACGGCACGGTGAACGAGGTGGTCAACGGCCTGCTGACCGACGGCGTCCACGACGGCGTTCCGTCGCTGGGCATCATCCCGGCCGGCTCCACGAACGTCTTCGCCCGGGCGCTCGGCCTGCCCAACGACCCGATCGAGGCCACCGGAGTGCTGCTCGAGGCGCTGCGCACCGGAGCCCGGCGCGCCGTCAGCCTCGGCCAGATGGACGACCGCTACTTCGTCTTCGCCGCTGGCATGGGCTTCGACGCCGCGATCGTCGGCGGGGTGGAGCGCTACCGCCGGCGGGGCCGGAAGTCCACGCACGTCCTCTACGCCCGGGTGGGGGTGCGCGAGTTCTTCGCCGCCGACCGTCGCCATCCGAAGCTGCACGTCGAACTCTCCGACGGCACCCGCTTCGACGACATCTACTTCGTGATCGCAGCCAATGCCGATCCGTGGACATTCGTCGGCAACCGGCCGCTGCACCCCACCCCGGAGGTCAACTTCGACACCGGGATGGCCGTCTACGCCCGCCGCCGGATGGGTACGGTCGGCATGCTCTGGAGCATGGCGCGCATGTCGGGCGGCACCGGCCGGGTGGGCAAGCGGGGCGCCCACGTCGTCCACGATCTGGACGGGCTCACCGTGATCGCCGACGAGCCGATGCCGGTGCAGGTCGACGGTGACTACGCGGAGTTGCGCGACAAACTCACGTTTCGCACAGTTCCGAAGGCCATTCGCGTCCTGGTTTAGCCCGATTTTATCTGTTCTGCCCTATCGCTGCCCGCACTGCGGTCCGTAACA
Organism: Jatrophihabitans sp.; assembly: GCA_025963285.1. GTDB lineage: Bacteria > Actinomycetota > Actinomycetes > Mycobacteriales > Jatrophihabitantaceae > JAOPUX01. The sequence continues at coordinate 7,291 of JAOPUX010000148.1, forward strand.
TGACTTGCCGAGGAGCCGCGATTCCGCGACGCTTGCGAATCGGAGTCGGCAGTTGCCCAATGCAGGGTGAGCTGGCTTGCATCCGTGTGTTAATGCTTGAAGCATGAGCGCGCTCGTGAAAGGATTCACAAGCGTAGACGGAGCACCGACGATGCCGCTCCGCTGCGACCACGTGAGGAGACCTACCCATGGATTGGCGTCACCGCGCGATTTGCCGTGACGAGGACCCGGAGCTTTTCTTCCCGATCGGGAACACCGGGCCTGCGCTACTGCAGATCGAGCAAGCCAAGGCCGTGTGCCGTCGCTGTCCCGTCGTCTCTCAGTGCCTTGCTTGGGCGCTCGAGAGCGGTCAGGACGCGGGCGTCTGGGGAGGCCTGTCCGAGGATGAGCGGCGCGCATTGAAGCGCCGCAACGCCCGGGCCCGGGCCCGCCTAGCCTGAGCACACCGCACGAACCCAGATGCCGGCCGCAGCAGCGGCCGGCATCGTTGTTTAACCCCCGACCCGTGCGCGGCGCCCCAGCGGCATGGAGACGACGGCGGAGGTACCGCGATGGCCGGTGCGGTTCTCGATCGTCACGGTGCCGTTGAGCTCGGCCGAGACGAGGGTGCCGACGATCTGCATGCCCAGTTGCTCGGAGGTGGCGATGTCGAAGCCCTCCGGCAGCCCCGCGCCGTCGTCGTCGATCGAGAGCGTGAGCTGACCTCGGGCCCGCGTGGCGTGCAGCGTCACGCTGCCGGTATCCGTGGGGCCGAAGGCGTGCTCCAGGGCGTTCTGCACCAGCTCGGTGAGGACGAGCACCAGTGCGGTGGCCATCTCAGCGGGAATCTCACCGAAGCCGCCGTCGCGGCGCAGCTCGATGCGGCCCGCGGAACCCATCACGTCGGCGAGCATGCCGAGCAGCCGGTCGACCACGGCGTCGAAGTCCACCGCCTCGTCGACGGAGACCGAGAGCGTCTCGTGTACCAGGGCGATCGAGCTGACCCGGCGCATCGACTCCTCCAGCGCCACCTTGGCCTCAGGGATCGAGGTGCGCCGCGCCTGCAGTCGCAGCAGCGCCGCCACCGTCTGCAGGTTGTTCTTCACCCGGTGATGGATCTCGCGGATAGTCGCGTCCTTGCTCATGAACTGCCGGTCCCGGCGCCGCAGTTCGGTGACGTCCTGCATCAACAGCAGCGCGCCGAGCGTCTCGCCGCGGGGACGCAGCGGTAGGGCGCGGAAGAGGATCGTCGCCCCGCCGCCCTCCACCTCGATACTCGCCGGCTGGCCGCCGTCGATGGCCGCTGCGATGGCGGCTGCCAGATCGCTGGCGTCGAAGGGGTCGTCGGCCACGGTGCTGGTGAGCTCGTCGACCGGTTCACCGACGACGGCCCCGGAGATGCCGAGCCGGCTGAACGCCGAGAGTGCGTTGGGGCTCGCGTAGATGATCGTGCCGTCCGGTTCGAGGCGCACCAGGCCGTCCCCGACGCGCGGACCGGCTGCCTCCTCGATCCCGACGTCGGCGTTCGGGAAGGTGCCGTCGGCGATCATCGCGGCCAGGTCGGCGGCGCTCTGCAGGTAGACGAGCTCCAGCTGGCTGGGCGTCCGCGTGCTCGCCAGGTTGGCGTCGCGGCCCAGCACGGCGATCACCTGGCCGGCTGCCCGCACCGGCACCGCCTCGCGGCGGATCGGCAGGTCACCGTCCCAGTCCGGCTCGACCTCGCGGTAGATCCGCTCCTCGCTCAGCGCCGTGCGCAGCGAGGCGGCCCGGCTACCGCGCAGGACGACGCCCACCTGATCGTGCTGGTACGCGGTCGGCCCCGTCGTCGGGCGGCACTGGGCGGCGCAGAGGAACGCACCGACGCTGCCGGCTTCACCGTCGGGCAGCGCCACCGGCACCCACAGAACCAGATCGGCGAAGGAGAGGTCGGAGACGAGCTGCCACTCCCCCACCAGGCGCTGCAGGTGATCGACCTGCGCGTCAGACAGGGTCGTGCGCGCCGCGAGGAGGTCCGTGAGAGCCGACACGCACCTAGGGTGCCATGCCCGCTGTGATGCCCGGCGGCGGGCAGACCACAATGACGTCGTGCCGGACGACGATGTGGTGGGCGAGACACTGCGAGGTGGGCTGGCTGGTCAGCGCCTCACCGAGTTCGCCTTCGTCGCGACATCCGGGCTGGCACTGCGACTCGGCGCCTTGGGGACCGAGCTGCGGATCAGCAGCCGGCTCAGCCTCGGGCGCGCCTCAGCGCCGCTGCGGCTGCTCGATCCGACGGTGGCCACCGACCAACTCCTCCCGCTCCTCGACGCGGAGGTGACGCGCACCGACTTCGTCGACGGCGTCCTCGCCGTCACCTTCGCCTACTCGACGGTGCTGCGGGTGCCGCCGTCGGTGGTCGGCGAGGCCTGGCAGCTACGCACCGCCGACGGGCTGCTCGTCGTCTCCCGCCGTGGAGGTGGCGTCACCATCTGGCGGCCGCCCACCGCAGAGGTCAGGGAAGTCGCACCTCGATGGTGAGCCCGCCAGCCGGGTTGGCCGACGCGGTGATGCTGCCGTGGTGCGCGGCCACCACCGAGCGGGCGATGGTCAGGCCGAGGCCGACACCACCCCCGTGATCGAGACGGTCGCCGCTGAGCCGCCGGAACGGCTCGAAGAGGCCGTTGACCAGCTCCGGGGGCACGACCGGGCCGGAGTTCGAGACCTGCAGCGTGCCGGGCGCGCGCACCACCACCTGCACCCAGCCCCCGCGCTGGTTGTACTTGATCGCGTTGCCGACGAGGTTGCTGACGAGCCGCTCCAGCAGTGGGCCCTCGCCATTGACCTGGACCTCAGCGAGATCGGCAGTGATCGCGATCCCCTGCTCGTCCGCGCCCGCACGCAGCGGCGCCAGTACCTCGACCACCAGGCGGTCCAGCTGCTGGTTCGTGTTGCTCATGAGCCCGCGTTCGGTCTCGGCCAGCACCAGCAGCCCCTCGATCAGGGACTCGTTGCGCTGGTTGGTGGCCAGCAGCTGCCGGGAGAGCAGGTCGAGCTGGTCCGGAGTGAGCGCCGAGCCGAGGCTCACCTCGATGAGCGCACGCTGGGTGGCCAGTGGGGTGCGCAGCTCGTGTGAGGCATTGGCCGCGAAGCGCCGCTGCGCCTCGTACCCCTCGGCCACGCGGTCGAGCATCGCGTCGATCGCATCGGCGAGCTGGCGCGTCTCGTCCCGCGGCCCGGCTGCCCTGATCCTGGTACCGAGGTTGGTCGGGCCGAGCTGCTCGATCGTCAGCCCCATCGAGCGCACCGGCCAGGTGACCCAGCGGCCCAGCCCCCAGGCGGCGAGAACGACCATGCTGGTGACGACGAGCAGCTCGGCCAGCACCAGCGGGATGTCGTAGGCGCTGCCGCAGGCGCTGGAGACGTCCCGCCAGTCGCCCGAGCAGGACGAGTAGCCGCCACGCAGCTCACGGCCGATGTTGATGACGATGTACCAGGCCCAGTACAGGTAGAAGAAGCCGAGCGGCCAGCTCACCAGCACCGCGATCACAGCACGCCGGCGCGCGGTCAGGCGCATCAGCCCTGCGCTCCGAAGCGGTAGCCGACGCGGGGCACGGTGTGCACGATCTGAGGCTCACCGAGCTTTCGGCGCAGGGTCATCACGGCCACCCGGACGGCGTTGGTGAAGGGGTCGGCGTGCTCGTCCCACGCCTGTTCCAGCAGCTCCTCGGAGCTCACCACCGCGCCGGCCGAACGCATCAGCACGGTGAGGACGGCGAACTCCTTGGGGGTCAGATCCAGCAGCCGCCCGTCACGGAAGGCGCGGTGCCGCGGCACGTCTAGCTCGACACCGTCGAGCTGCAGCACGGGCGCGAAGCCCGCGGTGGGGCGCCGGGCCAGGGCCTGCACCCGGGCGGCCAGCTCGGCGAAGGCGAAGGGCTTGGTGAGGTAGTCGTCGGCGCCCAGCCCCAGCCCGTCCACGCGGTCGCGGATACCGCCGGCCGCGGTGAGGATCAGGATGCGGGTGCCCAGGCCGGAGTCGACGAGCCACCGGCACACCTCGTCACCGGTGCGGCCCGGCATGTCCCGGTCGAGCACGGCGACGTCGTACCGGTTCACGCCCAGCCGCTCGACGGCGGCCTCGCCGTCGTAACAGACGTCCACCGCCATGGCGAGCCGGCGCAGCCCCTCGGCCACCGTGTCGGCGAGCAGGCGTTCGTCATCAGCGAGCAGGACGCGCATTCCAGCGATCATCTCCGCTCGTGGATAAGCGCGACATAAGCAGCGCGTGAACGGTCACGATAGCGTCCACCGGGCAGCGTCTGGGCCATGAGTCCGCGCACCCTCCGCCGCCACCTGCTGCCCGTCGCCGTCGCCCTCGTCGTGATCGCTGGGGCGACGGCCACGCACCTGGTCCTGGCAGATCGTGACGACGCGCACCGCCACTACCTGGCCGGATCCGGCTGGCCGGTGCATGGGCAGGCCTCCTACCAGCTCGACGCGGAGCCTGCGCGGTCGAGCTCGGCGCAGCGTCCGGTGCCTATCGCCAGCCTCGCCAAGGTGATGACGGCGTACCTGGTGCTCAAGGCCTATCCGCTCACCTCCGGCTACGACGGCTTCACCCTCGGCATCACGCAGGCCGACGCCGAGGACACCGCACGCCGGATCGGGCTGGACGAGTCGGTCGTTCGCGTCAGGACCGGTGAGCGGCTGACCGAGCGGCAGGCACTGCAGGCCCTGCTGCTGCCCTCTGCCAACAACATCGCGGTGGTCCTGGCCAGGATCATCTCCGGCTCGGTCAGCGCCTTCACCGCACTCATGAACGACATGGCCCACTCGCTGCGGATGTGGCACACCGCCTACACCGACCCGAGTGGCTTCGACCCGGACACCCGCTCGACGGCTGCCGACCAGTTGCTGCTGGCCCGCGCGTCCATGGCCCTGCCTGCCTTCGCCGCGCTGGTCGGCGAACGCTCCGCGCGGCTTCCGGTTGCGGGCACGGTGCACAACACCGATGGCCTGCTCGGCACGGACGGCTTCGTCGGGATCAAGACCGGCTCCACCGATGCCGCCGGTGGTTGCTTCATGTTCTTGAGCCTGCGCCGGGTCGACGGGCGGCAGGTGCCGCTCTACGGCGTCGTGCTCGGCCAGCACGGCCACAACCTGGTGACCGCCGGGTTGACGGCCGCACGCCAGCTGGCCGATCAGGTCGCCAGCCCGGTCTGAGGCTTACTCGGGGCGGTACTCGAGGTGCGCGGACTCGACCGTCAGCTCGGTGATGCGCAGCCTGATACGGCCGTGCAGCTCCTCCGGAGCGCGGTCGCCGCCACAGCAGCGGGCAATCAGCGAGCGGACGTCCTGCTCGAGGCCGAACTGCTTCAGGCACGGCGCACAGCCGTCGAGATGCTGACGGATCCGGCCGCGCAGCGCGTCGTCGGTCTCGTCGTCCATGTAGAGGTAGATGTCGGAGAGCACGTCGTCACAGTCGATGTTGCCCGGACCGAAGCCGCCGAAGGAACCGGTGCTCATGACTGGCCACCTACGCTCGTCGGGATGAGGCCGCGCCCCCGGGCGTAGTCGGCCAGGAGGGTCTGCAGCTGCTTGCGCCCGCGGTGCAGCCGCGACATCACGGTGCCGATGGGGGTACCCATGATCTCGGCGATCTCCTTGTAGGCGAAGCCCTCGACGTCGGCCAGGTAGACCGCCAGCCGGAAGTCCTCGGGCAGGGCCTGCAGGGCGTCCTTCACATCGGAGTCCGGGAGGTGGTCGAGCGCCTCCATCTCGGCAGAGCGGAGCCCGGCGGAGGTGTGCGACTCCGCGCGGGCCAGCTGCCAGTCCTCGACGCTCTCGCCGTTGGACTCCAGCGGCTGACGCTGCTTCTTGCGGTAGTTGTTGATGAACGTGTTGGTGAGGATGCGGTAGAGCCACGCCTTGAGGTTGGTGCCCTCGGTGAACTGGTGGAACGCGGCGAAGGCCTTGACGAAGGTCTCCTGCACCAGATCCTCGGCGTCTGAGGGGTTACGCGTCATCCGCATGGCGGCCGCATAGAGCTGATCCAGGAAGGGCAGCGCATCACGCTCGAAGCGCGCTCGGCGTTCCTCGACACTCTCTTCAGCCACCGTGCTCCCCTCGGTGCCCACAACGGGCAGTCCTGAGGATAACGCGCCGCGCTGCAACGGCTTCGTGGCCCGCAGAACCGTAGAGCCGCGCGGGGCGGCCAATGTGCTCATCACAAGGACTTCAACTGCCGACAGCACCGCAGTATTTCCGGATTGCGCTAGTACCCTCCCCTCGTGGCCAAGCAGACGCCGGGGGCGACGCCCGCGATCGCCGCGCTCACCAAGGCGGGCGTGCCGTTCACCCTGCACCCCTACGAGCACGACCCGCGGGCCGAGGCCTACGGCGAGGAGGCGGCCGCTGCCCTTGGCGTGGCGCCCGAGCGCCTCTTCAAGACGCTGATCGCCCTTGTCGACGGCAGGCTGGTGTGTGGCGTGGTCCCCGTCGCCGGGCACCTCGACCTCAAAGCGCTCGCGGCCGCGGTGGGCGGAAAGCGGGCGGCGATGGCCGAACCCGCTGCCGCCGCCCGCGCCACCGGGTACGTGGTCGGGGGCATCTCGCCGCTCGGGCAGCGATCACGGCTGCCCGTGGTCCTGGACGGGTCGGCCGCCGGCTTCGACACCGTCTTCGTCTCGGCCGGCAGGCGCGGGCTGCAGGTCGAGCTGGGGCCGGCCGATCTGGTGAGCGCCGCCGCTGCGGTGCTCGCCCCGATCGCCGCCCACTGAACCGCTGAGACGCCGCGGGACTACGCGGTACTCGGCGGGGTCGGGCTCGCCTGCGCGACGGTCGCCTCGGTCGCTGCGGTGGCGCTGCCCGTCGCAGGGGTAGCGGTGTTGGCCCTCTTCTACTCGAGCAGTTGACGATGCTGGTAGAGGAGATACTGATGCTGCTTATGATGCAGTGAGAAGAGTTCCTTGTTGCAGTCGAAAGCCTCCTGGTGGTGGCGCTCCTTCTGGTCCAGGTGCTCCTGATGGCGCTTGTGCAGCCAGGGCGCCACCTTGTACTTGCCGATGATGTAAGTGGCTGCGCCGATGACGAGGTCGGGCAGTACGTTGCCCGGGATCGTCTGCTGCGACACCCAGAACTGGTAGAAGCTCATCGGCCCTCCCGGTGATCGTCTTGCGGCATCAGCATCCTGCCAGCCGTCACAAAGCTGAGCACGGCCTCGGCCACCGCGGGCACGCCCTTCTTCAGCGAATGATCAGCTCCGGCGATAACGACCCGCTGCCGTCCCGGCCCCTCGGGCGGCATGCCGAAGGCGTCGCGGTCGCCCTGCACGAGCAGCACGGGGACCGTCGGTAGCTCCAGCTCGTCGAGGCGGGAGACGTCGGGCTTGCCGGGCGGGTGCAGCGGATAGGCCAGCGCCACCACGGCCACCGCACCGGCGCCGGTAGCGGTGCGGCACGCCAGCCGGGCGCCGTTGGAGCGGCCGCCGACTATGAGAGGAACCGCCCCGAGACCCCGACGACTGCGCAGCGCGGTCATCAGCTCGAGCCAGAGTGGGTCCTGCTTGTCCGGCCGCGGCGGTGCACCACGGCCGGCGACGCGATAGGGCTGGGTGATGAGGGCAACCGCGACCCCGGCCGCCGTCACCGCGTCCCGGATCGCCAGCAGGTCGGCAGTGCCTACTCCCCCACCGGCGCCATGAGTCAGCGCCAGCAGCGCCGTGGGCCGCACCGGCCGGGTCAGCTCGATCCAGCCGGGGCCGGCGGTGGTGTCGACCACGAGGGCGTCCGCCATCAGAACAGCGTCTCGGGGGTCGGATTCGGCTCGACCCGCTCGATCAGCGCCGGGCCGTTGTGCTCCACGCTGTTGACGGTGCTGGCCACCGGACGGACCTCGATGCCCTCGCCGGCCGCCTCGTCCCACGGGGTCAGCAGGTCGGCCGGATCGGCGACGGCGGGGTCGAGCCAGCGTGTCCACGAGTCGCGGGCGAGCACGAGCGGCATCCGGTCGTGCACCGCCCCGAGGAGGCCCACCGACGGGGTGGTGATGATCGTGCAGGTGGTGAGCGTAGGGCCGTCACCGCGCCAGAACTCGTAGAGACCGGCGAAGGCGAGGCCATGGCCGTCTGCAGCGGTCATGTACATGGGCTGCTTCACCGGCCCGCCGAGTGCCTGCCATTCGTACCAGCCGTCAGCCGGGACGAGGCAGCGCCGCTTGGCATAGGCCGTGCGGAAGGCAGGTTTCTCGGTGACGCTCTCCACCCGGGCGTTGATCATGCGCGCCGCACCTTTGCGGTCCTTCGACCACGACGGCACCAGCCCCCACGAGACCACGCGCAGCTGGCGGGTGGGCGCCGGCTCCGGTGCGCCGCCGGCATCGCGCAGCGGCCGGTTGACGATGACGCGCACCGGCTTGGTGGGAGCGACGTTGAAGTCGGGCTCGTAGCGCTCCTCCGTGCCGGCCACCACGGCGTCGAACTCGGCGATGAGGTCGGCGTCGGATCGGATCGAGACGTAGCGTCCGCACATGCTAGGCACGGTACTGGGGCAGGATGACAGCGTGATCTCCCTGAGCCGGCCGCGCGCGTGAGCGAGCTTGCGAGCGAACCGATGGGCATAGGACCTCTGGCGCGCCCGACGGAGGAGGGCGTGAGCGAGCTTGCGAGCGAACCGATAGGCATCGGACCTCTGGCGCGCCCGACGGAGGAGGGCGCGTGAGTCAGCGCGACCTGCGCCACCTCGACGAGGACGACGTCCGGGTGCGCCCCGGCCGCGGTACCCGGCCCCGCTCCAAGCAGCGTCCGGCCCACGAGGACGCCGCCGAGGGCATGGTCGTCACAGTCGACCGCGGCCGCTCCACGGTGCTGGTGGACGGCATCGAGGTGACGGCCATGCGGGCTCGTGAGCTCGGCCGCAAGGGGCTGGCCGTCGGCGACAGCGTCGACGTGGTGGGCGACCTCTCGGGCGGCACCGACGCCCTGGCGCGGGTGGTGCGCATCGGCGAGCGCAGGACGATCCTGCGTCGCACGGCCGACGACACCGACCCCTTCGAGCGCGTGATCGTGGCCAACGCCGACCAGCTCGTGATCGTCACCGCCCTGGCCGACCCCGAACCCTCCTTCGGGCTCATCGATCGCTGCCTGGTGGCCGCGCTGAGCGCTGGCCTCGAACCGATCCTCTGCCTCACGAAATCCGACCTGGCCTCACCGGATGAGACGCTGCAGCGCTACCGCGAGCTCTCCGTGCCCGCGGTGGTGACGCATCGCGGTGGGCCGCTCGACGAGCTGGTGAAGCGGCTGCGCGGGCACATGTCGGTGCTGGTGGGTCACTCCGGGGTCGGCAAGTCGACCTTGATCAATGCCATCGTGCCGTCGGCGGACCGGGCCACCGGCCGGGTCAGCAACATCGGCAAGGGGCGGCACACCTCGTCCTCGGCGATCGCCCTCGCCCTGCCCGACGACGGCGGCTGGGTGATCGACACGCCAGGTGTGCGCTCGTTCGGACTCGCCCACGTGAGCGCCGCCGACCTGCTCTGGGCCTTCCCGGATCTCGAGGACGGAACCAACCTGTGCCCACCCGGCTGCGAGCACCTCAGCGCCGACGCCGGCTGCCGGCTCGATGAGTGGGTGGCCTCCGGGCAGTCGACGCCGGAACGCCTCGAGGCCTTCAGGCGGCTCCTCGTCAGCCGCTCGCAGCCCAGCTGATTCCGAAGCGGACCCAGCTGGGTCAGTAGTTCCGTACACGCCCAGCGCTGGCTCCAGGCGCGTTAAGGATTTCAATCTCGGCTCGCTCTTGTCGTGGCAGAGATGTAGGTTCCGCGTGAATTCGCTCGGTCACTCTTCCTGGGAGCCTCATGTCCACAGCACCAACCACCCGCTCGCGGAGCATCGTCGCCCGCACGTGTGGTCTCATCGTCCTCGTCGCGGCACTCGTGGCCGGCGTCACGGCGGTGAGTTCGGCTGCCTCTGGAGCCGCTGCCACCCCGATCGACATCAACGTCAACGGGGCCCAGGTCTACGGCTCCTCGGTCACCGCCTTCGCCGGCAAGGCCGCGAACGGGGCCGGCATCACCGGCACGATCACCTGCACCGGTCTCACCGGTGGCGTGCCGATCTCCACGGCCCTGACCGTCGGCACCTACGCCATCGACGGCTCCACCTGCTCGGGCGCCCGCTTCCTGAACGCGGCGTACACCGTGGGCAACTACGTCAATGCCGGCTACGTCGTGGTGAAGGCGCCGCTGACGCTCAGCGCTGACAGCCTCACCAAGGTTTACGGCACCGCGAACCCCTCCCTGACGTACTCCGTCAACGGCTTCGTCAACGGCGACACCTCCTCGGTGCTCTCCGGCGCGCCGCTGCTGGCCACCAGCGCCACCGCGACCTCGGCGGTCGGCAGCTACCCGATCCAGATCGCCGCCAACAGCCTCCGCGCCACGAACTACTCGATCAGCACCGTCGTCAACGGCGCGCTCGCGGTCACGCCCGCCCCGCTCACCGTCACACCGTCAGGCGCCCAGGTCTACGGCTCGTCCGCGGGGTGGGCCGGCACCACCTCCGTCTCGGGGGTCACCGTCAGCGGCTTGAGCTGCACCGGCACCACCGGCGGCGCCACGATCGACGCGAAGCTGCCCTTCGGCGCCTACACGATCGACGGCAGCACCTGCAGCGGCGGCGTCCTGTCCAGTTCGAACTACGTGATCGGCAGCTACACCAGCACCGGCGGCTTCTCGGTCCTCAAGCGAGGGCTGACCGTCACCGCCGACCCGCAGACCCGCGTCTTCGGCGTCGCCAACCCGGCCCTCACCTACACGATCACCGGTTTCGCGAACGGTGACGACGCCTCGCTGTTCACCGGCTCTCCGACGCTGTCCACCACGGCCGTCACCACGTCGAACGTCGGCAGCTACCCGATCTCGATCACCCCCGGCTCGCTGCACAGTGCCAGCGGCTCGAGCAACTACTCCTTCACCTTCGTTCCGGGCAGCCTCACCGTCACCGCGGCCCCGACTACGGTCACGGTCACCGGCGCGCAGAACTACGGCTCGTCGAGCGTCGGCTTCGCCGGGTCCTCCTCGGTCAAGGGCGTCTCGATCTCGGGCGTCACCTGCACCACCGTCAACGGCGGCACGCCGATCAGCTCCGCGCTGCCGGCCGGCACCTACACGATCGACGGCTCCAGCTGCGGCGGCGGCAGCACCTCTACGCCGGACTACGCGATCAGCTCCTACGCCGGCGGCACCTTCTCGGTGTACAAGGTGGCGCTCACCTTCACCGCCGACCCGCAGACCCGCGTCTTCGGCGTCGCCAACCCGGCCCTCACCTACACCGTCACCGGCTTCGTCAACGGCGACGACGCCTCGGTGCTCACCGGCAGCCCGGCCTTGGCCACCACGGCCAAGCTCGCCTCAGACATCGGCTCGTACCCGATCGGCATCGGAGTCGGCACGCTGCAGGCGTCGAGCAACTACAAGTACGTCTACGTCAACAACACGCTGACGGTCACTCCCGCACCGCTCACCGTCTCCGTCGCCGGTGCCCAGTACTACGGCTCCTCGGCGGTCGGCTTCACCGGCACCTCATCGGTGAAGGGAGTCACCGTCACCGGTGTCACCTGCGCATCGGTCAACGGCGGCACCGCGATCGACCCCACGCTCAACTTCGGTGGCTACTCGATCGACGGTTCCAGCTGCAGCGGCGGCGTGCTCTCCACGCCGGACTACGCGATCAGCTCCTACACCGGCGGCACCTTCACCGTGTACAAGGCGACGCTCACGATCACCGCGGACAGCCTCTCCCGCGCCTACGGCAAGGCCAACCCGACCCTCACCTACACCGCCACCGGCTTCGTCAACGGTGACACCACGGCCGCCTTCACCGGCGCACCCGCGATCAGCACCACGGCCACGACGACGTCAGCCGTGGGCAGCTACCCGATCACCGCGACGCTGGGCACGTTGAGGTCGCAGAACTACACCTTCGCCTTCGCCCCCGGCACGCTTACCGTGAGCGCGCAGCCGCTCACGATCGTCACCACCGGCGCGCAGTACTACGGCTCCTCGTCGGTGGCCTTCACCGGCGCTACGGGCGTCGCCGGCGTCACGGTCAGCGGCATCAGCTGCACCGGCACCACCACCGGGGCGATCAGCTCGAGCATCGCCGCGGGTGGCTACACGATCGACGGCACGACGTGCTCCGGCGGTGTCCTCTCCAGCTCGAACTACTCGATCGGCTCGTACGCCGGCAGCACCTACACCGTCTACCGGGTGACGCTGACGGCCACCGCGCAGAACGCCAGCAAGGTCTACGGCGCGGCGAACCCCACCTTCACCGTCGGCTTCACCGGCTTCGTCAACGGCGATGACGCCTCGGTCGTCTCCGGTTCACCGACGTACAGCACCACGGCCACCGCCTCCTCCGGCGTCGGCAGCTACCCGATCACCCTCGGCGCCGGTTCGCTCACGGCCAGCAACTACGTCTTCACCCTGGCCGGGGGCACCCTCACTGTCACCCCGGCCACGCTCACCGTCACGGCCGACGACAAAAACCGTGACTACGCAACGGCCAACCCGACGCTGACTGCCACCACCAGCGGCTTCGTCAACGGCGACACGGCCTCAGTCGTCTCCGGTGCCCCGGTGCTGGCCACCACGGCCACCACCAGCTCCGATGCCGGCACGTACCCGATCACGGTGGCGCAGGGCACCCTGAGCGCCACCAACTACACCTTCGCCTTCGTGCCCGGCACCCTGACGGTGAACCCGGTGACGCCGACGATGACCACAACCGGATTGACCTCGCTGGTCAACTACCTCTCGGCCAAGCTGGTCTACGGCACGGCGAAGACCCCGATCGTGGGGGTGACGGTGACGTTCACGCAATACAAGACGGGCGTCCCCCTATGCACCGTCATCACCAACTCCACCGGGACTGCCGTCTGCACCCCGGCCGGAAGCCTGTACCTGTCGACGCTGGGCAACGGCTACGTCATCTCGTTCGCCGGTACGACGGACTTCAACCCGGTCTCCTTCACTCAGAAGTAGGCCGTTCCGGCCCCTCGCCGTGAGCGGGGGGCCGGAATGACTGGTCGGTCGCGGCGTGGCGACGCGAAGGTCAGCTGGAGTTCAGCCATCCACCGAGCAGATCCACGCCGCGATCAATCGCGGCGATGTCACCGGCGAAGCACATCCGGATGAACCGCGTGCCGTCGGCAGGGTCGAAGTCGACTCCGGGTGCCACCGCCACCCCGGTCTCGGCGAGCAGCCGAGCCGCCCAGCCCATGCTGTCGTCCGTCCACCGGGAGACGTCGGCGTAGACGTAGAACCCGCCGTCGGCCGGCGCCAGCCTGTCCAGCCCGATCTCGGGCAGCCGGCGAAGCAGCAGCTCCCGGTTGGCCGCGTAGCGGGCCACGTTCGCGTCCAGCTCGTCGTAGGCGTCGAAGGCGGCCACCGCGCCGAGCTGCGACAGTGCCGGCGGGCAGATGGCGAAGTTGCCGGCCAGCCGATCTACGGAGTCGAGCAGCGCATCCGGCACCAGCAGCCAGCCGATGCGCCAGCCGGTCATGCAGAAGTACTTGCTGAAGCTGTTCACCACGATCGACTCCCGGCTGCTGCGCCACGCGCTCGCGGCGGGGGTGCCGAAGGTGATGCCGTGATAGATCTCGTCGCTGACCAAGCGCGTGCCGTGCGCCGCGCACCAGGCGGCGATCGCGGCCAGCTCGTCCGGCTCGACCATCGTGCCGGTGGGGTTGGCCGGGCTGGCGATCACCAGACCGGCGGGCGGGGCTGGCAGCGCCTCGAGCTGGGCCACGGTCGGCTGGAAGCGCGTCTGCGGGCCGCAGGGCAGCTCGACCACGGTGCAGCCAAGGGCGGCGAGCATATTGCGGTAGGCCGGGTAGCCCGGCCGGGCCATCACCACGGTGTCGCCCGCGTCGAAGGCGGCGAGGAAGGCGTAGAGGAACCCGCCGGACGAGCCGGTGGTCACCGCGACGTTGGCGGGGTCGACCTCGATCCCGTCGCTGCGCCGGTAGTGCCGGGCGATCGCCACACGCAGCTCAGGGATGCCGAGCGCATTGGTGTAGCCGATCAGGTCGGTCTCCAGGGCCGCGGCCGCCGCGGCCCGCACCGTCCTGGGCGCCCGGGTCGAGGGCTGACCGGCCGAGAGGTCGATGGTCTCCAGCCCGGCCGCGCGCCGGGCCACCACAGCGTCGATGACCCGCATCACGTGGAAGGGTGGCACCTGGCCCCGCGTCGCGACCCGTGCGAACTCGTCGTCTGTGATCACCCGCCGACGGTAACCTGCACCGGTGGCCAGCCCGTACTCAGATGACCTCGAACTCGCGCTCTCGCTCGCCGATGCCGCCGACCTCACCACGATGGAGCGCTTCGGTGCGGTGGACCTCGTCGTGGAGTCCAAGCCCGACCTGACGCCGGTGAGCGATGCGGACCGCTCCGTCGAGCGCGCGATCCGCTCGACCCTGACCCTCGCCCGGCCCGATGACGCGGTGTCGGGTGAGGAGTTCGGATCGGAGGGCTCCGGCAGCCGGCGCTGGGTCGTCGACCCGATCGACGGCACGAAGAACTTCATCCGCGGCGTACCGGTGTGGGCCACGCTGATCGCGCTCCTCGACGGGGACGAGGCGGTGATGGGCGTCGTCTCGGCCCCGGCGCTCGGGCGCCGCTGGTGGGCCGCCCAGGGCGACGGTGCCTACGGCACGGCCCTCGGCTCGCCTCCGCGGCGGCTGCAGGTTTCGCGGGTGGCCGCGCTCAGCGACGCCAGCCTCTCCTTCGCCTCGCTCGGGGGCTGGGCCGCACGCGGGAGCCTCGACGCGTTCGTCGGGCTGACCCAGAGCGTCTGGCGCACCCGTGGCTTCGGGGACTTCTGGTCCTACATGCTCCTCGCCGAGGGTGCCGTCGACGTGGCCGCCGAGCCCGAACTCTCGCTGTGGGACATGGCTGCGCTGGCCCCGGTCGTCACCGAGGCCGGTGGCCGGTTCACCGGGCTCAACGGGGTGGACGGCATCCATCAGGGCAACGCGGCGGCGAGCAACGGCACGCTACATGCGGCACTCCTCGACGCGATCGGCGACTAACCAGCCAGCCCGTCGATCACCTCGGCGGCGGGGAGCTCGGCGAGCAGGGCGGAGGGCAGCGCGATCTTGGAGCGGCGCAGACCACTGCCGATCACGACCTCCCCACGGCGCAGCACTGCCGCGTCGACGAGCACCGGCCAACCGGCGGGCAGCCCGATCGGGGTTATGCCGCCGTACTCCATGCCCGAGAGCGCGACGGCGTCCTCCATCGGCGCGAAGGATGCCTTGCGCGCCTCCAGCCTGCGCCGCACCACCCCGTTGACGTCCGCACGCGTCGTGGCCAGCACCACGCAGGCGGCATAGGAGACCGCGTCGCCGCGCCGTCCGGCGATCACGACGCAGTTGGCCGAGTCGGCCAGCTCGACGCCGTACTGCTCACAGAAGGCGGCGGTGTCGGCCAGGTCAGGGTCGATCGCGGCGGCGCTGACCGCGCCGGCGTGCGGCCAGCCGGCCAGCGCGGCCGCCACCGGATCGGCGACGAGGTCGGTGACCGCATGTGTCCATCCGAGGGTTCCAGGTCCGCTCACCACCCTGACATTAGTGTCAGGGTCATGACCGACACGACCGACGCGACAGTCGAGCAGATCCTCACCCGCTACGACACCATCACGGTGGTGGGTGCGAGCAACTCCGTCGACAAACCCGCGCACTACGTGCCTGACCACATGCAGTCCCACGGCTGGCGGATCATCCCGATCAACCCCACCGCCGAGCAGATCCTGGGCGAACCGGTCTACCGGACCCTCGCCGACGTGCCCGAGCAGGTCGGCCTCGTCGACGTCTTCCGCCCCTCCGAGCAGACGCCTGAGATCGCCCGCCAGGCCGTCGCGGCCGGCGCCACCGCGCTCTGGCTGCAGCTGCACATCGAGTCCGCCGAGGCCCGCCAGATCGCCGAGGAGGCGGGCCTGCTGTACGTCGAGAACCGCTGCCTGATCGTCGAGCAGCGCAGGCTGCGGCTCTCGGCTCCCACCCACTGACCCTGCTCTAGGGTCGGATCAACAGCCCGATCACCTCAGGAGGACAGATGGACCTCGACCGCCCGGTCGCGCAGCACCCCTACGAGAAGCTCGGCAACATGGCGAGCTTCACCGTCACCAGCAGCGACGTGGAGCCCGGCGCCGCGCTCGAGGCCCGCTTCGCCTTCGATGGCGCTGCTGACGGCGCGGCGAACCTCTCCCCCGCGCTGTCCTGGAGCGGCTTCCCCGAGGGGACGAAGAGCTTCGCCGTCTCTTGCTACGACCCGGACGCGCCGACCCCGTCGGGCTTCTGGCACTGGATGCTCGTCGACCTGCCGGCCGAGTTCACCTCGCTGGACACCGGTGCGGGCACGGCCGCGTTGCCTGCGGGCGCTTTCCACGTCCGATCGGACTGGGGCAGCAAGGCCTACGGCGGCCCCTACCCGCCCGATGGCGACCGCGCACACCGCTACTTCTTCGTGGTCCACGCGGTGGATGTCGAGTCCCTCGGTCTCGACGACGAGGCCAGTGCCGCCGTGGTGTCGTTCAACCTCGCCTTCCACACCCTGGCCCGCGCCGAGCTGCTGGCGACCTTCCAGCGCTGACGCATCAGGACGGCTCGTCGAGCGCCTCCGCGAGCCGGCCCAGCGCTCCCACGGCACCCAGCACAGCGGCCCTGTCGTCGGGCTCCAACGACCGCAGGGCCGCGTCCAGCCGCCGCCGGTGCGCCGCGCCCCACTCGTCCAGCTCGTCGCGTCCGGCCGCGGTCAGCCGGACGACTGCCGCGCGTCGGTCCCCCGCATCGACCTCACGCGTCACGAGCCCGAGCTCGATGAGCTTCGTCACCAGTGCGCTGACCGTGCTCTGCGCCAGACGTAGCTGACCTGCCAGATCCCCCATTCGACAGGTCCCGAGCTCGGCCAGCATCTGCAGCACCTCGATCTGGGCGGCAGGCCGCTGCTCCCACGGGTAGTCGGTGCGGATCGAGCGGCGTAGAGCTCGCCGCACTCTGGTAACGGCATCGGCCAAGGCCCGGCTGTCACGGTCGGACACTGTTGATCGCCCTGCTGCCATGCGGGCGAGTTTAGGCTCGTCTTATACATCGGTTTACGAATAGTTCGTATACCGATGTATCATTGAGACGTGACTGCGGCAGTGATGGCAGGAGAGCACCCCAGGCCGGCCTGGGTGCGCGACCATCCGCGGGCCTGGGTCGCGGCGGTGGTCACGGTCTGCTTCGGCGCCTTCATGGGCCAGCTCGACGCCAGCATCGTGGCGCTGGCCTACCCGTCGATCGGCACCGACCTGCATGCACCACTGAGCAGCGTCGCGTGGGTCTCGCTCTCGTACCTGATCGCCCTTGGCGCCCTGCTCATCCCGGTCGGCTCCGCGGCAGACCGATACGGCCGCAAACGTCTCTACCTCTGGGGCCTGGCCCTCTTCGGCCTGGCTTCGGCAGGGTGTGCCCTCGCTCCTACGCTGGGCGTTCTGATCGCGGTCCGGGCCGTCCAGGGCGTCGGTGCGGCGATGCTCCAGGCCAACAGCGTCGCGCTGGTGACGACCGTGGCCCCGCTGGGCCGGCTGCGCCTCGCGGTGGGGCTGCAGACCGGCGCCCAGGCGCTCGGGCTGGCGCTCGGCCCCGTGGCCGGGGGCGCGGTGGTGGCAGCCCTCGGCTGGCGCTGGGTCTTCGGCATCAACGTGCCGGTGGCGCTGCTGGCCTTCGTCGCCGGGCGCTACCTGCTGCCGCGCACCCGGCGGCAGAATGCGGCGGTCCGGCCCGGCCTGCGTGCCGTGGTGGTGCTTCCCGGCCTGCCGCGCCGCATCGTCGGAGCCGCCATTGCCTACCTGGTGCTCTTCACTCCGGTGGTCCTGGGCCCGATCATGCTGCTGCACCGCGGCTACAGCCCACTCGTCGCGGGCTGTGCAGTGGCCTGCCTGCCGGTGGGCTTCGCGCTCACCGGCGTCCTGGGCGGGGTCGCTCGGCGTGGCTCGTCACCGATCGCGGCCCGGTTTGGCGTGGCGACCGCGATCGTCGGAGCGCTGCTACTCGCGGCGCTGCCCACGGGCCCCGGCTACCTTGGCCTGGCCGTAGCGGTGATCGGGGCCGGACTCGGGCTGTACGTGCCGGCCAACAACACCCAGCTCATGGCGTCGGTGCCCAGCGATCTCGCCGGCTCGGCTGGGGCACTGGTGAGCGTCGCTCGGGCCGTGGGAACCGCCGCCGGAACAGCAATGGCGACGGCCTATGCCGGCGACAGCAGCCTCGGCGCGCTGATCCTGGCCGCGATTGCAGCGGCCGCGCTACTGGCTACCTGAGGCAGCCCGTAACGCGGCCGGGCGGTGCTTGAATTTGGCGCTATCCGCCGCAATGTGAACGGCTGCGCGCGAGCTGGACTATTACGCGTGCGCGGCGTCGTAGGCCTCGATGACTGTGGCGGCAACCCGACCGCGGGTCGAGACCGGGAAACCGTTCTGCGCGGCCCATTCGCGGACCACCGCCAGATCACGCTTTCCCGCACGCGCCCCCGATGCCGCCCGGCGCGGGCGGCCGGTACGGGCCTTACGTGCCGCGGCCACGTAGGGCTTGATGGTCTTCTCGAGCGCTACTGCATTCTTCTTCGACAACTCGAGTTCGTACGACACGCCCTCCCAGCTAAACCGGATGGTGCGTTCTGCCGGACTGCCATCAAGATCGTCAACAAGAATTTCGGTAACTACCGTCTGCTTCGCCATACTCCTATTGAATCACGAGCAGCGGCAATGCCGTTCATTAGCGCGGTTGCGGACGGCGCGTTTCTGTGGCGCCGCCACAATTTCACACCATGAACCCGATAGTCGTAGCCGTTATCCCGCAGCGGCGCTGAGTGCGGCGAAGTCGGCGTCAGACAACTCCACAGTTGCGCCGGCCATATTCTGCTCGAGGTGCGATACCGACGACGTACCCGGAATCGGCAGGATCACCGGAGAACGACGTAGCAGCCAGGCCAAGGCCAGCTCTGAGGCGCTCACCTCCAGCCGCTCGGCGATCGCCGCCAGCGGCCCACCCGGCTCCGCGAGCTTTCCAGTTGCGAGCGGGAACCACGGGATGAAGGCCACCCCGCGTGAGGCAACGTGGTCGAGCAACTCCTCGGAGGCGCGGTTGGCAACGTTGTAAAGGTTCTGTACAGCCGCGATTGGCGCAATGGCATTGGCCGCGTCGAAGTCCGCGACACTCACTTCGGAGAGGCCGATGTGACCGATCTTGCCCTCGCCCTGCAGCAGCGCCAGCTCGCCGATCTGATCGGCCAGCGGCACCAGGGGATCGATGCGGTGCAGCTGAAAGAGCGGAATGCGCTCGAGGCCCAGGTGGCGCAGGCTCAATTCGGCCTGCTGGCGCAGATATTCCGGTCGGCCTACCGGCCGCCAGTCCCCTGGCCCGGAGCGGGTCAGTCCGGCCTTCGTCGCAATAACCAGGTCCGCGGCGTAGGGATGCAGCGCTTTCTTGATCAGGCGCTCGGCAACGAACGGGCCATAGGAATCAGCAGTGTCAATGAAGTTGACGCCCAGCTCCACCGCCCGGCGCAGCACCCGCACCGCTTCGTCGGGATCGGCCGGCTCGCCCCAAACCCCGGGCCCGGTCAACTGCATCGAGCCATAGCCAAGGCGATTGATGGTGAATTCGCCGCCGAGCAGATACGTGCCCGAGGCGGCAGCAATAGATGTGGTCATACAAACCTAATCCGGCAGGCCCGCAAGTTCTTCCCGCTCCCGCCGACCGGGCCGAAAAAACCGGAGCGGGTGCGGAAAGCACAGAGGCCCGGATCGATTTCTCGATTCCGGGCCACTGTCGCTGTAGCGGGGACAGGATTTGAACCTGCGACCTCTGGGTTATGAGCCCAGCGAGCTACCGAGCTGCTCCACCCCGCGTCGGTAACACCAGCCTACCGGGCACCGGGCGAGAACACCAAACCGTCGCCGATTCCCCTTATTTCGTCGGGCTTGGAGTGGGCGTCGGTGTCGGCGTGGCAGTCGGAGTGGACGTCGTCGTAGCCGGATAGCTGTTGAGCAGCTGCTCGAGCTTCTCCTGTGCCGCACCGATCTTGGCGAAGTCGCCAGTCTTGTAGGCCGCCTTCAGCGCAGCGATCGCCGCATCGACCTGGGTTAACGTCACGGTGCCGCCCGCGGACGTCGTCGCGCCCGTACCCGGCGTGGAGGCCGTCGATGTGGTCGGCGTCGCGGTAGGGGTCGAGGTACTCGTACCAGAACCCGTACCGGAGCCTCCGCTACTGGCCGAGGCTGAACAGGCCACCGCGACCCCGATGACGCTCTGCCCCTCACAGTGCCCGGGGAGGAAGTCGTCGATCGCGTCCTGCAAGGTATGGCCGTAGCCGGTCTTGTTCCCGTAGACCACGATGACGCGCTGCAGCACGGGGAAGGCTCCGCCGCTGCCGGTGGTCGATTGGGTGTAGAGCGGCTCGACATACATGAACGACGTGCCCAGCGGCAACGTCAGCAGGTTTCCGTGGATCACCGTTGAACTACCGGAACTCCCCGCGTTGAACAGCGAGTCCTTCCGGATCGTGCCGTCGGTGGTGATCGTGTTATAGACCTGCTCGGGACCGGGGACCGAACTGAGTCCCTTGGGTAATTGGAGCACGGTGATATGGCCGTAGTTGGTGGGGTCACTGTCCACCGTGACGTAGCTGGCCAGATAGGTCTGCTTGTTGACCGTCAACGGCGAGGTGAGCTGGAACTCCGCGGCGGACGGATCGGTCGGCGAGGCCGCGAGGACGTAGTACGGCGGCTGGGCGCCTTGGGTCGAGTCGGTGGGATCGCTGGGGACCGTCCACCTGTTGGACTGGTTGTAGAACTGCACCGGGTCGTTGACGTGGTAGTCCCCGAGCGTCGCCCGCTGCACCTTGAAGAGATCCTCGGGGTAGCGGACGTGCGCCTGCACGTTGGCCGGCATCGCGCTCTTGGGCTTCACCAGCTTGGGGAAGACCTTCATCCAGGTCTTGAGGACCGGGTCGGCGGTGTCCCACTGGTAGAGCGTCACCTTGCCGGTGTAGGCGTCGACCGTGGCCTTGACGGAGTTCCGGATGTAGTTGATGTTGTCGTTCGGCTGGCTCGCGGTCTTGTTGGTGGCCGAGAGCGAGTCGTCGGTGAGGCTGGAGAGCGACTGCCGCTCCGAGTAGGGGTAGTTGTCGAGGGTGGTGTAGCCGTCGACCATCCAGAGCACGTCACCAGTGGTCTGGTCCACGATCGGGTACGGGTCTCCGTCGACCTTGAGGAACGGCGCCACCTTCTGCACGGCTACCCGAGGGTCACGATTGAAGATGATCTTCGCGCCGGATGCACTCGCGGCATTGTTGAGGACGAAGTTGGAGTCCTTGTACTTCACCGCCAGCGCGAGGCGGGTGAAGAGATTTCCGAGAGACACGCCGCCGCTGCCGGCGTAACGAACCTTGGTGGCGCCGGTGCCGTCGAACTCCTGCGCGGTCCCCTTGGCACCGACGATCGAGTAGTTCGGCATCAGCTCGCCGTAGTACACCGCCGGGTTCTTTAGCGAGAGCGGTCCGCTGGTCGGCGTCTGCGGGATGTTGCCGGCAGCGAACGAGCCCGCCGACGTGGAGTCCTGCGTGATGTCGGTGCTGGCCTTTGCCGCGACGAAGCCGTAACCGTGCGTGTAGTTCGTGTGCTCGTTGATCCAGTTCGTCTGCGGGCCGGAGAGATTCGAGGCGTCGAGTTCGCGGACGCCGACGATGTAGTCGCTCTCCGTACCGCCCACGTCGTAGCGATCAACGTCCAGCTTCGGCGCGAAGCCGTAGACGTTGCTGCCGCCCTGCTGGAACTTGAGGAAGTTTGGCGAGACGATGTTCGGGTCGAGTATCCGGATGTTGTCGAGCGTCGGATCATCCGAGGCCAGCACCGCGTTCGTGTCAGGTTTCGCCGAGGCGTCGTCGTAGTTCTTGTAGGTCACCTCTGAGCCGGTGACGATGCCGTACGCCTGGCGGGTGGCCGCGATATTGCGCTCGATGTACGGGCGCTCCTTGGAACTCGCGTTGGGGTTCACCGACACGCCCTGCAGGATGGCCGGGTAGATGCCGCTGATCAGGATGCTCATGACGAGCATCGAGACGAAGGCGATCCCGGGCAGCAGCGTGCTGTTGAGCCAGAGGCTGGCGATCAGGCCGACGGCGATGATCACCGCGACCCAGAAGAGGATCGTGCGCGCGGGCAGGCCTGCGTGGACGTCGGTGTAGGAGGCACCGGTGAACTTGGAGCGCTCGGAGAAGACGAAGCTGTAACGGTCGAGCCAGTAGGCGATCGCCTTGAGCACGACGAAGACGAAGACGAGTACGGTGAGGTGCCGACGCGCGGCGAGGGTGAACTTCGGCCCAGGGGTCTGCACCCGGATCGCGCCGCAGAGGTAGTGCACGATCACGGTCAGGATGATCGCGAAGATGATCGCGGTGAAGCCGAAGCCGAGCATCAGCCGGTAGGCCGGCAGATCCCACGCGTAGAACCCGATGTCCTTGTGGAACTGCGGGTCGGTCTGGCCGAATTTGACGCCGTGCAGCCAGGTCTGCCAGGTGGCCCAGTTGCCCTGCGCGGAGAGACCCGCGGCCAGCAGCGCGATGCCGCCGACCACGCCGAGCACCAGCCAGCGGCGAGGCTCGACCATCACGCGGTAACGCTCGATGTTCTGCTGCTCGGCCGACATCGGCCGAAACGGTGGCCGGAGCAGGTACGCCGCCAGAATGTTGCCACCGATGATGAGCGCCATGAGCACGCCGAAGATCAGGAAGAGGATGAGCCGCGTCCAGAAGACCGTGGTGTAGACGTGGCGGAAGCCCAGCGAACCGAACCAGAGCCAGTTGATGTACACACCGGTGAACTGGATCAACGCGATGACGAGCACCACGACGATGACGACGACCCAGATCGCGGCCTTGGCGCGCCGCGAGAGGGTCAGGTTCGGGATGGGCGGCCGATTGGCCACAGGGCGACTCCTTGCAGACGGACGGCCGGGATCGGCTTTCAGTGAACGTACCGGCCCGCGTGCCGGTTCCGTGCACCACTCGGGCAGGATCGAGCTGTGAGCTTATTTCTCGAAGCGGCGGCCGCAGAGGTCGAGGGCTACGTCGGCCAGGCCGGCTGGGACCAGCGACCCGCCCTCTTCGCCCTCGTCGACACCGCACGATTCCTCGTCGACGAGCCGGAGATGGCGGCCCGGCTCGGCTTGGTCGACTCCCCCGACACCAGCGGCACGGGCCTCACCCCGATCGAGCAGGACGAGCTTCCTGAGGGCCCGCTGGACGACGTACTTGCCCAGCTGGGCTGGCCCGAGTCGGTGGCCGGCTGCGCGATCAGCCAGGAGATCGTCTTCCTGCCCCCGGACGCAGACGCCACCCTCCCCGACGACGACACCGCGCTGGAGGTCGCCGCCGCACACCCCGAGCGGCGCGAGGCTCGGCTCGTGGTGGCGGTGCTGCGTGACGGCTCGAGCGCCGCGGTGCTGCGCGTGCGACCCACCGACGGCGGCCTGGAGGAGTTGCTCACCGGACCTGAGCTGGCCCCGAACCTGGTGGCGGCGCTGCTGGCCACCCTCCGCGAGGACTGATCCGGCAGCGGTGACTCAGCAGTGCGGGACGGCCTTGCCCGCATGCAGGTTCTGCAGGTCCTGCACCGCGTGATGCAGGGTGTCGACCTTGATGACGTCCAGGCCCTTCGGGATGGCGCCCGAGACGTCCGAGCAGTTGCCCGCCGGAGCCAGGAACACCGTCGCACCCGCACGTCGGGCGGCGATCATCTTCAGCTGGATGCCGCCGATGGCTCCTACGTTGCCGGAGGGGTCGATCGTGCCGGTGCCGGCGATGAACTGGCCGTGCGTGAGGTCGATCTTGCCGACCTTGTCCATGATGCCGAGGGAGAACATCATCCCGGCGGACGGCCCGCCGATCTGGTTGCCGAGGCCCAGGTCCACGGCGAACGGCAGCTGGCAGACCGAGCCGGGCTCGATACCGAGCGAGCCGCCGGCACGTCCCTTCAGCGGTGCGGCCAGCTTGATACTGACGGTGGTGGCCTTCCCCTCGCGCAGGATGCCGAGCTGGACCGTGCTTCCGGCGCTGATCTTGCTCAGGGCCGTGAGGAGGGACTTCGAGGTGGTGATCTTCGCGCCGTTGAGGGTCTCAAAGATGTCGGCGGGCTTGAGCTTGTTGTAGGACGGTCCCGAGCTGAGGACGCTGGAGACGCCGAACTCGTGCGGGTAGCCCAGCTCGCACGACGACGCGGCCACTGCGTTGTCCTGTGACTCGCTGAAGTCCTGGGTGTTCTGGGTGTCGACCTGATGCTGCGACTCTCCCGGCGGGTAGATGGACGAGCGAGGCACCACGACCTGGTCACTGGCCAGCCACGCGCTGAAGACGTCGAAGACCGTCTGCTTCTGCAGGGTGACGTCGACCGTCGTCATGTTCAGGTTGCCGGTGGTCTTGTTCTGCTTGGTGCCGTTGATGACGATGATGGTGTTGCCCTGGCTGTCGGCCCCGAGGGTGTTGTAGGTGGGGCCGGGGGTCAGCACCACGTACGGCACCGGCATGGTCAGGGCGAGAGCCAGCAGCACCAAGAAGGCGACCCCGCCGATGATCAGCGTGCGGATGCGGCGGCTCAGTGCGGCGAAGGCACTCGCCCCGGGGATGTTCACCGAGGAAGCCTAACCGGCGGAAATGTGACCGCTCGGGGGTGTCACAGGTCGGGCGCTGGAGCGGGCCGGAATGGTGAGCGCGTCGAGGTACGCCTGATGGGCACGCATGGCCCCGGCTGTGTCGAGCCGCTGCGCGGCCAGCGCGCGCCGGCCGCGCCACCAGCTCCACAGCGCGGCCAGGATCGTGGTGCCGATCGGCACCGCCAGCCACATCGCCCACGCCATCGACCCAACGTAATGGGCGAGCGGCGCGCAAGCTGTGAACGCAACGCGCTTCGCCGACAGTGAAACAGTGCCAATACGAGGAACAAGCGGCGCATGTCGCTCGTCGCTACTACCGTGGATGACATGGGTGATCAGGTTCCTTTCGGGTTCGGTCCGTTCGGGTCGGGCGGCGGTGACGGCGAGCCCTTCGATCTGAGCAAGTTGGGCGACCTGAGCAAGCTGGGCGATCTGGGCAAGCTCGGCGAGACAGGCGGGGACCTCACCGGTGCCATGCCGCTGTTCGCCGAGTTGCAGAAGCTCATGTCGTGGCAGGGCGGCCCGGTGAACTGGGACCTCGCCAAACAGCTGGCGGCGTCAGGCCTCAACGGGGCCAACCCCGGGGTGAGCCCCACCGATCGTGCCGGCGTGGCCGAGGCGATCCGCCTCGCCGACCTCTGGCTCGACGAGGTCACCGACCTCCCCTCGGGCGTCTCGAGCATCGAGACCTGGACACGGCTGGAGTGGCTCGAGCGGACCCTCCCGGTCTGGCAGCTCCTCTGCGATCCCGTGGCCGCCCGAGTGGTGGCGGCGATGTCCGGCGCGATCCCCGCCGAGCAGCTCGAGGCGATGGGTGCCGCGGGCGCACTGGGCGGCATCATGACCCAGGTCGGCGGGCTGATGTTCGGCGCGCAGGTCGGGCAGGGCCTCGCCGGCCTCGCCCGAGAGGTCGTGTCGGCCACCGACGTCGGTATCCCGCTGGGCCCGCAGGGAGTTGCCGCACTCGTGCCGGCCAACGTCGAGGACTTCGGCGCCGGTCTCGAGCGGCCGGCCGACGAGGTCCGGCTGTACCTGGCGCTGCGCGAGGCGGCCCACCAGCGCCTCTTCGCCCACGTCCCCTGGCTGCGGCAGCGGCTCCTCGACACCGTCGAGGCCTACTCCCGCGGGATCACCGTCGATCTGTCAGTGATCGAGCGGGCGATGGGTGAGGTCGACCCCACCAACCCGGAGAGCGTCCAGGAGGCGCTGGCCGGCGGGCTCTTCGAGCCACAGACCACCCCGGAGCAGCAGATCGCGCTACGGCGTCTCGAGACCCTGCTGGCCTTGGTCGAGGGCTGGGTCGACGCGGTAGTAGCTGCAGCGGCCGGCGAGCGGATGCCCGGCGCAGACGCGCTCCGCGAGGCGTCCCGGCGCCGTCGCGCCACAGGCGGCCCAGCCGAGCAGACCTTCGCCACACTCGTCGGACTCGAGCTCCGGCCACGACGGCTGCGTGAGGCGGCAGCCCTGTGGTGGGGCGTCACCGAGAAGCACGGCGTCACCGGTCGCGACGCGATCTGGGCACACCCCGACCTGCTGCCGAGCGCCGACGACCTCGACGACCCGCTGGGCTTCGCCGACTCGGTCGGGGCGGTGCCGTTCGAGGTGCCCGACTCACTGGCTGACGAACTCGGCGACATCGACATCGACGTCCCCGACACCGACGAACCGCCCGCCGCCGGCGGGACCGAGGGCTAGCCGACCTCGTCTTCGAGATCGTCGGCCAGATCGTCGGCGAGGTCGTCGCTGAGGCCCAGGTGCGAGGCGGCACTCACCCCGTCGAGGTAGCCGCGGGCCCGCTCGGTGCGCGGATAGCGCGATACGAGCAGCCAGAACTCCGGCCCATGGCCGGCCACGAGCAGGTGCGCCAGCTCGTGGACGAGCACATAGTCACGTACCCACGTAGGCATGTCATGCAGCCGGGTGGAGAGCCTGATCGAGCCGTCGGCCGGGGTGCAGGACGCCCAGCGGGTGCTCATGGCGGGGACCCAGCGCACGCTCGTAGGCACGGCACGCCCGCCGAGGTAGAGGGTGGAGAGCTCCGTAGCCCGGCGGGCCAGGCTGGCGTCGGACGGCGGGCGTGAGGTCGACGCCGGGCTGAGCCGGGCCACCATGCGCCCGACGTGCTTCTTCTCCTCGGCCGGGGTGAAACGGTCCGGGATCATCACCACGATCTGGTCGCGATCACGATAGGCCGAGACGGTGCGCTGGCGCTTGGCGCTGCGGCGCACGACCACGGCCGGCCTGCTCTCGGACGGGGAATCAACCACGTGTAGAGCCTAGATCCGGCGACCGACAGTTCGGCGGTACGACGCACCGCTAACCCCGCGAGAGCGGGTTATCCACAGGGCGCTCCGGGAGATCGGGAGTCATGCCCACACTGTGTCCACATGGTTATCCACAGATGTGGACATTCACTTCAGGGTTACTGAATGCCGCCTTTACGCATCGTCGGCCTGTGGACAACTCGGGTTCGGCCCGAGCAGAGCAGCAGAGTGCACATATGCCAGACACGTCCCGTTTTGACACCTTGCCGAGTCCGGCCGCGAGGCTTAGCCCCGCCGGGGTGCTGCTCTGGCGGGGCGCGCGCAGCGTGCAGCTCGAGGTCGGCCTTCACCGGCTCCTGGTCGATGGGGTCGACAGCCCGGCTGTCCAGGAGCTGCTCACCCCCAGCCCCGCGACAGGCGGGGTCGGCCGGCTGCGCACCGCCCTCACCGAGCGGGGCTACCTCTGGCCCGCCTCCGACCCGCTCACCCCGCCGGAGCCCCGCCTGGCCGCCGAACTCACCGCGCTCGCCGCACGGGTGGGGCCCGACGCCGTCGACGTGCTGGCCGAGCGCGGCACGCGATGCGTCGTGGTGCAGGGCACCGGCCGGGCCGGGCCAGCGATCGCAGCGCTGCTCGCCGCCGCCGGCGTCGGTCACGTCCACATGCTGGAACGGGCGCCCGCCCGGCTCGTCCACGTACTGCCGGGCGGCGCCGGCTATGCCGACGAGGGCGCGTCACTTTCGGATGCCACTGCCGCCGCCGTACTGCGGGTGGCCCCGGGCACCGATGTCACACCGCCGGCTCTCGGGCGGGTACCGGACCTCGTCGTCCTCGCCATCGACGACCCCGTCGACTCCGACCGGCGCGCCGCCCTGCACGCCCGCGAGGTAGCCCACCTTCGGGTTCGACTGGCCCCGGGCGTCGGGGTTGTCGGGCCTCTCGTGGTGCCGGGTCTCACCAGTTGCCTGGGCTGCGCCGATCTGCACCGCCGGGATCGGGATCCCGCCTGGCCCGCACTGGCACTACAGCTGGGTACCCCGCGCCGCTACACGACAACCGCGGAGGTGACGACCTCGGCGCTGATAGCCGCCGTCGCCACCACCCAGGCCCTGGCGTTCCTCGACGGCGAGGAGGCCGCGGCGGTGGACGGCACGCTGGAGGTGCACCCGCCCGACTGGCGAATCCGCCGCCGGAGCTGGGCGAGCCACGCCGATTGCGGCTGTCTGTCGGTACAACAGGGCACAATGAGTCCGTGACCGAGATCCCGCAGCGCCGCGTGGCCCGTACTGCCAAACTCGCGTCGCTTCCGCTCGGCGTGGCCGGACGAGCCACCGTGGGTCTCGGCAAGCGGATGACGGGCAAGCCTGCCGAAGAGGTGGCCGCGGATCTGCAGGCCCGTACCGCGCAGCAGCTCTTCACGGTGCTCGGCGAGCTCAAGGGCGGGGCCATGAAGCTCGGCCAGGCCCTCTCCGTCTTCGAGGCGGCCCTCCCGGACGAATCGGCCGCGCCGTATCGGGAGGCGCTCACCAAGCTGCAAGAGGCGGCGCCGCCGATGCCGATCGCGACCGTGCACAAGGTGCTCGACGAGCAGTTCGGCCGAAGCTGGCGCGAGCGCTTCATCGACTTCGACGACACCCCGGCGGCCGCCGCGAGCATCGGCCAGGTCCATCGCGCCACCTGGGCCGATGGACGCGACGTCGCCGTCAAGCTGCAGTACCCCGGTGCAGGCGCCGCCCTGATCAACGACTTCACCCAGCTCTCCCGCATGGCCAGGCTCTTCAGCCGCCTCTCCCCCGGGCTGGAGGTCAAGCCGCTGCTTGCAGAGCTGCGTGAGCGGGTGCTCGAGGAGCTCGACTACACCCTCGAGGCCAACTCGCAGCGCGCATTCGCCGCGGCGTACGCCGACGATCCGGACATCGCGGTGCCGCGAGTCGTGGCCAGCGCCCCGAAGGCGGTCGTCACCGAGTGGATGGCGGGCACCCCGCTGTCGCGTGTCATCGCGAGCGGAACCAAGGCCGAGCGCGACGCCGCCGGCTGGCGGCTCGCGCTGCTGCACTACTCCGCGCCGAGCCGGGCGGGCATGCTGCACGCCGATCCGCACCCGGGCAACTTCCGCATGCTGGCTGACGGCCGCCTCGGCGTCTTCGACTTCGGTGCGGTGGCCCGCCTGCCGGACGGCTACCCCGAGCCCCTCGGCCGGCTGACCCGAGCCGCCGTCGACGGCGACGGCGACCTCGCGCTGACGATCATGCGCGAGCAGGGCTTCATCCTCAGCGGCGTCGACATCGACGCCCGGCAGGTCATGGACTACCTCGGCCCCACCGCCGATCCGCTGCGCGAGGAGACGTTCACCTTCTCCCGCAAGTGGCTGCAGCGCCAGGCGGCCCGCCTCAGCGACCCGCGCCGCGAGGAGGCTCGTATCGGGCGGATGTTCAACCTGCCGCCGCACTACCTGTTGATCCACCGCGTCACTCTCGGCTCCACCGCCATCCTCTGCCAGCTCGAAGCCACCGCGCCATATCGCTCGCTGGCAGAGAAGTGGTCGCCGGGGTTCGCCAGCTGAGCCGTCTGCGGCGGTTGAGTAGTTTGGGCGCATGACCGAGACCGTCTTCACGTATGGCGCCCCCGGACTCAAGTTCGGCGACGGCGCCTCCGATGAGATCGGTTATGACCTCGCCCAGCTCGGAGCCACGCGGGCACTCGTCGTCACCGACCCCGGAGTCGCCGCCACCGGCCTTCCCACGCGGGTCGCCGAGCAGATGGCGCAGTTCGGCGTCGAGGCGCTGATCTTCGACGGCGTGCGGGTCGAACCCACCGATGCCAGCATGCAGGCCGCGATCGACTGGGCCCGCGCGCACGGCCCCTGGGACGCCTTCGTCGCCGTCGGCGGCGGGTCGAGCATCGACACGGCCAAGGCAGTGAACCTGCTGTTGACGAACCCGGGTGAGCTGATGGACTACATCAACGCCCCGGTGGGTGCCGGCAAGGCACCGAGCAGGCCGCTACTGCCGCTGGTGGCCGTCCCGACCACCACGGGCACCGGGGCGGAGAGCACGACGATCTGTGTCATGGACGTGCTGGCACAGCGGGTCAAGACCGGCATCAGCCACCAGCGGCTGCGCCCGACCCTCGCTGTGGTCGATCCGGTGCTGACGATGACGCAGCCGGCCGGGGTCACGGCGTCGGCCGGCATGGACATCCTCTGCCACGCGCTGGAGAGCTACACCGCGCGGCCGTACACGTCGAATCCCCGCAAGCAGCCACAGCAGCGGGTGCCCTACTGCGGCTCGAACCCGATCTCGGACATGTGGTCGGAGCGTTCGATGGCGCTGCTCGCGTCGAGCTTCCGGCGGGCGGTGCAGCATGGCGACGACGCCGACGCCCGTCGCGAGATGGCGCTGGCCGCCACGTTCGCCGGGCTGGGCTTCGGCAATGCCGGGGTGCACATCCCGCACGCCAACGCCTACCCGATCGCGGGGCAGGTCCGGGAGTTCCACCCGGCCGGCTACCCCGAACACGAGTCGTTGGTGCCGCACGGGATGGCCGTCGCGCTGACCGCCCCCGAGGCCTTCCGCTTCACCTTCGAGGCGGCACCGGAGCGCCACCTGCGCGCCGCGGCGCTGCTCGCACCCGACGCCGACCTGGCCGATGGCCCCGCCGCGCTGCCGACCGTCCTCGTCGACCTGATGCGCGACATCGGCATCCCGGCCGGCGTCGGTGCGGTAGGCTTCTTCGACTCCGACGTCGACGACCTCGTCGAGGGCGCTCTCAAGCAGCAGCGGCTGCTGGCCACGGCCCCGCGCGAGGTCGACGCCGACTCGCTCGGCGCGATCTTCCGTCGTTCGATGTCGCTGTGGTGAAGTCCGGGCGTCGTCGCGCGTAACTAGCTGCCACCACTGAGGATCGTGTCGCGCTGGACGTCGCAGCGCGGGCGCGCTGCAATGTCGGACATGGGTGAGACGTGCTCGATGTGCGGCCGCGTCGCCGACGCCGCCGAAGACGGAGACCCGCCGCTCGCGTGGTGTGCCGACGTGGTCGAGGCCCGCGGCGGCCCGCGGACCAGGTGGATCTGCCCGAGCTGCACGCGCAGCCATGTCCGGTCGATCGAGGCCAAGCTCGACCAGACGTACTGGTAGCCGGGAACGCAGCGGCCGCCGGACCCGGGTGGGTCCGACGGCCGTTGACGTGCGGCCGCGTCGACGGACGCGGTCACTGGCAGCTCCGGTCAGTTGGCGACGGCCGAGACCTGAGCTGCCCGCTCTACGCGCTGCAGGTGCCGCCGGTAGGCGGCGTGGGCAGCACGCTCCAGGTAGTGCCAGCGGTTCGCGGCGGCCAGCTCGCTGGCCAGCCGCTGCCGCGCCGCCTCCTGTTGTCGATGGCGCATATGCTCGCGCGCCAGTGCTTCATGCATGGTGTACATCTCGATGCTCCCTACGAGCCCACTGGGCTCGGACGTCTGATCGTGCAGTGGGTAGTTCGTGGCCGTGGTGTTCATCAGGCAGCCACCTCGGTGCGGTCGTCCTTGCGGGGACGGCCACGGGGACGCTTGCGGGCGACGATCGCTCCGCGCTCGAAGATCTCGCCACCCCAGACGCCCCAGGGCTCCCGACGCTCGACCGCACCTGCGAGGCAGGCGAGGCGCGCGGGGCAGGCCAGGCACATGGCCTTGGCCTGCTCGAGCTCTGCGGGAGTCTCGGCGAACCACAGGTCGGCGTCCTCCACGCGGCAGGGGACGTCGTCCGGGCACTCCTTCGCGAGCGGGTCGAGCCCGCCCAGGGCTGATCCGGTTCCGCCTAGCAGTGCCTGGGCCAGTAGCGGCCCGGATGTCGGTTCAGCGAGCACGTCGGTGACTGAGCAGCTGGTCAACACGTCGGGTCACCTCCTTCTTCGTCGTTCGGTTCTGTGGGTTATTCACTTGTGTCGGAGGGGCCTTAGACAAAGAGAAAGGCCGCGGTTCCCAAGCTGGGAGCCGCGGCCTCGAGGAGCCTTTCGCTGACACTGTCAGCGAGGTCCTCGAGGTGGTGCGGCCGGCTTGGCCTGGCGCGAGTGCTTATCTGCGACGACGGCCGGGGCGGCGAAGCCACCAATGCCCGTGCCGGCCGAGTGCCCTGCGAAGACAGGGGTGGCCGGGTAGGCGTAGGCGGCGACGGCTTCGGTCGTTTGCCACATCCGCGTGGCAGCGCTCGACAGGCTCGTCGGGAGGAGAGCCGTCGTCATGGGCGTGTTGCTTACCATCGGGGCTACCTCCTTCGGAATGTGTGTCGGTCGGCGCGAGATCTCGCGGGCGTAGATGCAGGCTAACGAAGGCTAGAAACTGCGTGCAACTTATTTATCGCCAATCGCGAAAATTGGTCGTCATTCATGGAGATTCAGCCACCCTGACGGTGAGCCAGGCGTAAAACGGAGCAGGACGAGTCGCCGGACCGGGGGTAGCAATGATCGTGACACCACGCACCGCCCTGCTCGCGGTGGCCGTGACCGCGGCGCTGGCCGGGTGTGGCAGCTCCGGCGGTGGCGGCACGTCGACCCGAACTACTGCGCCGTCGGCCGCAACGCCGTCGCTGCACGCGGCCGACCCGGCCACCACGGCGGCCATCAGCAAGGCCTATGCGACCTTCTTCGGCTCCGCCTCCTCGGTGCAGCAGTCCGAGGCCGCGCTGCAGCACGGTGCCGACTTCGCCGCGGTGCTCGTCGCGCAGGGCAAGACCAGCTACGCCTCGAAGTCGAGCGCGACCGTGTCGTCGGTGATGCTGCGCTCGGCAGACGTCGCCACGCTGCGATTCACCATCTCCTCCAACGGCGCATCGCTGCTGAAGGACACCCCCGGCTTCGCCGTCCGGGAGGGGGGCACCTGGAAGGTTGCCGCCGGGACGTTCTGCGCCCTGCTGACCCTGGAGGGCAGCCCACCGAGCGCATGCAAGGACACCACCATCACGGCACTGCCACACTGACGTGGTGGCGGGGCAGCGGGTCGAGCGGCGCACCGCGGCCCTCGCGACACTGCTCGGCGTCCTCTTCCTGACCTTCCTCGACACCACGATCGTCAGCGTGACGCTCGGCGACATGGAGAGCGACCTCTCCGCCGGGGTGATCCCCCTGCAGTGGGTGATCAATGCCTACGCGCTCGTCTTCGCCAGCTTGATGCTCACGGCGGGCGCTCTGGGCGACCGCTTCGGCCGCAAGTGGGTGATGTTCGGCGGCATCGTGATCTTCTGCGCGGGCTCCCTCATGTGCGCCGTGGCCGGGGCTGTCGGCATGGTGATCGCCGGCCGCGCCGTGATGGGAGTCGGCGCGGCTGCCTCCGAGCCCGGCACCCTGTCGGTGATTCGCCAGCTCTACCCCGACCGGGGCGAGCGCTCCAGGGCCCTCGGCGCCTGGTCGGCAGTCTCCGGCCTCGCCCTGGCCCTTGGCCCGGTGATCGGCGGACTGCTCGTCGGGCTGGGTGGCTGGCATGCCGTCTTCTGGTTCAACCTCGCGGTGAGCCTTGTCCTGCTCTACGCCGTCTATGCCTTCGTTCCGGACAGCCGCGAAGAGTCGGCCGGCCGGGTCGATGTCGCCGGCTTCGTGCTGGGCACGGCGGGTATCGGCTGCGTGGCCTCAGGGGTGATCTTCGGGGAGAACCACGGCTACGGCTCCGGGCTGGTCGTCACCCTCTTCGCGATCGGCGCGGTGGCCCTACTCGCCTTCGGGCCGGTCGAGCGGCGGGTACCCAACCCGATGCTGGACCTGCGCTACCTGCGACAACCGATCGTCGATGTGGCGCTCTTCGCTGCCTTCGCCGTCTATTTCGGCGTCTTCGCCATCTTCTTCTTCACCGCGCTGTACCTCGACATCGGCCTGCACTACTCCGGCTGGGCGCTGGCGGGCATCTTCACCCCGATGGCGGTGGCGATCGTGCTGGGCGGCCTTGGGGCCGGGCGCTGGGTGGCGCGCACGGGCAGCCGCGTGCCGATGGTCGCCGGCTGCGCGCTCGCAGTGGCCGGCACCCTGCAGGCTCGTATCGAGCTCGATGCCGGCAGCGGGTTGACCGCCTGGGCGCTCGCGGTGGCTCTGGCGATCACCGGGCTGGGTTTCGGGATCACCGTGGTGCCGCTCACCTCCGCGGTGCTCTCGCACATCCCAGGGAGGCACTCGGGGATGGCGGCCTCGGCCACCAACACCGCACGCCAGTTGGGCGCGGTGGCCGGCGTCGCGGCGCTCGGTGCCATCGTCAACGCTCATCTGGTGAGCGCCGTGAACGCCTACGTCGCCCTGGCCCCGGCCGGCTTCTCGCTGGGGCTGGGCCCGAAGATCGTCAAGATCCTGGAGACGGGCGGCACTGGCAGCGTCGATCTCTCCGACATCCCGGCGCCGTTCGTCCATGCCTTCCTCGGCGGCCTGCAGACCGCCCTCCTGGTGGCGATCGTGCTGATCGCCTTGGCAGGGATCGCGGCCGCACTGGTGCCGGAGCCGGCAGTGCGGGACGAGCTCAGCTGACCTCGACGGCGGGGATCGTGGTGGGATCAGCGCCGCCGAGCACGGCGAGCAGGGGCTCGGCGTAGCGGTCGAGCTTCACCGGCCCGACCCCGGCGATACGGGCCATCGCGGCACGCGAGCCCGGCTTGGCGTCGGCGATGGCCACCAGCGTGGCATCGCTGAAGATCACGTAGGGCGGCACCCGCTGCGCTTCGGCCTGCGCGCGGCGCCAGGTGCGTAGGCGGGCGAAGAGCTCGGCGTCCGCGGCCTCGGGGGCCTGGGTGCGGCGTTTGGGCTGCTTGGTGACGGCATCGTGCGGGATCTGCGGGCGCAGCCCGTCGAGGAAGCGGCTTGCCCGGCGTCCCTTGCGCTGGCCGGGACTGCGGGCCAGCGCCCACGACAGGTGCAGCTGCTCGCGCGCGCGGGTGATCCCGACGTAGAGCAGGCGACGCTCCTCGGCGATCTGGGCTTCGGTGGTGGCGTGCTGGATCGGCAGGGTGGTGTCGGTGAGCCCGACCAGGAAGACGACGTCCCACTCCAGTCCCTTGGCCGAGTGCAGCGACGCGAGCGTGACGCCCTGCACCGTCGGGGCATGCTGAGCCTCTGCTCGCGCGTCGAGCTCCGCGGTGAAGTAGTCGAGGGTGGCCTCGGGCAGCACCGCCACCAGATCGTCGGCCAGGGTGACCAGCGCGGAGAGCGACTCCCAGCGCTCGCGGGCGGTGCCACCACTGGGCGGGGCATCGGCGCGCCAGTTGAGGCCGGTGAGCACCGAGCGCACCGCCTCGGCCAGGCCACCCCCCTGATCGGCATCACCGGCTCGGGCGGCCCCGCGGAGCAGGAGCCGGGCCTCCCTGATCTCGGGACGGTCGAAGAACCGCTCGCCGCCGCGGAGCACGTAGGCCACGCCAGCGTTGGCCAGCGCCTGCTCGTACACCTCGGACTGGGCGTTGATCCGGAAGAGCACCGCGATCTCGGCAGCGGGCGTGCCCGCGTCGATCAGCCGGCGGCACTCGGCCGCGGCGCGCTGGGCCTCGGCGGGCTCGTCGTCGAACTCGGCGAAGGTCGGCTCGGGCCCTTCGGGGCGTTGGCCGACGAGGGTCAGGTCACTGACCCCACCCCCGAGGACCAGCCGATTCGCCAGCCCGACCACCTGCGGAGTCGAGCGGTAGTCGCGGACCAGCCGCACGAGCACAGCATCGGGGAAGCGGCGCCGGAACCCCAATAGCTGCTCGGGCGAGGCACCGGCGAAGCTGTAGATCGTCTGGTTCGCGTCGCCCACCACGCAGAGGTCGTCGCGGTTGCCGAGCCATGCATCGAGCAGCCGCTGCTGCAGCGGCGAGACGTCCTGGTACTCGTCGACCACGAAGTGCCGGTAGCGCGCGTGGATCTCCGCGGCGACGTCCGGGTACTCCTCGATCGCGGCGGCCATGATCATGAGCAGATCGGAGAAGTCGAGGACGCCGGCGCGCTGCTTCGTCTGCTCGTACTCGTCGAAGACCTTGGCGATCGTCTCCGGTGTGGTGGGCGTGTCGCGGCCGGCGGCCTTGGCGCGGGCGGCGTAGCTGGCGGGCGTCGCGAGCACCGCCTTGGCCCAGTCGATCTCACTGGCGAGGTCGCGCAGCTCGCTCCGGTCGGTGCGCAGGCGTAGCCGGCTGGCGGCGTTGCCGACGAGCCGGAGCGGATTGTCGACGAGGTCGGGCATGCCGCCGCCCAGCACCCGCGGCGCGAAGTACTGCAGCTGGCGGCGCGCGGCGGCGTGGAAGGTGCGGGCCTGCACGCCCTCGGCCCCGAGCCCGCGCAGCCGGGTTCGCAGCTCCCCGGCGGCCCGGGCGGTGAAGGTGACGGCCAGCAGCTGACCGGGGGGCACCGCACCGGAGCGCACCTGATAGGCGATGCGGTGCGTGATGGCACGTGTCTTTCCGGTGCCGGCACCGGCGAGGATGCAGACCGGCCCGCGCACCGCCTCGGCGGCAGCGCGCTGCTCCGGATCGAGTCCGGCGAGCACTGCCTCCGCTGTGGTCACCCCGCCGATCCTGCCAGCGAGCACCGACAGGACGGGGAATGGTCCGGCGAGGATGTGAGTTGTGCAGCGTGATACCGACGGAAGAGGACGACGATGCTGACGATGTACACCACCGGCTGGTGTGGCTACTGCGCTCGCCTGAAGGCCGGCCTGCAGCGCGCGGGGATCGAGTACCGCGAGGTCGACATCGAGGCCGAACCGTCGGCGGCCGACCTCGTGATGTCGGTCAACGGCGGCAACCGCACCGTGCCGACGGTCGTCTTCGCCGACGGCGGCGCGCTGACCAACCCCTCGGTCGCCGAGGTCCAGGCCCGCCTCGCGGCGTGACGGCGCCGCAACCGATCTCCCCGGCCGGGCTCGTCGAGGCCCTCGTCACCCGCGTGATGGCATTGCCCCGCACGCTGACCGTGGCGGTCGACGGCGCGCCGAGCACCGAGCCCGAGGTGCTGGCGTCCTCGCTGGTGAGCGCGCTCCGTGACCTAGGCCGGCCTGCGGCACACGTCTATGCGGAGACCTTCTGGCGGGACGCGTCGATCCGGCTGGAGTACGGCCGGGAGGACATCGACGCCTTCCTCGACTGGCTCGACGCCCCGGCCCTGCGCCGCGAGGTGCTCGACAGGCTGCAGCGCGACGGCACCTACCTGCCGTCGCTACGCGATCCGCGCACCAACCGCGCCACCCGGGCCGAGCCACAGCCGCTGGTCGGCGGAGTGGTGGTGATCAGCGGGGCGCTGCTGCTGCGGCACGGGCTCGACTTCGACCTGGCGGTGCACCTCGCCGCATCGCCGGCCGCGCTGGCCCGGCGGACTGCCGCGGAGTTGCTCTGGACCCTGCCGGCCTTCGCCCGCTACGCCGCCGAGTCACGCCCGGCGAACAGCGCCGATGTCGTAGTGCGGTGCGACGATCCGCGGCACCCGGCCGTCCTCGGGCTGCCGTAGCCCGCCGCATCGGTAGTTCGACCATCGAACTATTTCAGCTAGAGTGGATGCCATGACCGAAGACGCCGACCTGGAAGCCGTCCGGGTGCTGGCCCGCCTCACCCGCCTCGTCGAGCGCAGCACGGAGGGCCTGAGCCTGGCCCACTACCGCGTTCTCTCGGCGGTCGCCGACGGTGACGAGCGGGCCTCGCGCGTGGCTGCCCGCCTCGCCCTCGGCAAGCCCACCATCAGCGCCAGCGTCGACGCGCTGTGCCGACGCGGCCTGCTCACCCGCGAGGGGGTCGCGGGCGACCAGCGCGCGACCACCCTGCGACTCACTCCCGAGGGCGAGGCCGCGCTGACCGGGGTCGAGACCACCCTCGTCGAGCGGCTGGGCATCGTGCTCAGCCACACCGAGGCGCCCGAGGCCGTGCGGGCCACGCTCTGCCAGCTAGGGCTCGCGTTGGACGCGCTCGCCGACCAGCGGCTCGCGACGCTGCGGAGCACGCGATGAGCCGCAAGCAGCCCGGCTGGGTCCGGCGGATGTGGAGCTACCTGGGGCGGCACCGGCGCAACGTGATCATCGCGCTCGTCGCCGCGCTACTCGGCAGCGCCAGCCAGTCGGTCGTCCCGCTGATCGCCCGACAGATCGTCGACGAGGTCATCGTCGACCGCCGTGACTCGCTCTGGCCGTGGCTGGTGGTGCTCTTCGCCGTCGCCGGCCTCTCCTTCGGGCTGGCCTACCTGCGCCGCTACCGCGGCGGCGCGGTGGGGCTCGCCGTCCAGCTGGATCTGCGCAACGACATGCACGAGCGGCTGCTCCGGATGGATCAGGCGTCGCTGAGCCGGATGCCCACCGGGCAGCTCGTCTCGCGCGCCAACTCCGACTCCGCCCTAGTCCAGGGCCTGCTGAACTTCCTGCCGCTGATGATCGGCAACCTGCTGATGATGGTGGCCTCGCTGGTCATCATGTTCGTGCTCTCGCCGCTGCTCGCGCTGCTCGGCCTCGTCGTACTGCCTGCGCTCTTCGCCGTCTCCTACCGGCTGCGCCGCAAGGTCTTCCCCGCTACCTGGGACGGCCAGCAGCGCGAGGGCGACGTCGCACAGATCGTCGACGAGGACGTCAACGGAGTGCGCGTGGTCAAGGCCTTCGGTCAGGAGCAGCGCGAGCTGCGCCGCCTCGCCAGCACCGCGCAGACCCTCTACGGCTCCCGGATGCGCGCGGTGCGGCTGCAGGCGCGCTACCAGCCACTGCTCGAGGCGATCCCCTCGTTCGCACAGGTCGCGATCCTCGTCTTCGGCGGCTACCTCGCGCTGCGCGGCCACATCTCGCTCGGCACGTTCCTCGCCTTCTCCACCTACGTCGGGCAGTTCGCCGCCCCGGCCCGTCAGCTTGCCGGCGTGCTCACCATCGGCCAGCAGGCCCGTGCCGGCGCCGAGCGGATCTTCCAGATCCTCGACCTCCAGCCGCAGATCGCCGACGCCCCGGACGCCACGCCGCTGACCACCCACCGCGGTGAGCTCAGCTTCGAAGGCGTCCACTTCGGCTACGCAGACGACGAGGAGGTGCTCTCCGGAGTCGACCTGACGATCGCGGCCGGCGAGCGAGTGGCGCTCGTCGGCCCCAGCGGCAGCGGCAAGAGCACCCTGGCCGCGCTCGTCTCCCGCTTCTACGACCCGACGGCCGGCACCGTACGTCTCGACGGGCACGACATCCGATCCCTCACCCTGGACTCGCTGCGCGGCAGCATCGCCGTCGCCTTCGAGGAGAGCTTCCTCTTCTCCGACACGATCCGGGCCAACATCCGCTACGGACGTCCCGAGGCCACTGACGCCGAGGTCGAGGCCGCGGCCGAGGTGGCGCAGGCCCACGACTTCGTCAGCGCGCTGCCCGCCGGCTACGACACGGTGGTCGGCGAGCGCGGGCTGACCCTCTCGGGCGGCCAGCGCCAGCGCATCGCCCTGGCCCGGGCCATCGTCGCCGACCCCACCGTGCTGATCCTCGACGACGCCACGAGCGCCATCGACGCCCAGACCGAGGAGTCCATCCACGACGGGATGCGGGCAGTGCTGGCAGAGCGCACCACCCTGCTCGTGGCGCACCGGGTTTCTACGCTGCACCTCGCCGACCGGGTGGTCGTGCTCGACCGGGGGCGCGTGATCGAGTCCGGCACGCACGCCGACCTCTACGAGCGCAGCGCGTTCTACCGCGGCCTGCTCTCGGGCATCGAGGAGTCGACAGCGGCCGCGATCGGCGACCGGATCGAGGCCCTCGCCACCGTCAGCGCCTCCGGAGTCACCGCCGACGCCTGGCGGGCCGCCTCCCGCTCCACCACGCCGCTCGGGACGTCGGTGCAGTTCGGTGCACCCTCGCTCGGCCCGGGCCTCGGCGGCGGCGGACGTGGCGGCGGTGGCGGGTGGCGGCTGAGCCTCGCGGCGACGCCCGAGCTGCTCGCCCAGGTCGACGCGTTGCCGCCGGTCCGCGACGTCGCCGATGTGGACGTCGAGCGGGAGAGCCGCCAGCAGCGTGACTTCGGCCTCGGCCGGCTGCTTCGGGAGTTCCGCCGCCCGCTCACCCTCGGGCTGGTCCTCGTGATCGTCGACGCGCTGCTGAGCCTGGCCGGTCCCGTGCTGATCAAGACCGGGGTCGACAACGGCATCACCCAGAACCGCTCGTCCCTGCTCTACGCCGCGGCCGGCATCCTGCTCGTCGTCACGCTCGCCGACCTGATCAACCAGATCGGCTCCACCTTCGTCACGGGGCGCACCGCCGAGCGGATCATGCTCTCGCTGCGCATCCGGATCTTCGCCCAGCTGCAGCGCCTCTCGATGGACTACTACGAGCGCGAGATGGCCGGCCGGATCATGACGCGGATGACCACGGACGTCGACCAGTTCGAATCGCTGGTCGAGAACGGGCTGCTCTCGGCTCTCGTCTCGGTCGTGACGTTCCTGGGCGTGGGGATCGCCCTCGTGCTCATCAATGTCGAACTCGGCCTCGCCACCCTCTCGGTCGTGATCCCGCTGGCCTTGGCCACCGCCTGGTTCCGGCGTGCGTCGACCAAGATCTACAGCATCTCGCGGGACCGGATCGCCGCCGTGAACGCCGATTTCCAGGAGGGGCTCTCCGGGGTGCGGGAGGCCCAGGCGTTCGTCCACGAGCAGGCCACGATCGATCACTTCCACGCCCTCGGCACCTCCTACTACCGGTCCCGGGTCGCGGCGCAGCGACTGGTGGCCACGTACTTCCCGTTCGTGCAGTTCCTCTCCGCCGTCGCCGACGCGATCGTCCTCGGTGTGGGGGCCGCACTGATCCGATCCGACGACCTCACCGTCGGCGCGCTCATCGCGTTCCTGCTCTACGTCGACATGTTCTTCTCCCCGATCCAGCAGCTCTCCCAGGTCTTCGACTCCTGGCAGCAGACGCAGGTGTCGGTCGGGCGTATCTCCGACCTGATGCAGCTGGAGACGCTCACCCCGCAGTCCGAGCACGCCGTGGTGCCCGAGGTCCTGGGCGGCGCGCTCCGGCTGGAGCAGGTCCGCTTCGCCTACCCCGGTACCGGCGGCGGTGAGGCTGTCTGCGGGGTGGACCTGGCCGTGGCTGCTGGCGAGACCGTCGCCCTCGTCGGTGAGACGGGCGCGGGCAAGTCGACGCTGGTGAAGCTGATCGCGCGCTTCTACGACCCCGCTGCCGGACGTGTGAGCATCGACGGGATCGACCTGCGTGACCTCGACCTGACGACGTTCCGCACCCACCTGGGCTACGTGCCGCAGGAGCCGTTCCTCTTCACCGGCACCCTGCGCGACAACATCGCCTACGGACGCCCGTCGGCCGGGGACGCCGAGGTCGAGGCGGCGGCGCGTGCCGTCGGCGCCCACGACATGATCGCCGCACTGCCCGGCGGCTACCTGAACCAGATCAGCGAGCGCGGCGGATCACTGTCGGCCGGGCAGCGCCAGCTCATCGCCCTGGCCCGTGCCCAGCTCGCCGACCCCACCGTCATGCTCCTCGACGAGGCCACCGCCAATCTCGATCTGGCCACCGAGGCCCGCGTCACCGCCGCGATGCACCAGGTCTCGCTGGGGCGCACCACGATCCTGATCGCCCACCGCCTGCAGACCGCCCGCACCGCCGACCGGATCGCCGTACTCGACCACGGCCGCATCACCGAGATCGGTACTCACGACGAGCTCCTCGCCGCCGACGGCAAGTACGCGCAGATGTGGCAGGCCTTCGAACTCGTCGCCTCGCCGTAGTTCGTTTCCGGGACGCTGCGCGAGGGGGAGGGTGCCTGAGCAACCATCCGCCCACCAGACCGTCAGACTTCGTGGGCCAACCACTTGTCGATGAGGTAGCGGCTGATCGAGAAGTGCGGGGGGATGGCCCGCAGGCGCCGATCGGGTTCAGGCATGTACTCCTCGTCGGTCCAGTCGGCGGCCTGGGAGATCTCGTCGCGGGTGAACCAGCCGGCGTCGGCCATCTCCACCGGGTCGAGGGTGATCGCCGGGTCACCGTCGAGACGGGCCACGAAGCCGAGCATGAGCGAGGCGGGGAACGGCCACGGCTGGCTGGCGAGGTATCGGACGTCCGCGACCTTGACGCCGACCTCCTCGAAGACCTCGCGGGCGACGGCTCCTTCGAGCGACTCCCCGGGCTCGACGAATCCCGCCAGGGTGGAGAAGCGCCCTTCGCCCCACTGCGGCCCGCGGCCGAGCAGGGCCCGGTCACCGCCGTCGTGGACGAGCATGATCACGGCAGGGTCGGTGCGAGGGAAGTGCACGCTGTCGTCCTCGGTGCAGACGCGTATCCAGCCCGACTGCGCCTCGACGGTCACCGCGCCGCAGCGAGGGCAGTGACCGTGACGCTGGTGCCACTGCTCGAGAGCGATCGCGCTGACGATCAACCCCGACTCGAGTTCGTCGGCGTGGGCACCGAAATCGCGCAGCGACAGCCACTGCTCCCCTGCCGCCTCCCCCGCGGCCTCTGCCGCCGCATCGAGGGGCAGCGTGACGGCGAAGTACGGGACGTCGTCGACCAACCCGAGGAAGCGGCGGGGGGCATCGGCCGGAATCTCGCCGGGCGCGCGCAGCACGAGGTGGGATGAGCCGTCAGCCGCGGCGGCTGTCGGTGCTGTCGAACGCTCGGTGATCGCGACGACGCGCGAACGCTCCCACGCAGCCGCCAGCCAATCCTCGTCGGTGCGGTACTGCGTGGCCCGGTCGTAGGTGGTCACCGAGAGCGGGGGCGGCGGAACGGTCACCCGGCAGCCTCCACGGCGCCCAGGGCGGCAAGTGGAGCGGTGATCGTGGCAGCGTCGCCCACGATCACCCCGGTGAGCTCGGACGGCGCGAAGAAGCGTGCTGCGGCGGCCGAGACCTCGTCCACGCCGAGGGCGAGCAGCCGAGCCGGGTGGTCGATCACCCAGTCCAGGCCGAGGCCGAAGGCCGACAGCGCCGAGAGCGTGGAGGCCAGCCCCGCCTGGGTGGCGGTCGAGAGGGCCAGCGTGCCGATGGCGTACTGCCGCACCGCGTCGACCTCGTCCTGGGTCACGGGCAGCGACGCGATCCTGCCCAGCTCGTAGGTCGTCTCCAGCAGCGACGGCCCGGTGACCTCGGTGGCCACCTCAACGTCGAACATCAGCGTCGAGCCGAGCACGTGGTGATCGATGCGGCTGTGCGGGCCGTAGGTGTAGCCCTTGTCCTCGCGGATGTTCTCGGTCCAACGCGAGGAGAAGTAGCCCCCGAAGATCAGGTTCGCCAGCTGCAGCGCCGGGAAGCCGGCGTCGGAGCGGCCAAGCGCCATTCGGCCCAGCCGCAGCGAGGACTGCACCGATCCGGGACGGTCGATGATCAGCAGTGGGCCGGCCGGCGGGGTGGGCAGCGCCGCGACGTCGGGGGCCGGGCAGGCGCCTGTCCACGGCGCCAGGGTGGCCTCCACCTGGTCGAGCACGGCGTCGGTGACGATGTCGCCGACCACCACGAGCACCGCCCCGGCAGGGCGCACCCGGGCGGCGTGCAGAGCGCGGGCGTCGTCGGCCGTCGCCGCCTGGATCGCCTCGGGCAGCGGCAGGTCGAGCGCATAGGGGTGCGCGCCCCACATCCGGACAGCCAGCGCCTCGGCCGCCACCGTGCCGGCCCGGGAGCGGGCGATCGTCAGCTTCTCGACGAGCCGCTCCTGCTCGGTGGCCACCTCGTCCGCGGCGTAGGTCGGCTCGATGAGCACCGTCCGCAGCAGGTCGAGCAGCGGCTGCAGGGCGGTGGCCAGCACGTTGCCGGTGATGATCAGCCGGTCGGAGTCGACCCCGACGTTGAGGTAGGCACCGAGAGCCTGCACGGCCGCGGCGAGGCCGGCGCGGTCGAGTGAACCTGCTCCGGTGAGCATCGTGTCCGACAGCAGCGCGGCGTGGGCCGGGTGGCTCGCCTCTGCTGACAGGAACGGGATGCGCAGCCGCACCTCGGCCAGCGGAACCCCGGGCTTGGCCACGGCCAGCACCCGCAGCCCGTTGGGCAGCGTTCGCTCGGCAACGGCGAGGGCAGCGGCCGGGCGCGGTTCGGTGAGGGCGGGAACCGTCATCGGGCACCTCCCGCGATCAGTTCGAGCACGGCTCGTCGATTGGGGGTCAGCCCGGCGGCCGCGCGCCGGATCTCGTCGTCGGTGACGGCGAGCAGCCGCTGTGGCAGCTCGGCGATCATCTCGGCCCGGCCATAGATCAACTCGAACTTCGCGAACTCCAGGGTGCGAGAGATGACGGCGTCGAGCTCGCGGAACATCACGCTGAGCAGCCGGGTGCGGACCCGGTCGAGCTCGCCATCCTCCAGACCATTGTCGGCGATGCGCTGCAGCTCCTCGTCGATCGCGCGCAGGATCGCCTCCAGCGACTCGGCCTGGGGGTAGTGCGCGGTGATCGTGAAGGCGGTGGGGTCGCGCTCGTCGAAGGGATCGCCGAACTCCCCGAGGTAGGCGCCGATGTCGGTGACGAGGTGGTCGCGCTGCACGAGCCGCCGCTGCAGCCGGGAGGCGTCACCGTCGCTGAGCACCACGGCCAGCAGCACGTGGGCCAGGTGCTCCTGCAGCGAGCCCACCGGATCGGGGTTGCGG
The DNA here is from genome assembly GCA_025963285.1 of Jatrophihabitans sp. GTDB lineage: Bacteria > Actinomycetota > Actinomycetes > Mycobacteriales > Jatrophihabitantaceae > JAOPUX01. The sequence continues at coordinate 51,756 of JAOPUX010000148.1, forward strand.
TAGCCGATGGCCACAGCGGGGATCGGCGCGTGGGCGTCGTCATGGGTGGAGCGGCGCTCGGCCGTCAGGGGTGGCTCGGCGAAGCTCGGACGGAGCGGAGCGGGCCGCTTCGTCACGCTCGCGAAGTGCTTCTCGATCAGTGCCATGGTCTCGTCGGCGTCGAGGTCACCGCCGACCGCCAGTACCGCGTTGGCCGGCGCGTAGTAGGTGTCGAAGAAGTCCGCGGCGTCCTCGACGGTCGCGCTCTCGAGATCCTCGAACCCGCCGTACCCGTTGTGCGAGTTGGCGAAGGTGTCGAAGAGGACGGCCGGCAGGTAGATCCACGGGAAGCCGCCGTAGGGGCGGTTCATGACATTGACCCGGATCTCGTTCTTGACCACGTCGAGCTGGTTGGCCAGGTTCTCGGCCGTAATCCGCGGCGAGTGCATGCGGTCGGCTTCGAGGAAGAGACCCCGTTCTAGGGCGTTGGACGGCAGCGCCTCGAAGTAGTTGGTGTAGTCGAAGTGGGTGGAGCCGTTGAAGGTGCCGCCCGAGGACTGGACGTAGCGGAAGTGCTCGAGCTTCTCCAGGTTCGCCGAGCCCTGGAACATCAGGTGCTCGAAGAGGTGGGCGAAGCCGGTGCGCCCCTCGGGTTCGGAGCGGATGCCGACGTCATAGAGCACCGCGACACCCACCACGGGAGCCGAGCGGTCCGGAGCCAGCACCACCCGCAGTCCGTTGTCCAGGGTGTGGTGGACGAGTTCGAAGGACGGCGACGGGATCGTGGTCAGCTGCGGCACCCCTCCACCCTAGGACCAGGGCGGTTACCAGGTCCGTCAGCCGCGCAGGCCGGGCCGTCCCAGAGCCGCGACTCTGCCCCAGAGCAGCCCCGCCGCCTCAGCGCCCTTGTAGAGCATCGAGACGGTGACCTTCTCGTTCGGCGCGTGGATCTGGTCGTCGGGCAGCCCCACCCCGAGGAAGACGAGCGGTGCCCCGATGATCGTCTGGATCGCAGCCTCGGGACCGCTACCGCCCTCGCGGGTGGGCAGCACGGGCAGGCCGTCGAAGGCCTCGCTGATGGCGGCGGTGAGCGCCTCGTACGCCGGCGTGCCGAGAGGCACCAGGCACGGCGCCACGCCCTCACCCTCCCACTCGACGCTGGCCTCGATACCGGCCGGGGTGTGCGCCGCGATGAAGGCCTCGACGGCAGCAGTGATCGCGCGAGGGTCCTGGTTGGCCACCAGCCGGAAGGAGAGCTTGACGAAGGCGTCGCTCGGCACGATCGTCTTGCCGCCGGAACCCTGGTAGCCGCCGCCGATGCCGTTGACCTCGGCGGTCGGGCGGGCGCCGACCCGCTCCAGGGTGCTGAAGCCGCTCTCTCCGGCCAGCGCCCGGGAGTGCGTGACGGCGAGGAACTCGGTGTCGTTCACCGGAACGCGGGCGAAGAGGTCGCGCTCCTCCGCGGTGAGCTCCAGGACGTCGTCGTAGAAGCCGGGCACCTGCACCCGGCCGGTCTCGTCGTGCAGCGCCGCGGCGAGCCGGGCGATGGCGGTGGCCGGGTTCGGAATCGCTCCGCCGAAGACGCCGGAGTGCAGATCCATGTCCGGGCCGTGGAAGGTGACGGTGCAGACGACGAGTCCGCGCATGCCGGTGACCGTGCTCGGGACATCCGGCGCGACCATGCCCGTGTCGGTGATCACGACGATGTCGGCATCCAGCCGGGCACGCCGTTCGGTGAGCATGCCCGCGAAGTTGGGTGAGCCGGACTCTTCCTCGCCCTCGATCAGCAGCTTGAGGGTGACGGCCGGGGTGTCGCGGCCAGTCGCGGCCAGGTGCGCGCGAAGGCCCAGCAGATGGAAGAGCAGCTGCCCCTTGTCGTCGGAGGCACCGCGGGCACGCAGCACGTCACCGTCGATCGTCGGGTCGAAGGGGTCGGTGTTCCAGAGCTCGAGCGGATCAACCGGCTGGACGTCGTGGTGGCCGTAGACGAGCACCACCGGCGCGTCGGGTTCAGCACTCGGCCACTCCGCGAAGACGGTGGGCAGCCCGGCGGTGGGCCAGATCTCAACGGTCGGGAAACCGGTGCGGCGCGCCGCCTCGGCGAACCATTCGGCGCTGCGCGCCACATCGCCGTGGTGCTCGGGCTGGGCGCTGATGCCGGGGATGCGGAGCCAGGCGTCGAGGTCGTCGAGCAGATCCTGGCGATGGTCGGTCACGAATTCGCGCACTGTCGTCACCCGCCCGACGATAGCCTGCGGGACATGGCCGAGAACGTCGACGTCGTGATCATCGGGGCCGGGCTGATGGGCGCGGCCGCTGCCTGGGCTACGTCCCGCCGCGGCCGCGAGGTGGTGGTGGTCGAGCAGTTCGGCACGCGGCACAGCAACGGCAGCTCGCACGGCAGCGCCCGGATCGTGCGGCGCGCCTACGGCGACGGGCTCTACGTCGGGCTCACCGGGCGGGCGTTCGAGCTCTGGGGCGAGCTCGAGCAGCAGAGCGGCCGCACGCTGCTGCGGATGCTCGGCGGCCTTGACTTCGGCACCAACCGGCACGTGCCGACCGTCGCTGCGCTGCTGCACGAGCACGGTGTCGAGCACGAGGTGCTGCCCGCGGACGAGGCGGCGGCACGCTGGCCCGGCATGCGCTTCGAGGGTGAGGTGATCTTCCATCCGCAGGCCGGCGCGGTGGACACCCAGTCGGCGGTCGACGCCTTCCTGGCGATGGCCGAGACGTGCGGAGCCGTCGTGCGCACGGGGCTGGCAGCCGCCTCGATCGAGACCCACGCCGACCACGCGATCGTCACGCTCGGTGACGGGTCCCAGCTGCGCGCCGCGACCGTGGTGGTGGCGGCCGGCGCCTGGGTCGGCCCGCTGGCCGGGCACCTCGTGCCCCTGCCGCCGCTGCGGGTGACGCAGCAGCAGATCTTCCACTTCCCCCGGCTCGACCAGGCTGCACCGCCCTGGCCGAGCGTCATCCACGAGGGCCGACGGCCGATCTATCACCTGGCCGGCGGACGCGACGGTGGTCCGGGTGACGACCGCAAGATCGGCGAGCACGACGGCGGCGGCAGCACCACGGCGGCGACCCGCAGCGGCGAGATCGACCCGGGTTCGCGGGCGCGCGTGATCGAGTACGTCCGCGACTGGCTGCCGGGCCTCGACCCGACGCCACGGGCCGAGGCCACCTGCCTCTACACCGAGACGCCCACCGAGGACTTCATCCTCGACCGGGTCGGGCCGCTCGTGATCAGCTCACCCTGCTCGGGGCACGGCGCCAAGTTTGCCCCGCTGATCGGCGAGCTGACCGCGGACCTCGTCACCGGGACCGGGGCCGGGACGGTGCCCGACCGCTTCCGCCTCGCCTCGCACGCCACCGCCGCCCCGGCGAGCGTCTCGCTCTAGCCGGGCGGCGGTTCAGCAGCAGTCAGTGCTTCGGCGGGATGTAGTTCCCGACCGCGCCCTTCTGCGTGATCGCGATGGGGTTGCCTGCACCGGAGACCATGGTGGTGAGCAGCGAGCTGACGTCGCCCCCGCTGCCCACGCACGAGGTGAAGGCCGGGATGTCCACCGTGCCACGAAGCACGTTGGGCAGGTCGGTGTTGTACGGCAGGTAGATCGTGCGTGGCTCACGCAGCCCGGCCTTGTACCGGCCCGACGGGGCGGTGAGCGCCATCGTGGCGGGGGTGGCGGTGTGGCAGTCCGCGCCCACGTCGACGCTCTGCTTGTCGACCTCGACGTCGGAGATGCGGATGTCGACGTTGCCGGTGAGGTGCGGCTGCTCGGCGTAGTACCAGTTGCCGTTCGCGGTGTCGGCGCTGTTGGTGAACGCCCAGTTCAGCGACAGCGGCACCAGCTGCCCGTGCGAGCGGAGCTGGGTGATGTGCACGATGGCCGTGACCGGCAGCAGGCCGAAGCCCAGGGCTGCGACATGGATCGCGGGGAACTCGCCGAACGGCTGCGCCGAGCCCTTCGGCGAGCCGATGTAGAGGCGCCCCGTGGTGTCGGCCCAGACGAGCGGGTTGGGCTGCGGGCGCACGGCCAGGTGCAGGTCGGCCAGCACCGACACCCGCGGGATGTCTACGCGGACCTCGGCCCGCTTGACGTCCTGTGAGCCGGTGGCCCGCAGCCCCTGCCGCTGATAGCCCGCCGGCAGGGGTGGGTAGCCCGAGCTCTTCTTCGCGGCCCGCCCCGCCGTCGCGATCTTCGCCGCCGTCGCGGCGGGTTGGCGAGCCTGCGCGGCTGCCTTCCGCGCGGACAGCGTCGGGTCGAACTGTGCCGCTCCGGCCGTCGCCGCGGCGGCAACGCAGACGGCAGCGAGCACGAGCAGGGTGAGACCCTGACCGTGCCGCCGCCGAGGAGCGCCTCTCACCGTCAGCCCGCGACCTGACGTCCGTTGGCCAGCGTGAGCGACACCGTGTTGCCCGGACCTGCAAGCAATGCGTTGAGCAGGAACGTGGTCAGCCCGCAGTTGGCGAACTTCCCGATCGTGTAGGTGCCGGTGAGCGTGCCGCCCTTCACCACGCTGAACTTGCCGGAGACCGTCATCGTCACGGGGTCGGCCGTCTGGCACTTGGTGCCGACCGGAACCGGAAGGCCGAGCACGGTGACGTTGCTCAGCTTCACGTAGTAGGAGGCGGTTGCGTTGATCTTCGGCTTGGGGTTGGAGACCAGCGAGCCGGTGGTGGCCTTGGCCGCCACGAAGGTCACCGTGCCCGAGGTCGGCAGCAGGCCGAGGGCATTGAACGACGTCGTGGCCGGCGGGAGGTTCAGCGAGCCGCTGAACTTGCCGGAGCTGGCTATGGTCGTGGAGAGTACGGCCGGCCCGAGAGTGATCGACGATTTGGTCTTGGCCACCGTCGTGGAGCCGGTGACGTCGTAGGCGACGTGCAGGGCTGCGGCGTCGGCGGCAGGCGCGAGGGAGACCACCGCGGCGCCGAGGACGGCGGCGGTGGTGACAGCGAGCAGCAGACGACGAGGCGTCGGCAGGCGCATGAGTAGCAACTCCTTGCTCGGGGGCAGGGTTGGCTCAGGTGGGGTGATGCGGGTCGGTGCGGACTTCGGACGTGCCGACGGCGCCGGTGACACCGAGCTCGGTATCACCGGCGCCGTCTGGTCAGCTCCGGATCAGGGGCTGGTGATGGAGAGCGGGTTGGTGGCCTTGGTGGAGGTCACGACCTTGTAGCTCGCCGCGAAGGACGCCTTGTCCTTGTTCTTGATCAGGCCGAAGCAGCCCGTCACCTTGGAGACGGTGAGGTTTGCCGCCGTCGCCTTGACCGCGAGGATCTGGGTCGAGTTCGTGTACGTGATCGGCACCGAGCCGGTGACGCTGAAGACGCAGGACGACTTGTCCGGGGTGCTGACCGTGGCGGCGGCTGCAGTCAGCGTGCCGGTGGTGACGCCGGACTTGTAAGAGACGGCGTTCAGCTTCCACGTGCCCGAACCCTTGGGGTTGAGCTGGATGCCGAGCGGACCGACGCAGGTCTTCCACGTGGTGGACGAACCGGAGATCGAGGCGATGCCGGCACCTGCCTTGCCCTTGCCCACCTTCGCGGTGCTGCTCGCTGTTCCGGACTTGATGGTCAGCGTGAGGGCGGTGGTCTTGTCGACGTGGGTGATCTGCGGCGTCTTGCCCGTGGTCGTGCCCTTGAACGAGGCCGTGGCACCGGACTTGGCGGTGCCTGCCTTGACAGTCCAGGTCGGGGTCGCGGCCGACGCCGAGATACCGAGCGCAAGCACTCCCGCGGCTGCGCCGGCGACGACGAGCGCCTTCGACATTTTCA
>JAOPUX010000176.1 GCA_025963285.1 Jatrophihabitans sp.
TCCCGAACCCGGAAGCTAAGCCTCTCAGCGCCGATGGTACTGCGCGGGCCACTGCGTGGGAGAGTAGGACGTCGCCGGACACAATTTAGACGAAGCCCGTCCGGTTTATCCGGACGGGCTTCGTTCATTTCTGGTTCCATTTAACTGACTTATTGCAAGGAGTAGTGCCGCGTGACTCGGGATGCAAGCAACGGTGGACGATCGTCGGACAGCACCGGCGGGGGCAAGCGCCCCTCTGGTCCGGGTGGCGGTCGGGGCGCGAGTTCGGGCGGGACCCGCGGTGGTGCCGGTCGTCCCACGTCGGGTGGTGCCGGTCGTCCCACGTCGGGTGGTGCTGGTCGTACTGGCTCGGGGTCTGAGCCACGCGGTTACCAGAGCCGCGGCTCGGATAGCCGTGGCGAGCGTCCCTCGACTGGTGGCCGCTCCGGCGGCAGCGGGCGCTCGGATCGCGATAGCTCCTACCGCGGCCGCTCGGACGACCGCCGCTCGGACGACCGCCGTCCGGATGACCGCCGCTCTGATGCGCGCCGCTCTGACGATGCCCGCGGTGACGGCCAGCGGAGTGATCGTCCGCGCTCGGATTCGTCGCGTAGTGATCGTCCGCGCTCGGATTCGTCGCGAGTTGCGGGTCCGCGCAGCGGTCCGTCCCGTGGGGGAGCACCCCGTAGTGACCGGCCGCGTTCCGACTCGGACCGTAGTGCCTCCCCAGGCCGCACCGCCTCCGCGGGTCGCGGTGCCTCGGCGGGCCGGGGTCGCGATGCCGGCCGCCCGTCGAGCGCTTCGAAGCCACGCGGGGCGAGCGGTCGCGGTGATTGGAGTGCGGCCCCACCGACACGGCATGCTGCGCCGCGGCCCGATGAGCCCAGCCTGCCCGATGGCATTGACATAACGATGCTCGATCGGGATGCCCGAGCAGAATTGCGGTCACTCTCCAAGCCAGTCGCCGAGATCGTCGCGGCGCACCTCGTGGCTGCGGGCCTGGCGCTGGACCACGACCCGCAGCGCGCCCTGGCCCATGCTCGGGCCGCCCGCGGGCGTGCGTCAAGGGTGGCTGCCGTCCGCGAGGCGGTTGGCGTCGCCGCCTATCACTCGGAGGAGTGGGCCGAGGCCATCACCGAGCTAAGAACTGCTCGTCGAATCTCTGGCAATCCGCGCAACCTGGCCCTCGTTGCCGACTGCGAGCGCGCGCTCGGGCGGCCCACGCAGGCCCTTCGCGTGCTCAGTGACCCGGACATCTCGAAGATGGACCCGGAGTCTCGCGCCGAGCTGCTCATCGTGATCGCCGGCGCGCGCCGGGATCTGGGGCAGTTGGATGCCGCTCTCGCTGTGTTGTCTCGCGGCGGACTCGACACCAAGCGTCCCAAGCCCGGGTCGATCCGGCTCTGGTACGCCTACGCCGACGCCCTCGAGGCGGCCGATCGGCGCGACGACGCCGCCACCTGGTTCGCTGCGGCCGCAGCGATCGATCACGACGGTGAGACCGACGCCGTCGACCGCGCCGCTTCGCTGCTCTGACGTCCCGCCGCCTGCCAGACTGCGCGCCGCCTAGCACGCCTGGCTGACGTTCTGCTCTTACCCTCCACAGCGCGGTGGGTCGTCCACAGCTCGGCTGTCGCGGCACCGATCGAGGGTTCCGTCGGGCCATCATTGCGCCCATGCCATCCGATACGGAGTCGACCTCGGCCGGTCAGTCCGGCTCACGGGCGCGTAGCGCGTCACGCCGCTCAGGCAAACCTGCTGACGGGGACGTGGTCAATCACGTCCGGCTGCGTGGCATTCTCGCGGCGGAGCCGCAGCTGCGTGAGCTGCCGAGCGGTGACGAACTCTGCCAGTTCAGGCTCACGGTGCCTCGTCCCGACGGCGAGGCGGTGCGCGTTGACAGTATCGACTGCGCGGCCGCCAACCCACGGGTTCGCCGCTCGGTGATCGCGGCGTCCGTCGGGGCCGACCTGACGGTGGAGGGCAGCCTGCACCGGAGGTTCTGGCGCACCCCCACCGGGGTAGCCAGCCGGTACGAGGTGCGTGTCAGCTCGCTGCGGGTTCTCCGGCGTCGGCAAACCGGCGCATCACCAGACCAGAAGCAGGCTTCGGCGTGAAGAGCGTCGACTTCCGCGGCATCCGGGCCCCCGCCGCGGCAACCGCAGCCACGGCGGCCACAGGCGTCGGCCGGAGGAGCACCGCCGTTCCGGCTGCCTCGGCTGCGGCCGCGAGCACCTCGGGGATCGAATGGGCGTAGGTGAGCGATTCGACGGTGTCGGGACGGCCCCACACCTGCTCGACCAGTCCACGGTGCAGCATCGTGACATCGAGGCCGGCGAGCGCGGCCGGCTCGCCCGGCAGCTCGCTCGCGGTCCGGAGCGCACCGCTGGGATCGGTGATCCGGGCCGACTCGGTGCCGTCGGTGATCACGACGAGGAAGCCGTCCACACCCTCTGCTGCGGCAATCGCGGCGGCCGGATCGGTGACTGGCTCCACGGCCAGGCCCCAGGTCCTCGCCGCGTCCCGTGCCTCGGCGAACGGCAGGCCGACCACGGCGCGGTGGATGGCGTGCACCTGCGGTCCGTAGCTGGACGAGTCGACGAGCAGGGTCAGCCCGTAGTCCCAGGGGCCGGGGCCGCATTCGGCCCGCAGCTGCTCCTGGAGCTGGCGGTAGGTGGCGTAGCGGTGGTGCCCGTCGGCGATGAGTGCGCGCCGGCTGGCGAGGTCGGCCGCGCACCCCTCGAGCACGGCTGGATCGTCGATCGCCCAGAGCGTGTGCGTCGTGCCGTCGGGGGTGGTCGCGGAGGCGAGCGGCGCCTCACCGTCCACCGACCGCACGGCGGCCGATGCCGCCCCTCCTCCGTCGTAGACGAGATAGATCGGCTCGACGTTGGCCTCCGTGGCGCTCATCAGCGCCAGCCGATCGCTGACCGGCCCCGCCATAGTGTTCTCGTGCGGGAGGATCACGCCGTCGGCAGGATCACGAAGCTCAACCGCGCCGAGCAGCCCGCGGGTCGTGGCTCCCTCAGCGGTGCGCATCTCGTACACGTAGAGCGATTCGTGCTCATCCACCACGTAGCGCCCGCTGTCCGCCCAGCTCTCCAGCAGCGCCGCCGCCGCCTGATACCGATCGAGGCCGTCGTGCTCCTGGGGCAACACGACGGCCACCGCGTTGTCGGGGTCGCCGGCCAGCAGTGCCGCACGTTCGCCGGGGCTGATCACGTCATACGGCGGGCAGAGCAGGGCGGCGAGTTCGGCGCCGTTGCTCGCCGGGCGCAGCGCGCGGAACGCCGACAGCACCAGGCCGGGGGAGAGGTCGTTCGAGTCAGCGGTCACGACTCGCGATCGTACGCAGCTGAGCGCGGGTGGCAGGATGGCAGCCGTGACCTCGGTGACGCTCTCCGGCTCGAACGCCCCCCTCGCCGAACTCTTCGACGTGGCCCTGCTCGACCTCGACGGGGTCGTCTACATCGGCGCGGACGCGGTTCCGGGTGTTCCCGAGGCGCTGAAGCAGGCGCGGGTGTCCGGCATGCGGCTGGCCTTCGTCACCAACAATGCGGCCCGCCCGCCACAGGCGGTGGCCGAGCACCTCAACCATCTCGGTATCGCGGCAGAGGCCGACGAGGTCGTGAACTCCTCGCAGGCCGCCGCCCACTACCTCGCCGACCGGCTGCCCGCTGGCGCGAAGGTCCTGGTGGTCGGCACGGAGGGTCTGCACGTCGCCCTCCGTGAGCGTGGCCTGGTTCCGGTGACCTCTGCCGACGACGCGCCGGCCGCGGTTGTGCAGGGCTACTCGCCGACGCTGAGCTGGCAGGATCTCGCCGAGGGTGCCGTGGCCATCGGCACCGGGGTGCCCTGGGTGGCCACGAACCTCGACCCGACGGTGCCCTCGCCGCGAGGGCCACTGCCCGGCAACGGATCGCTGGTCGCGGCGTTGCGGCATGCCACCGGAGTCACACCGATCGTCACGGGCAAGCCCGAGCCGACCATGCATCGGGAGTCGGTGGAGCGATCCGGTGCGGTGTCGCCGATCGTGGTGGGCGATCGCCTCGACACCGACATCGAGGGGGCCAATGCGGTGGGCTGCCCGAGCCTGTTGGTACTGAGCGGGGTTACCGGAGCTGCTGACCTGCTGATCGCACCGCTGAACCAGCGGCCGAACTACCTGGGCCACGACCTCGCCGCCCTGCTCTACGCCCACCCGGCACCGACCGGGCGGGAAGGCGGCTGGACCTGCGGGCCGTGGCGGGCCGAGGTGTCCGCGGAGGGCGGGTTGACTCTGGCTCGCAGCGGCGACGGCGACGAGACGGCGGACGGGTTGGACGCCCTGCGTGCGCTCTGTGCCGCGGCCTGGTCGGTGGGTGAATCGGCTCACCCCGACTGGACCGTCCAGGGCAGGGACGAGCCTGCCCGCGCCGAACTGGTCCGGCTGAGCCTGGCGTAGCCGGCCGCCGGCCCAGAAGATCAACCGCAGCAGCCCAGAAGATCGAGCGCGGCAGGTCAGAAGATCGAGCGCAGCTTGATCAGGTCGAAGACGCGGGCGTCGATCTTGATGCGGCCGCTCGTCCACGCCGCAACCAGGTTGAGCTTGCCCGCCACCAGCGTCAGCAGGTCGTCACTGGTCATCGAGAGCTTCACCTGCCCCTCGGCCTTCGGGATCTGGGCGATGCCGATCAGCAGGCCGTCCTTGATCCGGCCTCCGAAGACGACGTCCAGGTCGCGCAGCGTGCAGCAGAGGGTGCGGTCGAGAGAGTTCTTGCGACGTGTCTCGGGATCGGTGGCGGCGAGGCGTTCGGCGAGTGCCTCGAAGGCAGCCTCGCACTCCTCGACGGTGGCCATCAGTCTCAGACGCTACCGCAGTGGGCAGCGCGGTACCGTTTGGTGGGCGCGGAATTCCTGTCGAGTCGCCGTAGCCGTCACATCCGATCAGCGCCGAGCAGTGAGGAAGCCATGACCTCGAACGAGGAGCCCGTCGCCGACGTCCGCGCCCAGCTCGCGGGTCGCCTCGGCGTACTCGCCGAACTCGACGGCCGTCCCCTCGCCGAGCACGCTGACGTCTACCAGCAGTTGCACGCCGAGCTGCAGGCCACGCTCGCCGAGATCGACAGCGCCTGAGGCGTCACGGATCCCCGTCACCATGCCTGCACGAATCCAGCGGTTGGACGCTGAGCTGACCCGTCGCGGGCTCGCCCGGTCCCGCGAACAGGCTGTGGCGCTGATCGCGGCCGGCCGGGTGGAGGTCCGCGGCGTGCTGGCCACCAAGCCGGCCAGCGGCGTCGACAACGACACCCCGATCCGCGTCCAGCCCGACGTCGACGATCCGGGCTACGCCTCGCGAGGGGGCCACAAGCTGGCTGGCGCCCTCGCTGCCTTCCCCCAGATCGATCCGGCCGGTAAGCGCTGCCTCGACGCAGGCGCGTCGACGGGAGGCTTCACCGACGTCCTACTGCGCCGGGGCGCCCGCGAGGTGGTGGCGGTCGATGTCGGCTACGGCCAGCTCGTCTGGGCGCTGCAGACCGACGACCGCGTGCACGTCTTCGACCGGATGAACGTCCGCGCCATCGGGCCGGAGGAGATCGGCGGGCAGGCGGCGCTCACGGTGGCCGATCTCTCCTTCATCTCGCTGCGGCTGGTGCTCCCGGCACTCACCGCCTGTACGGAGGACGGCGGCGACCTGCTACCGATGGTGAAGCCGCAGTTCGAGGTCGGCAAGGAGCGCCTCGGCAGTGGCGGGGTGGTCCGCGACCCCGCGCAACGGGCCGAATCGGTGCTCAAGGTGGCCAACGCCGCCGCCGAGCTCGGTTGGTTCACTGCCGGCGTCTGTGCGAGTCCGCTGCCCGGTCCGTCCGGAAACGTGGAATTCTTTCTCTGGCTGCGCCGGATGGTGGACGAACCGCTCTCGGCCGAGCAGATCAGCGAGATCGTCTCGACGGCGGAGGTGCACACGCGATGAGGTCGGTGCTGCTGGTCGCCCACACCGACCGTCCGAACATCTGCGAGCAGGCCACCCACACGGCCACGGCACTCATCGCCGCCGGGATCGAGGTGCGCATGCTCGGCGCCGAGGCCACCCGTGTGCCGGCCGACGGGGTGCGGCTCGTCGAGACCGACACTGCAGCCATCGGTGCCGAGCTCGTGCTCGTACTCGGCGGCGACGGCACGTTCCTGCGCGCTGCCGTGCTCGCCCGTCCGGCCGGCGTGCCGATGGTGGGCGTGAACCTGGGCCATGTCGGCTTCCTGGCCGAGGCCGAGCCGAACGCGCTGGACAGCACCATCGAGACGGTGATCCGCGGCGACTACGACGTCGAGGAGCGCGTGACGGTCGACGCCGACATCGTCCTCGACGGGCAGGTCCTCGCCTCGGTCTGGGCGCTCAACGAGGTCTCCCTCGAACGAACCAACCGCGAGCGAATGCTCGAAATCGCAGTGGCCGTCGACGGGCGCCCGCTGCTGCGCTTCGGCTGTGACGGTGTCCTCTGCGCCACCCCCACCGGCTCCACGGCGTATGCATTCTCCGCGGGCGGCCCGATCGTCTGGCCCAACGTCGACGCCATGCTGATCGTCCCGAACGCGGCGCATGCGCTCTTCTCCCGTCCCGTGATCGTGGCGCCGACCTCCGAGGTCGATATCGACATGATCAGCCCGGGGTTACCCGGGGTGCTCAGCTGCGACGGCCGCCGCAGCTATCCGGTGCCGCCTGGAGCGCGTATCCGGGTCCGGCGGGGTGCGCTGCCCGTGCGGGTGGCTCGGGTCGGCGGCTGGAGCTTTGCCGACCGGCTCGTGAACAAGTTCCATCTGCCGGTGCGCAGCTTCCGCGAGGCCGCGCCGTCGAACGCCGACGAGGAGCTCTGAGCGGCATGCTCGAAGAGCTCCGGATCCGCGGCCTCGGCGTCATCGACGACGCAGTCCTGCCCCTCGGCCCCGGCCTCACCGTGGTGACGGGGGAGACGGGCGCCGGGAAGACGATGGTGGTCACCGGCCTGCTGCTGCTCTTCGGTGGCCGGGCCGATGCCGCTCGAGTGCGGATCGGTGCCGACCAGGCCAGCGTCGACGGCCGGCTCGAGATCGCCGACGACGCGGTGGCCAACCGGGTCCGTGACGCCGGCGGCGAGCTCGACGACGGCACCGCGCTGGTGCTGCGACGAACGGTCAGCGCGGCCGGCCGCAGCCGCGCCTACGTCGGCGGGGTCGCGGCCCCGGTGGCTGTCCTGGGCGAGCTTTCGGAGCGGTTGCTAGCCGTCCACGGCCAGTCCGACCAGCTCCGGATGACGCGCCCGGCCCAGCAGCGTGGCGCGCTGGACCGCTTCGTCGGCATCGATCTCGTCGAGTACTCCGCAGCCTACGAGCAGTGGCGGGCCGCGAGTGCCGCGCTGGCCGATCGGACGAGCCGGATGGCAGAGCTGCGCCGCGAAGCCGACCTGCTCGAACATGGCCTGCTCGAGATCGAGACCGCCGACCCGCAGCCGGGGGAGGACGTCGAGCTGAGCGCGCTGGCCTCCAGGCTGGCCCACGCCGACGCGCTGCGTCTCGCCTCGGGCCTCGCCCACGACGCCCTGCTCGGTGGCGACGACCCAGGTGCCGAGGCCACCGACGTGGTCAGCCTGCTGAGCGTCGTGCGTCGCACGCTGGCCCAGCAGGAGGGCGACGACGCCGCCCTCGACGCGCTGACGTCCCGGCTCGTCGACCTGAGCACGGTGGCCGCCGATCTCGGTGCGGAGTTCGGGGCCTACACCGACCAGCTCGACGCCGACCCGACCCGGCTGGCCCAGATCGAAGAGCGGCGCGCCGTGCTCGCGGCACTCGTCCGACGTTACGGCGACGGGCCGGAGCCATCGATCGACGCCGTCATCGCCTGGCGTGCGGAGGCTGCCACCCGGCTCGCCGAGTTGGACGTCTCCGACGAGGCGATCGCCGAGCTCGAGCGGCGCCGTGAGGTCGCGGCCGCCACGCTGGCGCGGCTGGCCACCGACCTCACGGCCCGCCGCAGTGCCGGTGCCGCCGAGCTCGCCGCGGCCGTCACCGAGGAGCTCGCCGGCCTGGCCATGCCCAACGCCGCTGTGAGCGTGGAGGTCCGGCCCCGCAGCGTCTCGGCGGGCGCGGAGACGGTCGGATCGCCGCCGATCGCGGTCGGGGCATCCGGTGCCGACGAGGTGGAGTTCCTGCTCCGGTCGCATGCCGAGGCACCGCCGTTGCCGCTGGCCAAGGGTGCCTCGGGCGGTGAGCTGTCGCGGGTGATGCTGGCGCTGGAGGTCTGCCTGGCAGGCACCGACCCGGTGCCCACGATGATCTTCGACGAGGTCGATGCCGGCGTGGGCGGCCGGGCGGCGGTCGAGGTCGGCCGACGGCTGGCGCGACTTAGCCGCGCCCACCAGGTGGTGGTGGTGACCCACCTGCCGCAGGTGGCCGCGTTCGCCGATCGGCACATCGTGGTCGACAAGGCCACCGATGCCCAGGCGGGTGTCACGGCCAGTGACGTCCACCCCGTCGAGGGCGACGAGCGGGTCGCCGAGCTCGCCCGGATGCTCGCCGGTACCTCCACGACGGCTGCTCGTGAGCACGCCGCGGAGCTGCTCTCCGACGCCGCCGACGAGCGTCGTAACACCGTCCGAACAAGTGCGCGAAAAGGTACGAAAACCCGAGCCTGACTGCGTGGCGGAAGCCGGCTCACCAGCTTTTGAATGGCACCATCGGTTGTCATGAAGCTCGCCACGATGCGCCGTCGCCCCGACGGCCTCGCCGGAGTCAGCGGCGTCGCCAGGCTCGACCGCCGCACGACCAGGCTCGCCGGGCGACTCAACCCCGGCGACATCGCGATCATCGACCACGTGGACCTGGACCGGGTCGCTGCCGAGGCCCTTGTCGCGGCCAGACCAGCCGTCGTCATCAATGCCCAGCCCAGCATCTCCGGGCGTTACCCGAACCTCGGCCCCGAGGTGATCGTGGCAGCCGGCATCCTCCTGATCGACAACGTCGGCAGCGAGGTCTTCGCCGCGATCAAGGAGGGCACCAGGGTACGGATCGACGGGGACACCGTCTTCGTCGGTGAGCACCCCCTTGCCAACGGCACCGCCCAGACCGCGGAGTCGGTCAGGGAGCAGATGCGCGATGCGCGCTCCGGGCTGGCCACCCAGCTCGAGGCCTTCGCTGCCACGACCTCGGAGTACATGAGCCGGGAGCACTCGCTGCTGCTCGACGGTGTCGGCGTACCGCAGGTGCGTACGAACTTCCAGGGCAAGCACGTCCTGGTGGTGGTGCGCGGCTACGACCACGTGCAGGACCTCAAGTCGCTCAAGCACTACATCCGCGAGTTCAAGCCGGTACTCGTCGGCGTCGACGGTGGGGCCGACGCCCTGCTGTCGGCCGGACACAAGCCGCACATGGTCGTCGGTGACATGGACGCCGTCTCCGACGCGGCCCTGGGCAGCGGCGCCGAGGTGGTGGTGCACGCCTACCCGGACGGTCGTGCTCCCGGAATGACGCGCGCGCAGGACTTCGGCATCGATCCGGTCGTCTTCGCTACGTCGGGCACCAGCGAGGACATCGCGATGCTGCTCGCCGATGAGAAGGGTGCCGAACTGATCGTTGCCGTGGGCACCCACGCGACCCTCACCGAGTTCCTCGACAAGGGACGCGCGGGCATGGCGTCGTCGTTCCTGACACGGCTTCGCATCGGCGCCAAGCTGGTCGACGCCCGCGG
>JAOPUX010000236.1 GCA_025963285.1 Jatrophihabitans sp.
GCCGCCCAGGCCGCCCGCGCCGCCCAGGGACTGATTGCCGGTGCGGGTGTCATCGGTCAACTCGACGGTGCCGCTCGTGATCTGGAGCGCACCGCCCGAGGCAGCGGCGACGAACCATCGATACGGGTTCATGCGGGCTCCGCGGAGGCCGAGAGCAGCGCAGCCGGCGGCGTCACCCAGGAACAGGCGCTGATGCGGTCGACACGCCATCCCGCGCGCGTGAGCTCGGCCCGCACCGACTCCTCGTCGGAGCCCTCGACGAGGGCAAGCACGGTGTCGTCGGCGGGCAGGTGGACGGCGCACGCCAGCCGGGTGCCGGGCGGGAGCTCGGGTAGCGCCTCGACGGGTCGCGCGCCACCGGATTCGTCGTAGCGTTCGACCGCGAACAGCTGGGGCGTCATGATCGAGAAGGTAGAGCGGGACGTGCTGCCGCCGAATCGGGGAATTCCCTACGCTTCGAAAGCCTGTGCTGCCAGCGCCGCCCCCAGCTCGGCCCGTCGGGCGATGCCGAGCTTGCGGTACACCCGCGCCAGGTTGGCCTCGACGGTCTTTGGGCTGATGAACAGCGTGTCGGCGATGGCCCGGTTGGTGCTGCCCGCGGCGGCGAGCTCGGCGACCTCGCGCTCGGTGGACGTCAACGCCGCGGGGTCTCTGCGACGCTCACCGGTGCGGGCCGCGTCGGCACGTGCCCGCGCTGCGAAGCCGGCCGCGCCGAGCGCGTCGAACTCGGCCGCCGCCTGTAGCAGCAGATCGCGGGCCGCGCCGCGGCGCCGTGCCCGCCGGTGAGCCAGCCCCGCGACGAGCAGGCAGCGCGCGCGGTCGAAGGGCAGGGCGACGGCTGGCACCTCGTCCCGCGCGGCGAGCAGCGCGTCGATCAGCGCAGTGGTGTCGGCGCCGCGCGAGGCTGCGATCAGTACGCGGGAGCGGGCCAGCGCGAGCGTGGTCCACGGGCGCGGCAGCCGGGCGTGGCGCAGCTCGAGACGGGCGAGGGCCAGGTCCGCCGTTGGCAGGTCGCCGCTGTCGAGGCAGGCCTCGACCCAGTCGCCCTCGAACCGGGTCGCCAGCGGCTCGACCAGCCCGGTCGCGTCGAGCGCCTCGGCGAGCTCCGCGTAGCGGGCGGCAGCGTCGGCCGAGCGGCCGGCGGCCAGTGCCGCGAACGCCGCCAGCTGCAGGTTGATGCGACGGCCCCACGGGACCCCGATCCGCTCGGCGTCGCGTAGCCCCTGCTCGGCTGCGGCGGAGGCAGCAGCCGTCGCTCCGACGTGCGCGTCCAGCATCCCCGCCAGCCAGGTCTCGGAGGCGAGCCCCGTGGCCAACTGCTCGCCCAGCTCGCGGGCTCGTGCGATCCAGGTGGCAGCGTCGGTGAAGCGGCCGGCCAGCGTCAGCGTCTCACCCAGGTGCGCGATGATCTCGTGCTGCCAGGGTTCCTCGCCGACCGCCGTCGCCAGCTCTAGCAGCTGGGACAGCCGGGTGACGGCCCGGTCCGGCTCGTCGATGCTCTTCCACCAGATGGCTGGGATCGTGCCGCACAGCCACGACGGGCGCCCGTCCTCCAGTTCCAGTGCCTGGTCGAGGATCTCCAGCCGAGGCCGCGCTCCGGAGCGGACCTCGTTGAGGAAGAGCAGCATGAGCGCGGCGGTGAGCAGCGAGCGGTCGTCGCCGACGAGCGACGACCCGCCCGCATCGGGCTCGGCCCTTGGGTCCGACAGCAGCGCGAGCGCTGCCTCGGCGTGGCCGCGCGCGGCGTCGGGCAGGTCGACGAAGACGGCGAGGTGGGCATGGATGCGTCCGGCCAGCCGGGTTCCCGGGGTCGCGGCGGTCAGCGCCTGCTCGGCCGCCTCGATGGCGTCCGCGTCCGCGTCGGCGCTGAACGCGATGGTCGAGCGGAGCAGTAGCGCCTCGGCGAGGTCGTCGCCAGCTGCGCTGGCAGCCAGCTCCGCCGCCCCGGCCGCCGCGGCCGCGTAGTCACCGGAGTCGAAGCGGCAGCGCACGGCGGCCAGTCGCCAGCGGTGGGCCGCAGCCGAGCTCGTCAGGTCGGCCGCCCGCTCGAAGA
Organism: Jatrophihabitans sp.; assembly: GCA_025963285.1. Classification (GTDB taxonomy): domain Bacteria; phylum Actinomycetota; class Actinomycetes; order Mycobacteriales; family Jatrophihabitantaceae; genus JAOPUX01. The sequence goes on from JAOPUX010000236.1 coordinate 2,054, forward strand.
GGTCGGCCGCCAACTCGGGGCCGCCGCGCTCGCGGGCCCGTGTCGCGGCATCGGCCAGCTCGGTGGCAACCGCGCCGGCGCCCCTGGTGGCGGAGCGGACGAGCTGTCGTGCGCGCTCGTCGGGGTCGGTGCTGGCGGCGGCGAGTCGCGCGTGCAGCCGGCGCCGAACGCCCTGCGGAATGCCGGCACGCACCGCCGCCGCGTGCACCGGATGACGGAACCGCACGCGATGGTCGTCGTCGACGTGGATCAGCCCCGCCTCCTCGGCCGCGTCTAGGTCGGTGGCGGCGACACCGGCTGCCGCCAGCGTCGCGAGGTCGGGCGTGGCAAGGAGGGCAGCCAGCCGGATGCCGACCAGGCTCGACGCAGGCAGCCCCGCCAGCGACGCGGCGACGAGGTCGTGCATCGACCTGGGCACCGGCAGGTCCTCTCCCGCCCGAGGACGTTCGGGCAGCCGCAGCACCGCGCGTGTCAGCTCTATCGCGAAGAGGGGGTTGCCACCCGACTCGCGCGCGATCCGGCTAACGAGGGGCCGGCCGAGCGCAACGCCGAAGTTCCGCTTGAGCACGTGGTGGAGCGGGCCGACTCCGAGCGGGGTCACGGCCACCCGCGTCAACGCGGCGTGCTCCTCCAGGCCGAGCGGCGCCTCCGCTGCGTGCTCGCCGCTGCGACGGCTCACCAGAACAGCCAGCCCCTCGGGTGAGCGTCGCAGGGCGAACCGCAGCGCCCGCTCACTCGGCGGATCGAGCCACTGCGCGTCGTCCACCACGAGCAGCACCCCGGCCGGCGCCTCGCGAGTGACCGCGGCGAGCAGCGCGACGGTGGCGACGGCCAGCGCCCGTTCGTCGACCGGTCCGCCGCTCACGAGCAGCGCCGCCTCGATCGCCTCCCGCTGTGGCGGCGGCAGGGTAGCGACGTGTGCCGCGAGCGGATGGAGCACGTCGGCCAGCGCTGCCAGGGGTAGCGCCCGCTCCGCCTCGGTGGGTGCGCAGCCCAGCACCAGCATCCCGTCGCGTCGCGCGTCCTCGACGAGCACCTTCGACAATGACGTCTTCCCGATGCCCGCCGGACCCTCGAGCAGCACCGCACCGCGGTCGCGCAGCGCGGCCTCGGCAAGCGCGACGAGCGCGTCGCGGCCGATCAGCGCGCCCTCCACAACCCGATCATGTCAAACGACGCACGGCTGGGTGCGTGGGCAGACCGAGTTGAGGCCTCGGCGGCCTGAGAACCGATGATCTCGCTGCGGCTCAGCTCACACGGGGCTAACATGCCCCGTGGCTCGCCCGTCTGAGGCGGTCCGCGAGGAGCCCCCGATGAGACGTCTGTCCCTGCTGTGTGCCGCTGCCCTGGCGGTGGCCGGTAGCCAGTTGCTGCTGGGTGGAACGGCACAGGCGTCGCCGTCGGGGACGACCCATCACCAGGCCACGACCAGCAAGGTCGAGACCGTCAGCGCCGTCCCCGCGACCACGCTGTCGATCGGCGCCTCGGTAACCATCACCAAGGGGCACAGCACCACCATCGGCACCCACCTGCGGCTGAAGGCCAACGGCCACGCCGTACATGGCTCGACGATCTACCTGTATTCCCGGGCGAACTCCTCTCACAAGTGGGCGAAGGTGACCTCGAAGGTCACCAGCTCCAGCGGCGCCGCGACCTATTCGGTGAAGCCGTCTGCCACTACCCAGTACGAGTGGTCCTATCCCGGGACGTCGTTGCACGGGAAGTCGACCAGTCACGTCGAGACCGTCACGGTCAAGAAGCCCAGCAGCCCGCCGCCCGCAGGCTGCTACCCACTGACCAACAGCGGCAACTGCTACGAGCCAGGCGAGTATTGCCGCAGCAGTGATCACGGTGTGACCGGCGTGGCCGGTGACGGTGAGGCCATCAGGTGCGAAGACAACAACGGCTGGCGCTGGGAGCCGATCTAGCAGGTCCCCGATCCGCTGAGGCCGGCTGTCGCGGTCACAACCGCACCCTGGGCGAGCTCGACGAACCGCTCGACTGACGCAGCGCCTGCCGGCGCCTGCCGCGCTGATCGGCTTCGTGTGTAGCCACCTGCCCGACTAGCGTCAACCCAGTGACGAAGGAGCGCGGGCGCAAGGCGATCGCCACGAACAAGCGCGCCCGGCACCTCTATGTCGTCCTCGACACGCTCGAGGCCGGCATCTCGCTCGTCGGCAACGAGGTGAAGAGCCTCCGGCTGGGGCGGGCGTCGCTCTCTGAGGCCTATGCGGCCGTCGAGGGTCATGAGGTGTGGCTCTACAATGTGCACATCGCCGCCTACGCGATGGGCGGCTGGACGAACCACCCCGTCCGTCGCAAGCGCAAGCTGCTGATGCACCGTTCGGAGATCCTGAAGTGGGAGCTGCGGGTGCGCGAGAGCGGGATGTCGATGGTGCCGCTGTCGATGTACTTCAACGACGGCCTGGTGAAGGTCGAGCTGGCGCTGGTGCGCGGCAAGAAGACGTGGGACAAGCGGCAGGACCTTGCCGAGCGGGACGCCCGCCGCGAGATCGAGCGCGGCATCGCGCTGCACGCCAAGGGCCGGCTGCACGGCTAACCGGCCGAACCGTCGTGGCTACCCTGAGATCGTGACCCTCCTCGACCTGAACCCCGACCAGCTGCTGTCGACGACGCGCGCGGTCCGCAAGCGCCTCGACTTCACCCGCGACGTCCCCGACGACCTGATCCGCGAGTGTGTCGACCTCGCCCTGCAGGCCCCGAGCGGCTCGAACAATATCGTCATGCGGTTCGTGGTGGTCCGCGATGCCGCCAAGCGCGCCGCCGTCGCGGAGCACTACGCGGCCTGTTTCGCCGAATATCGCGAGTCGCAGTACTACATCGGTGCGCAGGCCAGGGAGGGCGAGCTCGAGCAGGCCCAGCAGCAGCGGGTCGCCAGCTCGGCCGACTACCTCGCCGAGCGGATGGCCGACGCCCCGGTGCTCGTCATCGGCTGCAGTGAGGGGCCCTCGCGCGCTGCCGCGAAGGCGATGATGGGCAGCGTGCTGCCGGGGATGTGGAGCTTCATGCTCGCCGCCCGCGCGCGTGGCCTCGGCACCGCCTGGACGACGCTGCACCTCGGTCGCGAGCAGGAGGTCGCCGACATCCTCGGCCTCCCGTTCGAGACGGTGGCCCAGGCCGTACTGACCCCGCTGGCCTACACGCTGGGCACCGACTTCAGGGCGGCGCACCGGCCGCCGGCCGACAGCGTCATCACTTGGGCATAGCGCCCGGGGAGGAGCGGCCGTGACCTGGTCCGACGACCAACTCGAGCGCATCGGTGCTGCGGAGGAGCTGGAGATCTCCACCCGGCGCGCCGACGGGACGCTGCGGGGCTGGGTGCCGATCTGGGTCGTCCGCGCCGGTGGCCAGGTCTATGTCCGCACCTGGCAACGACGCGACACTGGCTGGTTCGGCCGCGTGGTGCGTTCGCGGCAGGCCCGCGTCCGCGTGGCGGGCGTCGAGCTCGACGTCACCGTCCACGACGTGGGTGCCGATGCGGCCCGGGCAGCTGTCGATGCCGCCTACCGCACCAAGTACGGCCGCTATGGCGCTGCCACCGTCGCCCGGATGGTCTCCGGCGATGCGGCAGCGGCGACGCTGCGCCTGGAACCCGAGGCCGGCCCGGCGTAACCGACCTCAGCCGGCGAACCGCCGCCCTCTGCTGGCGCTCGTCGACGCCGGGACGGCCTCGAAGGACAGCACCTCCCACTACGCCGACATCCTCGCCTCGCGGCGACGAGCCGGCGCGCCGACGACTGCACTGGACGCGCAGATCGCCTCGATCTGTCGCCAGTACTCCGCCACGCTTGTCACACGGAACGTCGCCGATTTCGCCGACACCGGCGTCGGGCTCCTGAACCCATGGTGCGTGAGATAGCTCCGGCCTACCGGAGACCCGGAATCCGTTCGGTGACGGCGGCCGTGATGAAGTCGGCGAACGCCGTGGGTGCCTCGACGTGTGCGGCGTGGCCGACGCCCGGCACCACCGCCACCGGCATGCCGAAGCGCGCTGCAAGTGCATCGGCGGCCTCGCGACGGATCGGTGGCGAGAACTCCCCGACAGTGATGAGCGGTGCGACGCCGGCCGGGGTGCCGGGTTCGAAGGCCCGGAACATCGCGAGATCGCGTGCCACGGCCTCCGTATCGGCCGGTGCCATCGACGGCTGCCAGAGCGGCCCGTAGAGCGTCGTGGCGAAGTCGTCGACCCCGCCGCGCTGGTAGGCCGCGGCCATCGGCGCCAGCAGTCCGGGCAGGAGCGAGCCGACCGCCGGCTCGTGGGCCACCGCCAGCTTCATCGCGACGCCGGCCGTCGCGAGGGCCAGCACCAGGGTGGCGCCACCGCTGATGCCGACCACGACGGCACCCTGGCAGAGCGGGGTGAGCGCGGCGATCTCGACCTCGAGCGAGCCGCTCGCGGGGCGGTCCGGGCACGCGACGTCCCACTCCGCGGGCAGCGCGGCGACCACTCCGGACCAGATGCGAGACGTGGTGGCGGCGCCATGGATGAGGCAGACACGGGTCGAGGACATGGGCGCATCCTGCCAAGGAAACTGCGTCAGATCGCTCGAATGCCCGTATTTACGGGGCCGTGAAACATCGACGTTACCGAGGAAGCCTTGTTCGGCAACACCGGGCTCTTAGGTTCGCCGCATGGATACAGGACCGTATACAGAGCCGGATACGGAAGCGGATACGAAGCCGGAGGCATCGGGGATGCCCAAGCTGCGCCGTGATCAGGTCTATCAAGAGCTACGCCGCCGGATCATGATCGGCGAGTTCGCGCTGAACTCGCGTCTGGTCGAGGAGCGGCTGGCCGCGCAGCTCGGGGTCTCGAGGACGCCGGTCCGTGAGGCCCTGGTGCGGCTGCTGGCCGACGGTCAGGTCACCCGGAACGAGGGCGGCTACTTCGTCGCGATGCCGGACTTCTCCGATCTGCGCGATCTCTACGACCTGCGCATCACCCTCGAGCTCCGCGGTCTGGCCCGGGGTATCGAGATCGACTCGGTGACACACGACCCGGCGCTCCTCGAACCGCTGCGCGACCACTGGCGCGCGATGTGGGACGAGCGACCCGAGCCGACCGCGGACTTCGTCATGGTCGACGAGGACTTCCACGTGACGCTGCTGCGCTCAGCCGGCAACTCGGTGCTGACCAGCACGCTCGAGGCCGTCAACTCCCGCATCCGGCCAGTGCGGATGTACGACTTCCTGAGCGAGCAGCGCATCGAGCTGACGATCTCCCAGCACCTCGCCGTCGTGGAGCGGGTTCTCGGTGGACACCTCGACGACGCCGTCGGTGAGCTGCACGCCCACGTGGGCGAATCCATGGAAGAGGTCGAGCGCAGAGCGGCGCGGGCCCTCACTCAAATGATGTTGCACAGAGGAGGCATGACGTGACGACCGTCGAACTGGAAGACGACGATCCACCCAGCGCAGCGCAGCTGAGCCCGCAGGCGGCACCGCTGCTCGAGCTCCGTGGCATCACCAAGCGTTTCGGCGCGCTGGTCGCCAACGACCAGGTCAGCTTCTCGGTGCGCGCCGGCGAGGTGCACGCCCTGCTCGGGGAGAACGGCGCCGGTAAGAGCACCTTGATGAAGGTGCTCTACGGCGTCTACAAGCCGGAGGGTGGCGAGATCGCCCGCGACGGCAAGGTCGTCACCGTCTCCTCCTCCGCGGCGGCACGGCACCTCGGCATCGGCATGGTGTTCCAGGACCTGCGGCTGGTGCCCGCCCTCACGGTGTGGGAGAACATCGCCCTGCACGTCGGCGGTGGCTCCTTCCTCAAGGCCGGGGCCATCCAGAAGCAGATCAGGTCGGCCGCCGAGCGCTACCAGCTGGCCGTGGACCCGCTGGCCAAGGTCGCCGACCTCTCGATCGGGGAGTGGCAGCGCGTCGAGCTGATCAAGGTTCTGCTGGCAGGGGCGAAAGTCCTGATCCTCGACGAGCCGACCAGCGTGCTGACGCCGGTCGAGGTGGCCGGCCTCTTCGGAGTCATCAACACGCTGCGCACCGAGGGTGTCGGGATCGTGCTGATCACCCACAAGATGCGCGAGGTGCGCGAGATCGCCGACCGGGTGACGGTGCTGCGGGCCGGCAGGATCGTGGTGGCAGACACCCCGACCGGCGACCTCGACGACACCCAGCTGGTGACGGCCATGGTCGGCGAGACGGTCGAGGTGGTGCGGAACTCCGGCGCTACCGACACCAGCACCAAGCCGGTGGCCATGGAGCTGGCCGGGGTGCGGCTCGCCGGCTCGGGTGGCGTGGCCGGACTCAAGGAGATCGACCTGACGCTCTTCGCCGGCGAGGTGCTCGGCATCGCGGGGGTGTCGGGGAACGGTCAGCGCGAACTCGCCGACCTCGTTGCCGGTGCCGCCAACCCCGACGCCGGGACGATCGTGATGGACGGCAAGCACTTCGAGTCGGCCGTCCCGGCCGACTTCCACGGCGCGGGCATCGTGAGCGTGCCCGCCGACCCGCTGCGCGAGTTCGTCATCCCCGGCCTGTCGATCGCCGAGCACGCGGCCCTGTGGGACCGTGCGAAGTCCGGTGCCAGCTTCGACAGCAAGGGCTCGGGGCGCCGGCTCACCGAGACCGGAAAGCGCCTTGGCCTCAAGCTCGCCGACTCCTCACGCCAGCTCGACCAGCTCTCCGGCGGCAACATCCAGCGGGTGCTGCTGGCGCTCGCGCTCGGCGAGGAGCCGCGGGTACTCGTCGTCTCCTACCCGACCCGTGGCCTGGATGTCCTCACCACCGAGACGACGCGCCTGTTGCTGCTCAAGGCACGCGACGCCGGGGCCGCCGTGGTGCTGGTGAGCGAGGACCTCGACGAGATCCTGCGCCTCTCCGACCGGATCGTCGTGCTGGCCCACGGCCGGGTCAGCGGCGTGGTCCGTGCCTCCGACGCCGACCGCCAGAGCCTCGGCAGCCTGATGACGGCGGACGCGGCATGACCGCCGCAGGAGTTCCCGGCCGGCTGAGCGCGGTCACCGACCGTCTCGGCGATCGCACCCGCTTCGGCCTGATCGTCTCGCTCGGCTACGTCGTCTCTCTCGTGGTCTTCGGTGTCTTCGTCGCCTTCAAGGGTGCCGGAGCGATCAGCGTCTACCACACGATCATCAGCTCGACCCTGCTCAACAGCGATGCCCTCCAGCAGACGGTGCTGCGCGCGGTACCGATCGGCCTGGCCGCGCTGGCGGTGACGATCCCGGCCCGCGCCGGCCTGGTCAACGTCGGTGGCGAGGGCCAGCTGATCATGGGAGCGGTCGCCGCCACCGGAGTAGGGGTGGCCGTCGGGCCGCACGTCCCCGGCTTCGTCAGCTGGATCGCGATGTGCCTCGCCGGTGCTGGTCTGGGTGCGGTGTGGGGGGCGCTCCCCGGCGTCCTGCGTACCTGGCTCGGCGCCAGCGAGGCGGTGACGACGCTGCTGCTCAACTTCGTGGCCAACGACATCATGCTGTACCTGATCTACCAGGTGTGGAAGGACCCGAACGGCTCCGGTCAGCCACAGAGCAGGCCCCTGGCGCACCACGCCCAGCTGCCGAAGATGTTCGGCAGCCAGCTCAACATCGGCGTGCTGATCGCGGTGGCCGTGGTCGCCCTCACCTGGTACCTGCTCACCCGCACCAGCTGGGGCTTCCAGCTCAGGGTCGTCGGTGGCAACGTCGAGGCGGCCCGGCGCTCCGGCCTGAAGGTGAAGACGCTGCTGCTGTCGTCAATGATGGCCGGCGGCGCGCTGGCGGGTCTCGGCGGTGCGATCAACCTCGCCGGCGTCGAGACCCAGCTGCGCCCGGACATCACCCTCAGCTTCGGCTACGTCGCCTTCCTCGCCAGCTTCCTCGGCAGGCAGAAGCCGATCCTCGTGGTCGGCTCGGCAGTGCTCTTCAGCGCCGTCGCCCTCAGCGGCAACGGGCTGCAGCTCAACGACGGACTCGACGGAACGATCGTCGATGTACTCCTGGCACTCATCGTCGCCGTGCCGCTGATCGTCGCCAAGTACCGGAAGCGGGCCTCATGAACGGCATCGAACAGACCCTCATCGGCGGGGTGAGCGGCGGGACGTCGATCCTGCTGCCGGCGCTCGGCGAACTCATCAGCGAGCGGGCCGGGGTGATCAACCTCGGCACCGAGGGCGCGATGCTCGCCGGTGCCCTCGGCTCGTACGCGATGACGCAGTCCAGCGGGAACATCTGGCTGGGGATCGCGGCCGGGATCGCCGGTGGGGCGCTCGTCGGCCTGGCCCACGCCTGGCTGACGGTGCGCCGCGGCGGCGACCAGATCGCCAGTGGCCTGCTGCTCTGGTTCCTGGCGCTTGGCGTCACGTCGGTCTACGGCACCAGCTACGTGGGAACGGTGATCACCCCGCTCTCCAACATCGCCATCCCGGGGCTGCACAACATCCCGTGGGCGGGGCCGATCCTCTTCGACCAGGACATCCTGGTCTACGCCAGCTACTTCCTCGTCGGCATCATCTGGTTCGTCTTCTACCGCACCCGTGTGGGGCTCACGCTGCGGGCCACCGGGGAACGGCCGGAGGTGGTGGCAGCAACCGGCGGCAAGCCGCAGCTCGTCCAGATCGCCGCGATCACGATCGGCGCGGGACTCGGCGGCCTCGGCGGCGCGCAGCTGTCGATCGGCTACGTCGGAAACTGGTTCAACGACATGACCAGCGGTTACGGCTTCGTCGCAGTGGCCGTGGTGCTCTTCGCGGCCTGGCGCCCGGTGCGGGTGCTCGCCGGCGCCTACCTCTTCGGCATCGTCCTGGCTGCGGCGTCGGTGCTCCAGGCACACGGCGTCTCGATCAACCAGTACCTGCTGGATGCGATGCCCTACCTCGCGACGCTGATCGTGCTCGCCCTCTTCGCCCGGCGTGGCCGATCCGACACCCCCGAGGCACTCACCCGCTCGTTGAGCCGCAGCGGCACCTAGCCCGCGACTGCTCGTCCCCGCACCATCCCCCGCCACATCGGCACAGAAAAACCCATCGGAAGGATCAGTCATGCCCATTTCACGCAATCGCCGGGTCGCGGGGGTGCTCGCGCTGGCTCTCGTCGCCGCTGTGGCGACCGCCTGTTCGAGCAGCGGCGGCTCGGGTGGCTCAGGCAGCTCCGGCAGCAGCTCCACCGCGAAGCAGACCGTCGGCTTCATCATGGTCGGCTCGAACAGCGACTACGGCTACAACGAGGCCGTGTACGCCGCGAGCCAGAAGCTCGCCAAGGACGACCCGAGCGTCAAGGTCATCACCGCCGACAACATCCCGGAGAACAACGCCGTCACCCAGACCATGCAGTCGATGGTCGACAAGGGTGCCAAGGTCATCTTCGCGACGAGCTACGGCTACTACGCGTACGCCCAGAAGTTCGCCGCCGCGCACCCGAAGGTGATCGTGCTGCACCAGGGCGGTTTCAACACCGGCAAGTTCACCGCCAACTTCGGCACCTACTGGGGCCAGGCCTTCGAGCCCGTGTCCCTCGGCGGCATGGCCGCTGGTGGCCTCACCAAGACCAACAAGCTCGGCTTCGTCTACGCCTTCCCGATCAGCCAGACGATCGCCAACATCGACGCCTTCGAACTCGGCGCGCAGAGCGTCAACCCGGCTGCGAAGACCTACCTGGTGAACACGTCGAACTGGTGCGATCCGCTCAAGCAGAAGGAGGCTGCGGCGGCACTGATCGGTGAGGGCGCCGACGTGCTGACCCAGCACCAGGACTGCCAGGCGACGGTCATCCAGGCCGCGAAGGCCGCCGGCAAGTACGTGGTCGGCTACCACTACGACGCCGAGTCGCTCGACCCTAGTGGCTGGCTCACCGGCTCTGCCTGGGACTGGGCGCCGATCTACGAGGCGATCACGAAGGTGGCGCTGGACGGCACCTTCGCCGGCAGCAAGTACAACGCCAACTTCGTCGGCTCCTTCCAGGACAACGACAACCCGCTGACGCTCGCGTCGTTCGGCAAGTCGGTCCCGACGAGCCTGCAGTCGAAAATCACCGCTGAGGAGACGGCCCTCAAGAAGCCGGGCGCCTCGGTCTTCACCGGGCCGATCACCTGCCAGGACGGGACGACGCTGGTAGCGGCAGGCAAGACGATGACCTACGCACAGATCAACGCGATCTCGTGCCTGGTGAAGGGTGTCGTGGGCACCCTGCCCAAGTCGTGACCACCGAGGTCGGCGCCCGCTCCCTCACGGGGGCGGGCGCCCGGCCCGGCGACTCGGCGGTGCTCACGCACTCGACGCCGTATCCCTGGCCCTATGACGCGGCCTTCGCACCGTCACGCTGTGCGCTGATCGTGCATGACACGTCCTCCCCGCCACCGGCGGTCGGCGACGCAGCCTGGGCGACGGTGGCGCGCCTGGCCGCGGCGGTCCATGCGGCGGGCGGGCTGGTGGTCGCGCTGCAGCAGCACCGGCCGCCGCGACTCGGGCGGCGCACCGAGGCCGGTCCGTCCGTCTCGCCGGGCCTGCCCAGCGACCTGCGCATCGAGGCGCCGGCCTGGGACGGTTTCTACGGCACCGTCCTCGACCAGGAGCTGCGCGCCCGCGGCCGCGACCAGCTCCTGCTGACCGGAGCCTGGCTCGAGGTGGGCGTGCACAGCACGATGCGCGCGGCGAACGATCGGGGCTATGAATGCCTGCTCGTGGCCGATGCCTGCCTCAGCGGTGACCCGGCCCTGCGCGCGGCGTCGCTCTCCTCGATAGAGATGTCCGGCGGGATCTTCGGCGCCGTCGGCACCAGCACCGAACTGCTCGACCTGTTGGCACCCACCCCCTCTGATCTGGACGTGATCTCATGACGACCACCAGCCCGGCGACGAAGACCTTCGGGACCGTCGACGCCCAGCCCTACGCCTGGCCCTACGACCAGGGCTTCGCCGCGGCCACCACGGCGCTGATCCTCATCGACTGGCAGATCGACTTCTGCGGCCCCGGCGGGTACGTCGACACGATGGGCTACGACCTCAAACTCACGCGTACCCCGCTGGGCCCCACGGCGGTGGTACTCGCCGCTGCCCGCGAGGCCGGCCTGCTGATCGTGCACACGCGCGAGGGGCACCGGCCCGATCTCGCCGACTGCCCGCCGAACAAGCTCTGGCGCTCGCAGCGCATCGGCGCCGGCATCGGCGATTCGGGACCGTGCGGCCGTATCCTGGTGCGCGGCGAGCCGGGCTGGGAGATCGTGCCCGAGGTCGCGCCGATCGAAGGCGAGCTCATCATCGACAAGCCGGGCAAGGGCGCCTTCTACGCCACTGACCTCGACTTGCTGCTGCGCACCCACGGGATCACGCACCTGATCTTCACCGGGATCACCACCGACGTCTGCGTGCACACCACGATGCGCGACGCGAACGACCGTGGCTACGAATGCCTGCTGCTCACCGACTGCACCGGCGCCACAGATCCGGACAACCACGCCGCAGCACTGCACATGGTGACGATGCAGGGCGGCGTCTTCGGCGCGATCACCAGCTCGGCCGAACTCCTGCCCGTGCTCGCGGCAGGTGGCGCGGCGTAGATGGAGCCGTCTCTGGAGGGTCCGCCGGGAGTGGCGGAGGTGCTGGCCGCGGCACGCAAGCTGGAGCAGCCTGCCTTCATCACCGTGCTCGACGACGCCTGGTTCGCCCGGGCCACCATCGGGGACGGCGTGCTGAGCGGGCGCACCTTCGCGGTGAAGGACAACATCGACGTAGCCGGAGTGCCTACGACTGCGGCCTACCCGGCCCGCGCCGAGCCAGCAGCCGAGTCGGCCGTGGCGGTGCGGCTGCTGATGGCGGCCGGCGCGGCCCCGATCGGCAAGACGAACATGGATCAGTTCGCCACTGGCCTGGTCGGCACGCGAACCCCCTACGGTGCCTGCCACAGCGTCGCCTCCGAGCTGCATGTCAGCGGCGGCAGCAGCTCGGGCAGCGCCGTGGCCGTGGCTGAAGGGGTGGTGGACTTCGCGCTCGGCACCGACACCGCCGGCAGCGGACGGGTGCCGGCCGCCTTCAACGGCATCGTCGGGGTCAAGCCCTCGCGAGGGCTGGTCTCCAACCGCGGTCTGCTGCCGGCGAGCCCCAGCCTGGACTGCATCTCGGTCTTCGCGCGCACGGTCGGCGTCGCCGCTGCCGTCGCCGAGGTGCTCATCTCGCCGGACAGCGCGGATCCGCACTCGCGGACCATGCCGCCGTTGCCACCGATCGGGGTGGCGCGCCGGATGCGCGTGGTCGGCGTGCCGGACGGCGTGCTCGACCTCGACGACGAGGCGCGCGCGCCGTGGGAGCAGGCACTACGGCACGCCTCGACCGTCGCCCGTCTGGTGCCCGTCGACGTCTCGCACCTGCTGGAGGCGGCCAGGATGCTGTACTCCGGTCCGTTCGTGGCCGAGCGCCTCGCCTCGTTCGGCGACGTGCTGCAGTCCGACGATCCGCAGCTCGACGCCACCGTGCGCTCGATCGTGCTGGGTGCTTCACAGGTCACCGCGGCCGAGGTCTTTGCCGGGCTCACCAGACTCTCGGGGCTGCGTGCGGCGACGAGGCGGACGTTCGAGGCCATCGACGCGCTGCTGCTCCCGGTGGCGCCGGGCCACCCGACACTGGCCGAGGTCGCCGCCGATCCGATCGGTGTCAACGCTCGGCTGGGCACCTATACGAACATGGTCAACCTGCTGGACCTCTGCGCGGTGGCGGTGCCCGCCGGGGAGCGTGCCGACGGGCTTCCCTTCGGCGTGCAACTGCTCGCACCTGCCTTCGCCGACCGCGGGCTGCTCGGGCTCGCCGCCCGCTGGTGCGGCGAGCCCGACCCCCCGCCGCAGCTCGGGACACGGAGCCTGCTCGCGGTGGCCGGAGCGCATCTGTCCGGACAGCCCCGCAACGTCGACCTGCTCGAACTGGGCGGGCGGCTGCACTCGCGGGTGCGCACGGCACCCGGCCACCGGATGTACCTCGTACCCGGACCGTTCCCGCGGCCAGGAGTCGTGCCGGGGACCGGCGAGAGCTCCATCGACATGGAGCTCTGGGATCTGCCGCTGGGCGCGATCGACCAGCTCCGCCCGACGATCGCGGCACCCCTGACCCTTGGGCCGGTGCGCCTCGACGACGGGTCCGCGACGCTCGGCTTCATCGTGGACGGTGCTGCCGCAGCCAAGGGCTGGCCGGACATCACCGACCACGGCTCCTGGCGCTCCTATCTCAACGATCAGGCCTGATCCCGCCGCGCCTCGCTGGAGGCGCCGTGCCCGGTCGGCCGGGAGCTGACCGCGCTCACCACGAGCAGCTGCGCCGGCTCGTCGTCGATGAGTGCCCACCGGTGATCGAGCGTGCTGTCGTACCAGGCACTGTCGTGGAGTTCGAGCACCTCGGCCGGCTCGCCGGCCAGCTCGAGACGGATGCGGCCGGCGAGCACGTAGAGGTACTCCTCGCCCTCGTGGCTGAAGAAGCCGCCCAGGTCGTGGCCGGCCTCCACCGTCAGCTCCTGCACCTGCAACATCCGATCCGGCGAACCGACGAGCACGCGCGCCATCGCCGACCCGGGCGAGTCCATGATCGCGGTGGGTGTCACCGAGCCGGCCCGGATGACCGCGATCGAGGTCGGCGCCGAGCCGGGCAGCAGCTGCTGCGGGCTGATCCCGAGGGCGTTGGCCAGCCGGTACAGCGTGTTGATGCTCGGCGAGACCTTGCCGTTCTCCAGCTGGCTCAGGTGCGGCTGGCTCACCCCGCTCAGCTCCGCGAGCCGCGCCATCGTCAGCCCCGCGCGCCGCCGGGCCGAGCGCAGGCCGCTGCCGAGCACGACCTCGAGGTCCCGGTCGTCGGATCTGGCTGCCATGAACCGTCCCTTTGCGGTGGGTGGAGGAGTTCGCTGAAATGACCTGCCCCTCCCGCTGCTGGCCAATGGCGTCGGCAGCGGGCAGAGCTGCCGCGCGGGCGGCACCGCCTACTGGGGGTCCGGTGCGGTAGAGGTGACGGCGTCGATCCGGTCGCCTGCGGTCGAGGCGGCGGTCGAGGGCATGAGCGTGCGCGGGCCGAGCAGCTTCGCCATCAGGTGCTCACCGGCCAGCACCGGGGCGTAGCGCGCCGGGTGCTCGTCGTCGACGCAGGAAGGCAGGCACTCGACGAGGGCGTCGTAGTTGCCGTCGCGGAAGAACGCCACCGAACGCCGGTGGGCAGGCCCGTCGGCCGCGCGCGGCGGCGGTACCACGCGGTGCAGGCTCGACTTCCAGCGGTCGTTCGTCCACGTCGCCATCAGGTCGCCGAGGTTGACGAGCAGCGAGCCGGGAGGCGGGGTGAAGCCGTGCCACAGACCGTCTGGGCCTACGATCTCCAGCCCCGGGACGCTGTCGGCGTAGAGCACGGTGACCATGCCGTAGTCGGTGTGCGCGCCCATCCGCTGCTGACCGTCCACCGGCTCGGACTGGCCGGGGGCGCGCAGGTAGTGGTTGATCCGCATGGTGTCAGTGGAGTGCGACGTGTAGCCGGTGAAGAAGTTCCGCTCCTCACCCAGGGCCACCGCGAAGATCTCCAGCAGCTGCGCGGCCTGCACTCCGGCTGCGGCGAAATAGTCGCTGACGGCGGCACGGAACCCGGCCGGACGCGCCGGCCAGATGTTGGCCGCGAACATCTCCTGCGGCACCGGGTCGCCGTTGGGCGTCTGGCTCGGCCCCTCCTCCGTGCCGATGTTGAAGGCCTCGAAGAGATCGGGCGGGGTCTGCACCCCCAGGCTCAGCGCCAGAGCCTCTGTCTCCCGGGCGGTGAAGCCCCGGTTGATCTCCGGCGAGGGGGAGCGGTAGCTGTTCTTCTCGTTCTCGTCGAGCTCGAAGAAGGCGTCGGCCTCGGCGAGCATGGCCTCGATCAGCCCCGGGTCGATGCAGTGGCCGGTGATCGACAGGAACCCGATGCTCGCGCAGGCCGCGTCGACGGCGGCGACGATCGCCGCCTCGGCGGCCGGGTCCTGACCCCAGCCGGAGACGTCGATGGTTGGGACGAGGGAGTGAGGCTGCGTCACCGAATGAGCTCCTGCCATTTGTTGCACCGATATTGATCCGCGCGAGCTCACCGAGGACTGTCGCGGATTGGGCTGCAGAATCGATCAATGCCTGGACGCCCTTGGCCTTCATTACAGTGACGATTATTTGTTGTGCAAATGTTTCCTGGCGTGAACCACCGGTAACGGCGCGCGGGGGGTCGCCTAAGCTGGAGCTCTGCCCCGCGGCGGTGAGCGCTCGGCGAATCTGGGTACGTTCCGTGTGAATCGGCTCGCGCCCTGTCTCGCAGGCCGTCTATGGAAGGTCTGCGATGGTCTGGGCAATAGTCATTGTGATCGTGCTGGTGCTACTGGTGGCGTCGTTCCTGCTCGTGCAGGCGCGGCGCAGGCGTGGCGGCGTGATCGTCGATCCCTCCGGGCCCGCCGGCCCCACTGCGGCGCATCGTCGGGCGAAGAAATGAGGCTGATGCGAGCCTCGGACATCGCCAAACACCCGGTGGTGACCTACGCCGGTGAGGATGTAGCGCAGCTGAAGGACATCGTCTTCTCGGCTGGGGGCGGCGCGGTTGGCGGCTTCACCCTCGCCGGGCGCGGACGGTTCTCCGGACCGCTCAAGCAGGGCCTGCTCTGGACGTCGGTCGCCGCACTGGGCGCCGACGCCGTGATGATCGTCGACGATTCGGTGCTGGAGCCCACGCAGAACGTTCTCGATGCAGCCGCCACCTCGGGTGGCTCCGGCGGCGACGTCCTCGGCTCCCAGGTCCTCACCGACACCGGGATCGACCTGGGCCGCGTCATCGACGTCGTGCTCCAGATCGGTGAGCCGGGCGAGCAGTGCGACGTCGTCGGCTACGAGATCGAGGCCTCCGAGGCGATGAAGACGAAGGGCGCCAAACTGCTCATCCCGCTGCCGGACACCCTCGCCGCCTCCGGGGAGCACCTCATGGTTCCTGCGGCCGCCCAGGACTTCGTGGCCGACGACCTCTCCGGCTTCGGAGCCGCAGTGACAGCCTTCCGCGCCAAGTTCGAAGGGGCCTCGTGATGCGGCTTTCGGAGGCTGTCGGGCGGTCGGTGGTCGGCACGGCGAACGCCGCGACCGTCGGCAGGATCGACGAGTTCGTCATCGACCCTGCCAGCCGCACCATCGTCGCGCTGCACCTGAAGAAGACCGAGAGCGGGGACACCCTGCCGTGGGGCGACATCGCCGCCTTCGGTCCGGATGCCGTGACGCTGCACGATCCCGCGGCCATCGTTGCTGCCTCGTCCGAGGTCGAGGCCCTCTCCGGGAAGTCCCACCGGCTGCTGGGCAAGCGCGTGCTGCTGACGACAGGGGACGAGGCGGGCGTCGTCGACGACGTCGAGTTCGACCCCGAGAGCGGATTGATCACCACGCTCGTCCTCAGTGGCGGTGAGGTGGCCGGTGAGCGGCTGCTCGGCATCGGCTCCTACGCGGTCGTGATCTCCGCCTAGTTCGTCGATTGTGCAATTTCCGCCGCCCTGGCGGCGGCGAGATTTGCACAATCGATCAAACAGCGGGTTGCCAGCCGAGCTTCGGGCCGAGACTCGTGGCCAGGTCGGTGAGGATCTGGACGTAGTCGTCGTGCTCGAAGCTGAACGGCAGTGCGAAGGCCACCTCGTCGATCTCCCGGAACGCGGCGTGGGCGTAGAGCTGCTCCGCGAGCTGCTCTGAGGTCCCCACGAAGTCCGGCGAGAACATCATCCGGGCCGGCCCCTGTGGCTGCTTCGTGCGCGGGGTGCGTGCCTCGGCGTAGGCCTGGTACTTGGCCCGCTGGGCCGCGCTGGCGCCGTCGGTGGGGATCACGACCAGGCCCTGCGAGATGCGCCCCGCGGGGTGGACCTCGCGGAAGGCCCGCACGTGCGAGAGCTGGATCTCGGCGAAGTCCTCGGACTCCTCGGCCTTCACCACGCTGCTGGTCAGGAAGTTCATGCCGTTCTCGCCGGCCCACTGCGCCGAGCGCAGGCTGGCGCCGCCGTACCAGAGCCGGCTCGACAGCCCGGGGGAGTGCGGCTCCACGCGTGAGGAGAAGACCTCGATGCCCTCCGTGCCGCTGAAGCCGGTGGCCGCCTCGCCCCGGATGAACCGCAGCAGCCGGGCCACCCGCTCGTAGCTGAAGTCCTCGGCATCGGACGTGTCGGGGTAGAGCGCCGCGCGCACCTCGTCGTAACGCATCGGCGGCCCCACGCTGACGCCGGGGTTCAGCCGCCCGCCGGAGAGGATGTCGACGGTCGCGAGGTCCTCGGCCAGCCGCAGCGGGTTCTCCCAGCCGAGCGGGATCACCGCGGTGCCCAGCTCGATGCGGCTCGTGCGCTGGGTCGCGGCGGCGAGCACGGCGACGGGTGAGGAGATGCCGTACTGCAGGTGCCGGTGCCGCACCCAGGCGCTGTCGAAGCCCAGCTGCTCGCCGAGTTCGATGATCGCCAGCGTCGACTCGTGGCCGGGGCGCGGGTCGTCGCCCCGGAAGAGGCCGATGCTGAGAAAGCCCAGCTTGCGCAGCGATTGGTCAGGTAGCGGCATGAGCCCTCCGTTCATTCGCCAGCCTAGCCAGCCCCTGCACGCAGACGGCGGCCTGCACGCAGACGGCGGCCTGCACGCAGACGACGACCTGCCCGCGGGCGCGAGCAGGTCGCCGAGAGCGGGGTCAGGCAGACTTCGGGGCGGCGAAGCCCTGGAAGGTGCTTGCCGGGTAGGACTTCGAGTAGATGGCGGTGTAGTCGCCCCGACTCGGGTTGTAGGAGTTGCCGGAGACGACCGTCGCCGAGCTACCACTTACCGCGACGACGATGCCGACGTGGCTCTCGGTGGCCCAGACCGCGAGATCGCCGACCTTGGGGCGCCGGCCGGAGGCGTAGGTCTTGTAGGTGGCGTAGTCCTTGGCCGAGTACGCAAGGTGGCTGATCGCCTTCACCGACGCGCCCTCGGTCTTGTAGACCCACCGGGAGAAGTCCATGCACCACTCCTCGGACCAGTAGGTGCCACTGCAGCCCTTGTTGGTGGTTTCAGGGGCGTGCCAGGCGGCGGTGGTGAAGTAATTGCAGTTCGTGCCGAGCGGCTTCTCGTACTTGTGACCGTCGGCGTTGGAGTACTCCTGCTTTGCGAGGTAGGCGATGCAGTACGTGAGCGAGTGGTCGTCGGTGCACTTCGGCACCGGCACCGGCCCCGCCGACGCCCTGGCTGCGCCCGTCACCAGCGATCCGAGCATCACGATCGCGGCCGCAACCACCACTGCAACTCGTCGACTCTGCTGCTTCATGACGTGCCTCCTTGTCGTTTTCGCCCGTTAAGACCGGTTGGCTACGACGCTAGGCGTGTGGGCCGATGGTGGCCATGGGGCGAACTCCCCACCGTGACCGTCACCTACCGTGAAGGCATGACTACCGACACCGTGCCCGCCAGCCACCACGACCTCGTCACCTCCACCACCGTGGCGCTCTCCACGCTCAACGACGACGGCAGCATTCAGACCACCGCGGTCTGGGTCCTGCTCGACGACGACGGTCTGCTGCGCACCTCCCTGGCCAAGAACCGCAAGAAGTACGAGAACCTGGTGGCCCGCCCCACCGCCACCCTCTTCGCGATCTCGCCGACCAACCCCTTCCACACCCTTGAGGTCCGGGCCACCGTCGAGCTCGCCGACGACGACGCGCAGCGCACCTTCATGGCCAAGCTCATCGCCAAGTACGACCAGACCCTCGAGTCGATGGCCGAGCAGGCAGCCGAGGAGCGGGTTGTGGTGACCCTGCGCCCGACCCGGATCCGCGCCCAGGGCTGATCAGCTCCGCACCCAACCAGACCCATCCCAGCGGGCGGTCCTGGGGCATGGGGAGTTCGCCCCATGGTCGGGAGCGAGGTTCGTCCCTATCGTCGGCTGATGACCATCTCCTGGCGGACCGGGCCGTCGCCGCGATGCTGACCTTCACCGCAGGCGCTGCCACCGATACGGGCCGGGTGCGGAGCCAGAACGAGGACAGCCTGCTCACCGCCGAGCACTTCGTCGCGGTCGCCGACGGCATGGGTGGGCACGCGGCCGGAGACGTCGCGAGCCGCCTCGCCGTGCAGCGCCTCGCCGAGCTCGACCGCCAGCCCGCGCCCCGGCCGACGGACGTCCTCGCCGCGATCGCCGCGATGAACGCCGAGATCCTCCGCTCGGCCGCCGACAACTCGGCCCGGGCCGGCATGGGCACCACGCTCGCCGGAGTGGGCGTCGTGCGGGTGGGTGGCTCCGAGCACTGGATCGTCTTCAACGTGGGCGACTCGCGGGTCTATCGCTACTTCGACGGTGCGCTTAGCCAGGTGACCGTCGACCACTCCGAGGTCGAGGAGCTGCGCGCCGCGGGCCGGCTCACGGCAGCCGAGGCCCGTGACTATGCGCGCCGCAACATCGTCACCCGGTCGCTGGGAAGCGACCCCGCTCCCGAACCGGACATGTGGGTGTTCCCACCGACCTCGGCCGAGCGATTTGTGGTCTGCTCCGACGGCCTGACCCTGGAACTCGAGGAGGCCGAGATCGTCAAGGTGCTGCGCGAACAGCCCGACGCGCAGGCGGCAGCCGATACGTTGGTGGCGCACGCCCTGGCGGCTGGCGGGCGCGACAATGTGACAGCTATCGTCGTCAACCTGGACATTGTGGCCTCGCGCAGCGGGGTCGACGCCGACACCGCACCCAGGATCCGTGATGCAGAAGGACGTTGATGCTCGAACCGGCCAGCCTGACCGTGGCCTACGAGTCTGGTCCCTGGATCGCGATTGCGGGCAGCGAAAGCTGGCTGCTCGCTGACGTAGCGCCCGACTCCGCGGTCGTCGCAGGCTGGTGGAGCGCGTTGCAGGCCGGCGCCGGGCTCGACGACCTGCTGGCGGTGATCCTCGACGAGGGGCTGCGCGCGGTGCCGAGCTTCGCCGCTCTGGGGCTGACCGACGGCGGGCTGCGGCTGCTCGTCCGCGGCTTGGCGCAGGTCGAGATCCGTCGCGGTGACGATGCCCCCGACTCCGTGGCCGGATCGAACGCCACCACCTGGACCGATATCCGCACCGAGGGCTGGACCCAGGTCCGGCTGGGCGCGCCGGCCCGCTCAGCCGGCGCGCCGCGACTGCCGCTGCCGCTGCTGCTCGGCGTGACGCTGGCCGGGGCGCTCGTGCTCGAGCGCGAGGCCGCGCCGATCCAGCGCACCCCGACGGTCGAGACCGTCCGTGGCGCCTCGCTGCGCGCCTCGATCCCGCCGCCGCCGGGCCCACCGCCCGGCACACCGCCAACCCCGCCGCCCGCTTCCGCGCCGCCCGTCTCCGCGCCGCCCGCTTCCCAGCAACCGAGCATCGTGCTGCCCCCACCGGCCGCCCCGCCGCCGAGTCCGCCGGCTCCGGCCCGCAACTTCGACCACCTCTTCGGTGCCACCGGAGCAGCGCCAGCGGCGGCCGAACCGTCGGCAGAGGTGACGG
>JAOPUX010000232.1 GCA_025963285.1 Jatrophihabitans sp.
GGTGGGCGTGCCGCACCAGGCCGAGCTCCTCGAGCAGCTCGAGCGTCCGGTAGACGGTGGTGAGGTCGACCTCCGGCACGGCGTCGCTGAGCTGCTCCGGGGTCGCGTGGCCGAGCTCGCGCACCGCGCCGAGCACGCGATCGCGCTGGGCCGTCATCCTCAGGCCCCGAGAGCGCAGCTTCGCCGCCAGGTCGGGGCGGCCCTCGACATGGTCGTGCGGGTGGTGGGTGTGCGCGGCCATCCGGGCCATCGTAGGTATGTTTGGCCCGTGTCGGCGAGCCTGGTAGCGGTCCTCGGTGTCGGACTCGTCGATCCAGCCGCCCCGATACTTCGCGCCGACGACCTGGGCGCCACCCGCGGCGACGGCTGCTTCGAGGGCTGCCGCATCCGCACCGACCAGGACGGCGCCAGCACCGTCGACAAGCTAGACGCCCACCTCGCCCGGATGGCCCGGTCGGCGGCCGGGCTCGGGCTGCCCTTCGACGCCCGCGCCTGGCGGGAGCTCGTCGAGCTGGCCTGCCGCTCCTGGACGACGACGCCGGGCGAGGCCGCGCTCAAGCTCGTCCTCACCCGCGGCGTCGACGACCAGGCCACCGGGTACCTCACCGTCACCCCCATCTCGGAGGACTACGCGAGACTGCGCCGGGACGGGCTGCGGATCGTCACCCTGTCCCGCGGGCTCACCTCCGACGCCTTCACCGATGCGCCTTGGCTGCTCGGCGGGATCAAGTCGCTCTCCTACGCGGTGAACATGGCCGCCCTGCGCGAGGTCGAGCGGCGCGGCGTCGATGACGCGCTCTTCCTCTCCACCGACGGCCGGGTGCTGGAGTCGCCCACCGGCTCGGTGATCTGGGCCAGCGGCCGCACCCTCACCACCACCCCGGCAGAGGGCACCGGCATCCTCGGCGGCACCACCCAGGCCCGTCTCTTCGAGCAGGCGGCCGGCGCGGGCTGGACCGTCGGTACGCAGCTGATCGGCCTCGACCAGCTGCACGCGGCCGAGGCGGTCTGGCTCACCAGCAGCGTCCGCGGACCGGTGGAGGTGGTCGAGATCGACGGCCGCCCCCGCGCCCGGCGGCCTGAGCTCGACGTGGAGATCCGCCGCCTCTCCGGCTTCTGAGACCGCCCCGTGAAGCCGTCGCAAAATCTCCGTTGCCGCGACGGCCGAGCACTCGTACCGTGGAGGTACACAAGAGAGGGGGTGGTCCAGAGTTGAAAAACATTCGGACACGTGAGGTGGCTATCCGCTAGCCGCAAGACAGCACCGGACTGCGCCCTTCGATGCGCTCCACGCCGTCAGGCGCGAGCGAATCCCAGGTAGCCACCCGGCCCTCGAGTCGTCGGCCCGTCCAGCCGACCCGCCCACCCGGGCGGAAATGACTCGAGGGCCGACCCATTTAAGGGCCGGCCCTCCTGGCGAGCCTGGCTCAGATCAGATGGACGAGCTTGTAGATCGGCCTCGACGACCAGGTGACCATGCCCTGCTCGTCGAGGAACTTCATGATCTTCTCGCCCATCCAGCACCGGGTGTCGTGGTTGTACGGGTTATTGCGCGCCACCTTCGCCGCCTCCTTCGGGTCGAGACCGACAGCCGCGTAGACCTCCGGGTTGATCAGCGAACTGACTACGAAGGCGGCCACCACCGCGGAGGTGGTGTTGGTGAGCGTCTTCGCGATCGGGCCCATGAACGGCATCAGCCGGGCCACCTCCTCGCGGGCGAAGCGCACGTGTCGCGCCTCCTCCACGACGTGGATGCGGTTGACCATCCTGATCAGCGGATGGATGGCCTCGTCGTTCATCGTCGAGCGCTGCAGGCGGTCGGTGATCTCCTCGGCCACCAGCACCGGGGCGAAGACGGCCGGCCCGCGCGCGGTGGCCTTGTAGACCCGCGCGAGCTGGTGGACGAGCCGGCGCGGCCTGTAGGTCGGCACGCCCATCCGCTCGATGGCCTTAGAGAACATGATCACGTGCCGCGTCTCGTCGCCGATCTCGGTGAGGGCGTAGCGGGTGTGGTCGGCCTGCGGGTCCTGGTGGTAGGCGTACCGGGCCAGCATCTGGATCAGGATGATCTCGAACCAGAGCCCGGTGCTGGCGACGCTGGCCATCTCGTGCTTGGAGAGCTCGACGCGCTGGGTCTCACTGAGCTGCTCCCAGAGCGCGGTACCGAACAGCGACACCCGCTCCAGCGGCATGTACGCCAGGCCGAGGTCGACCTCGGCATCCCAGTCGATGTCCAGCTGCGGGTCGTACGAGTTCTTCGACGACGACCTGAGCAGGCGGGTGGCGGTCCTATCCCGGGCGTCGTTCAACTCCTGCTTGCTGACTGCGACTGCCGTCATGGGAGTCACCCTTTCGTGCACCGCGACGCCCGACGGGCATCTATCTAGCACAAGGTGTAGCAGGTATATCTAGCCTTGACAAGCTGTCACAGTAAAACGGACGGCGCGACCGGCCCGGTGGCTACGCTGCGTGAATGTCCGACGATCTTCGCGACGGCCGCTCGACGCGGTGGGATCCGCACCGCCGCGAGCGCCGCACCGCGATCATCACCGCCGCAATCGCCGCGATCGAGGAGCACGGCCCCGACGCCCTCACCGGGCAGATCGCCGACAAAGCCGGCGTGCCGCGGACCCATGTCTATCGGCACTTCGACGGCAAGCAGGCCCTCGACCTGGCCGTCTCCCGGCATGCGGCCAAGGAGATCGGCGAGTCGATCCGGGCCGGGCTGGCCACCCGAGGCTCGGCGCGCGAGGTCATCCAAGCCTCCATCAGCCAGCATCTGAGCTGGATCGAGGAGCACCCCAACCTCTATCGCTTCCTGGCCCAGCACGCGTACGCGGTGGCGCGCACCGGCTCGCCGGCCGATGACGCCAAGGCCGCCTTCGCCGCCGAGCTGACCCGGCTGCTGGAGGGGTACCTGCGCCTGTTCGGGCTCGAGACGACCCCGGCCGAGCGCGTGGTCGTGGGGGTCGTCGGGCTCGTCGACACCACAGCGGCCTGGTGGCTCGAGCACCGCGACATCACCCGCGCAGCGCTGACCGCAGAACTCGCCGACCAGGTGTGGCTGCTCATCGACCGCACCGCCACCCAGCTCGGCCTCGACCTCGACCCGGACGCCGTCCTGCCCGAACTCGGCTGTGGTCCGGCCCACGACCACGACCCCGACCCCGACCCCGACACCGACCCCGACACCGACCACGACCACGACCCCGACCACGACCCCGACCACGACCACGACCACGACCAGTTTGTGCGCGTAAGCGGGGTTGCCAGCTCAAGTTTGTGCGTGCTGCCGGGGCTGGACGACCAGATTTACACCGACGCCACGCACAAAGTCGCGGGCGGCACCCACGTAACGCGCACAACCAGGTCCGGCGTGCAGAGGCCGGGCCGGCGTGCAGAGGCCAGGCCGGCGTGCAGAGGCCAGGCCGGCGTGCAGAGGCCGGGCCGGGCAGGGTCCGGCGTGCAGAGGCCGGGCCGGGCGAAGTTGGCTGTGCTCAGACCCGTTCGAGGCGCGCGTTGAGGTGCGGGGCGAAGGCGGCGCCAGCGGGTGCGAGCTCGGTGGCGTAGGCGAGCGTCTCACCCACCAGTGCGTAGAAG
>JAOPUX010000239.1 GCA_025963285.1 Jatrophihabitans sp.
ACCACTCGCGTCCGAACAAGCCACTCGGCGAAGTGCGGCGGGGGTGCCTCCGTAGGCTCGTGCCTGTGAGTGCCTCGCTGGTTGCCGTCGATCTCAGCGCCGGCCACGGCAGCAAGGTGCTCTTCGCCGGCCTCGACCTGGTGATCGCCCCGGGTGACGTCATCGGGGTGGTCGGCGTCAACGGCGCGGGCAAGTCGACGCTGCTCCAGCTGTTGGCCGGGCTCCGGCAGGCCGACAGCGGCTCGGTGACCCTCAGCCCGACGGACGCCTCGGTGGGCTACCTGCCACAGGAGCGCACCGCCCAGCCGGGGGAGACGGTGGCCGGCTTCGTCGCGCGTCGCACCGGCGTGGCAGCGGCCCAGCGGGCCATGGACGACGCCGCGCAGGGGCTGGCCGACGGGCGTCCAGGGGCTGAGGACGAGTACGCCGCCGCCCTCGACCGGTGGCTGAACCTGGGTGGCGCCGACCTGGAGGAGCGCACCGCCATGGTCGCGGCCGAGGTGGGCCTGGGACGGGGCCTCGACGCCGAGATGGCCTCGCTCTCGGGTGGGCAGGCCGCGCGTGCCGGGCTCGTCTCGCTGCTGCTGAGCCGCTTCGACGTGGTGCTGCTCGACGAGCCGACCAACGACCTCGACCTGCCTGGCCTGGAGCTGCTCGAGCAGTTCGTGACCGGCCTGCGTGCGGGCGCGGTCATCGTCAGCCATGACCGCGAGTTCCTCGCCCGCACCGTCACCCGCGTAGTGGAGCTCGACCTGGTGCAGCAGAAGATCCGCACCGTGGACGGCGGCTACGAGGCCTACCTGCGTGAGCGCGCCGTGGCCCGCCAGCACGAGCGCGACGCCTACGACGACTACGCCGACCGGGTGCAGCAGCTCGGCGAGCGCGCACACATGCAGCGTGCCTGGATGGAGAAGGGTGTCGCCAACGCGCGGCGCAAGGCTCCGGACAACGACAAGGTCGGCCGCAAGTTCCGGGCCGAATCGACGGAGAAGCAGGCTGCCAAGGCCCGCCAGACGCAGCGGCTGATCGAGCGGCTCGACGAGGTCGCCGAGCCGCGCAAGGAGTGGCAGCTCAAGATGGAGATCGCCGTCGCCCCGCGCTCGGGCGCGGTGGCCGCGGTGGCCGACGCCGCGGTGATCAGGCGTGGCGAGTTCACCCTCGGGCCGGTCACCCTGCAGATCAACTGGGCCGACCGGGTGGCGATCACCGGCCCGAACGGCGCCGGCAAGACCACGTTGCTGGCACTGCTGCTTGGCCGGCTGGCCCCCGACGAGGGGCGATCCGGGCTCGGCCCGGGCGTGCTCGTGGGCGAGGTCGACCAGGCGCGCGGGCTACTGGACGGCACCGCCACCCTCGCTCGCGCGATGGGAGACGCGCTGCCCGAACTCGACGATGCCGCGGTGCGCACCCTGCTCGCCAAGTTCGCGCTGCGGGCCGATCACGTCAACCGGCCGTCGGCCTCGCTCTCCCCCGGGGAGCGCACCCGCGCGGCACTGGCACTCCTGCAGGGGCGCGGGGTGAACCTGCTCGTGCTCGACGAGCCCACGAATCATCTCGACGTCACCGCGATCGAGCAGCTCGAGTCGGCGCTCGATTCGTTCACCGGCACCGTCCTGCTCGTGACCCATGACCGCCAGATGCTCGACACGGTGCGGATGACCCGGCGGCTGCACGTCGAGGGCGGATCGGTCACCGAGTGATCACCGCACGAGTGCTACCTCGGTGCGTTGTTTGGGCGGTGTGAGTCCATGATCGTTTGGACGTGCGCTCCCGCCGAGTTGGACTTAGCCTCCGAGCGGACCTCCGTCGATCCCCGCGGAGGGCGCGACACGGAGGATCACTGCTATGGCCAGAAGACTCGTCCGCTGGGGCGTCGCCGCCGTGGCGACCGCCTCCGTCATCGGCTTCGGGATCGTGCCCGCCAGCGCCGATGACACCGCTACCGCCTCCATCTCCGGCACCGTCCTCGTCGGCAGTACCGATGTCCCGACGGCCGGCGTCACCGCAATCCTGGTCGGCGACGTCGACTCCGGGTTCTTCGGCGTCGGCCCCAAGGAGATCGCCTCCCAGGCCGTAGGCGCGAACGGCACCTACTCCTTCACCGGTCTGGCCGCATCCGACTCGAACGGCTACAAGGTCTGCTTCGAGACCGGCAGCTCGAGCAGCTACGAGGACCAGTGCTGGCAGGACGTCGCGTGGGACGGCTTCGTCGCCCCGTCCGGCCCCGGCTTCATCGAGGTTCCCGGCACGGCGATCTCCCTTACCGCAGGGCAGGCCCGCACCGGGATCGACGCCCACCTCGTACCGTGGGCACTGATCACCGGCAAGGTCACCGACGCGGTCACGGGCAAGGGCCTCGGCAACGTGCACGTAGACATCACCGCGGGCAACGACACCGGCCCCGGCCCCGAGGTCGACACGGCGGCAGACGGCACCTGGACGGCCGAGGTCCTCGGCGGCCCGAACAAGAACAGCGCCTGCTTCAACGCCTCCGATGCAACTGGCGGCTCGAGCGCGGGCTACCTCAACCAGTGCTACAACGGCGTCGCCTGGCCCGATGGCGCACCGCAGCCGACCGGGACGCAGTTCAACGCCATCTCCGGATCGCCGCGGTCGCAGATCAATGCCGCGCTCACGCCTCGCGTCGGGACGATCTCCGGGCGTGTGGCCGCAGGCGACACCGGCGCCCTGCTGCCGGGCGTGACGGTCACCGCCTTCGCCCCGGGCGCGGTGAAGGGCGCGGCGCTGACGGGCAAGGCGGTCGCCACCACCAAGAGCGCCGGGGACGGCACCTACTCGCTGAGCCTGCCGGCCGGTGACGGCGTCAGTTACGTCGTCTGCTTCAGCACCACGCTGGCCAACGAGGCCAAGTACGGCGCACAGTGCTACGGCTACCAGGCCTGGAGCAAGCGCGCTGCCGCAGCCGACGGCACGGTGGCCCTGCCCGGTACCTCCACGCCGGTCGCTGTGGCCGTGGGCCAGAAGGTCACGGGGATCAACGGACTGCTCAATCCGGGCTCGATCTCCGGGCGGGTCACCTCGGCCGCCACCAGGAAGGCAGTCGCCGGGGTGACCGTGGTGCTCATGGGCCCGACGACCGGCCAGTACGTGCTGCTGACCAAGACCGACGCCAGTGGCGCGTACTCCTTCGGCGGGCTGCCGCAGGCCAGCTCCAGCTACTACGTCTGCTTCAACTCCACGGGGCTGGACGGGAAGTCAGAACTGACCCAGTACAACCCGCAGTGCTGGCAGAACGTGGCGTGGGCCGGGCACGGCCCGCGCGGTGCCGGCTCGGTGGCGGTGCCGGTGACCTCGGGTGCGACCAGCAAGGGCATCAGCGCCGCGCTGACCGCGGCCGCGTCCGCCTGACGGCGCAACGACGACCG
Organism: Jatrophihabitans sp.; assembly: GCA_025963285.1. Classification (GTDB taxonomy): domain Bacteria; phylum Actinomycetota; class Actinomycetes; order Mycobacteriales; family Jatrophihabitantaceae; genus JAOPUX01. The sequence goes on from JAOPUX010000239.1 coordinate 3,387, forward strand.
GCGCTCCGGTCGCGCTGCGGTCCTCCGGCCCGCGGCGCGACCGGAGCCCTGCAACGCTGCGCCGGTGCCGGGCATGACGAGACCGGCGGCTGGGTAGGACTGCGCTGTGTCCGACGCGCTGATCCGCCCGCCCGCCCTGCCCGAGCTGACCGTCCTCTGGTCGACACCGGAGCGGGAGGAGCTGCTGAAACAGGTGCGTTCGTTCGCGCGCGACGAGGTACTGCCGGTGGCCAACCAGCTCGATCCGCAGCGCGGCCTCATCCCGACCACCCTGCTCGACCGGCTCGCCGAACTCGGCTACTTCGGCATCACCGTCGACCGTGAGCACGGCGGTCTGGGGCTCGGGGCGTTCGAGTACTGCCTGGTCGCCGAGGAGCTGGCGCGGGCGTGGATGAGCGTAGCCAGCATCATCGCGCGAGGGCAGGGTCTCGGCACCGGGCTGGCGGACGACTCGCGCCGCGCCGAGCTCCTGGAGCGCTCGGCCCGGGGCAGTTGGATCGGCGCGCTGGCGCTCTCCGAGCCCGGCGCCGGCTCCGACCTCGCCGGTGTCGAGACCACCGCCACCCGCGAGGGTGACGAGTGGGTGATCTCCGGCCACAAGCGCTGGTGCGGCAATGCCGAGGCGGCCGACTTCATCCAGGTGCTCGTGCGGACCCGGCCCGCCGAGCCCGACGAACCCCGGTCCGCCGGGCTGCAGACCCTGCTGCTGGAGAAGGAGCGCGGCAGCTTCCCGGCCGGCCTCACCGGCACCCCGATCGACAAGATCGGTTACCACGGCTTCCTGACCTGGGACCTCGTCTTCGACCAGGTTCGGGTGCCGCTCGGCAACGTCGTCACGACCGGCGGGGGACAGGACAGCAGCTTCGCCGGCGTCGGTGCCTGGCTCGACGTGGCGCGGGTGCAGACGGCTGCGCGTGCTGTGGGGCTGGCCCAGGCGGCGGTGGAGGACTGCACCCTCTACCTGCAGGAGCGTGAGCAGTTCGGCCATCCGATCGCTGACTTCCAGGCGCTGCGCTTCGCACTGGCCGACATGGCCAGCGCGGTGGAGCAGAGCCGCGCGCACTACCGGCAGGTGGCCCACCTGATCGATCGCGGTGCCGACTGCACCACGCAGGCAGCGATGGTCAAGCTTCGGGCCACGGAGATGGCAGCCGAGGTGACCAGCCAGGCGATGCAGCTGCACGGCGGCAACGGCTACACCACCGAGCGGGCCGTCGAGCGTCACTGGCGGGATGCCCGGCTGACCACCATCTTCGAGGGCACGTCGGAGATCCAGCGGAAGATCATCTCCGACGCGCTCCTGCCGCGACCGAGCTGATCTGCGCTACTTTCTGACTCCACGGCGCGTCAGCCCCTCTCCCGCGCCGATGCCGCTGAGGAGACGCCGTGCCGAGCCTGTCCAGCAACGGGGCCACTGTCGCGTACTCCGACAGCGGTGCTCCGGCGGCCAACCCGCAGGCCCCGACGATCGTCTTCGGCCACGGCCTGCTCTTCAGCGGCTGGATGTTCACCGACCAGATCACCGCACTGCAGTCGGAGTACCGCTGCGTGGCGATCGACTGGCGTGGCCAGGGCGCCTCGCCGGCGGCCAGCGGCGGCTACGACATGGACACCCTCTCCCTCGACGCCATCGCCGTGATCGAGGCGCTCGGAGTGGGTCCGGTGCACTACGTGGGGCTGTCGATGGGCGGTTTCGTGGGCATGCGGGTCGCTGCTCGCCGCCCCGAACTGCTGCGTAGCCTCACGCTGCTCGACACCAGTGCCGACCCGGAGGTGCCCCTCGCCGCGATCCAGGACAAGCTGCTCGCCCGGATCTTCCAGTTCACGGGCCTGGGGCTGGTGAAGGGCGCGGTCTTGAAGATCATGTTCGGTCCTGCCTTCCTGGCCTCACCGCGCAGTGCCGGTGTGATCGCCGAGTGGACCGCTCAGGTGGACCAGGCCGATCGCGGTGCCATCCGCCAGGCCGTCCTGGGCGTGGCCAACCGCAAGGGCATCGCCGCCGAGCTCGCGGCGATCACCACGGCGACGTTGGTGGTGGTGGGGGAGCAGGACAAGCCGACGCCACCGGAGCGGGCCCGCCGCATCGCCGCGGCGGTAGCCGGGGCTCGGCTGGAGCTGGTGGCCGACAGTGGCCACTCCAGCAGCATCGAGCAGCCGGAGGTCATCACTGAGCTGATCCGTACCTTCGTCGGCGAGCATTAGCGTCGGCGAGCTTTGGGTTCGGCGAGCATTGGGTTCGGCGAGCTGCCCGCCAGGTGCCGGTAGGGGAGTCGAGATCTGTCCTACGAGTTGTACGACAACGCCGGACAAGCGTGGGTCAGCTCCGCGGTACGCCCCGCCTCGTCCACCTGGTCGGACTGGACGACGCGCTCCTGAGTCCGCGTCAGCCGGGCATCACCAGTGACAGCGCGGCACGCCGCAGCGTCACGGTGAGCGGCATCTCGCCCAGATAGTCGCCATCGGCGAAGACGGGTACGGGCCGGTCCGCGGACACGGTGACCGTCCGTGCTCGCCGCACGGTTACGGAGTCGGATTCGACGTGGCTGCCGTCCTTGGCCCGCCTCATGAAGGTGACGATCCTGCGCCGCG
>JAOPUX010000252.1 GCA_025963285.1 Jatrophihabitans sp.
CACCGGTGCCGGGAGGCGACCAGCAGTATGGCAAAGAGCGTCGAGCAACTCGACCGGGTGGTCATCCGGATTGCCGGGGACTCCGGGGACGGGATGCAGCTCACGGGCGACCGCTTCACGCAGGAAACCGCGATGTTCGGCAACGACCTCGCGACGTTCCCGAACTTCCCGGCCGAGATCCGGGCTCCGCAGGGCACGCTCGCGGGGGTGTCCTCGTTCCAGGTGCACTTCGCCGATCACGACATCCTGACCCCGGGTGATCGCCCGGACGTGCTGGTGGCGATGAACCCGGCGGCGTTGAAGGCCAACCTCGGCGACATGCCCAAGGGCGCCATCTTGATCATCGACACGCACGACTTCACCGACCGGGCGCTGGCGCGCATCGGGTGGAACTCCAACCCGATCACCGACGGCACGCTCGACAGCTTCCAGGTGCATCCGCTGGAGCTGACCCAGATGACGCTCGACGCGCTGGAGTCCAGCGAGCTGTCCCGTAAGGACGCCGGCCGGTCGAAGAACATGTTCGCCCTCGGCCTGCTGTCGTGGATGTACTCGCGTCCGACCGAGGGCACGCTGGCCTTCGTCGAGAAGAAGTTCGCGAACAAGCCCGACATCGCCGCCGCGAACATCACCGCGTTCAAGGCCGGCTACGCCTTCGGGGAGACCACCGAGGCGTTCGCGGTGTCCTACGAGGTCAAGCCTGCGGCGCTGGCGTCGGGCACCTACCGCAACATCACCGGCAACCTGGCGCTGGCCTACGGGCTGATCGCGGCCGGTCAGCAGTCGAAGCTGCCCGTCTTCCTCGGCGCCTACCCGATCACCCCGGCCAGCGACATCCTGCACGAGCTCTCCAAGCACAAGCGCTTCGGCATCCGCACCTTCCAGGCCGAGGACGAGATCGCCGGCATCGGCGCCGCACTCGGCGCGGCCTTCGGCGGGTCGCTGGCCATCACCACCTCCTCCGGTCCCGGTATCGCGCTCAAGGGCGAGACGATCGGCCTGGCGGTCTCCCTGGAGCTGCCGCTACTGATCATCGACATCCAGCGTGGCGGCCCCTCCACCGGCCTCCCCACCAAGACCGAGCAGTCCGACCTGCTGCAGGCCATGTTCGGCCGCAACGGCGAGGCGCCGGTACCGGTGATCGCCGCCCAGTCGCCCGGCGACTGCTTCGACGCAGCGATCGAGGCGGTACGGATGGCACTGACCTATCGCACCCCGGTATTCCTGCTCTCCGACGGCTACATCGCCAACGGCTCCGAGCCGTGGCAGGTCCCGGACGTCACGACGCTGCCCGACCTCACCGTCGAGTTCGCCACCGAACCCAACGGCGACGGCACCAACGGCGGCAAGGTCGGCGAGTACCTGCCCTACCTGCGTGACCCGCAGACCCTCGCCCGCCCCTGGGCCGTGCCCGGCACCGCCGGGCTGGAGCACCGCGTCGGCGGTATCGAGAAGGCCGACAAGACCGGAAACATCTCCTACGACCCCGACAACCACGACTTCATGGTCCGCACCCGCCAGGCCAAGATCGACGGGATCGCGAAGTCGCTGCCGCCGCTGGTCGTCGACGACCCCGACGGCGATGCCAGCGTGCTGGTCCTGGGCTGGGGCTCCACCTACGGCCCGATCGGCGCCGCCTGCCGCCAGGTCCGCACCAGCGGCGCCAAGATCGCGCAGCTGCACCTGCGCCACATCAACCCGTTCCCCGACGACCTCGGCGACATCCTCGCCCGCTACGAGAAGGTCGTCATCCCCGAGATGAACCTCGGCCAGCTGGCCATGCTCATCCGGGCCAAGTACCTCATCGACGCCATCAGCGTCACCCAGGTCCGCGGCCTGCCCTTCAAGGCAGACGAACTCGCCGACATGCTCACCAGCGTCATCAACACCGGCGCCGTCAACACCGAAAGCGTGAACTCATGACTGCGGATCTCGGGCTCAAGGCCAAGGACTTCAAGACCGACCAGGAGGTCCGCTGGTGCCCCGGCTGCGGTGACTACGCGATCCTCGCCGCCGTGCAGGGGTTCATGCCCGAGCTCGGGATCCCGAAGGAAGACATCGTCTTCGTCTCCGGCATCGGCTGCTCCTCCCGCTTCCCGTACTACATGAACACCTACGGGATGCACTCCATCCACGGGCGTGCCCCGGCGATCGCCACCGGCCTGTCGACCAGCCGCACCGACCTCTCGGTCTGGGTCGTCACCGGCGACGGCGACGCGCTCTCCATCGGCGGCAACCACCTCATCCATGCCCTGCGCCGCAACGTCAACCTGACGATCCTGCTCTTCAACAACCGGATCTACGGCCTCACCAAGGGCCAGTACTCTCCCGCCTCCGAACTCGGCAAGATCACCAAGTCCTCGCCCATGGGCTCCATCGACAACCCGTTCAACCCGGTGTCAGTGGCCCTCGGCGCCGAGGCCACCTTCGTCGCACGCACCCTGGACTCCGACCGCAAGCACCTCCAGTCGGTACTGCGCGCCGCCGCCGAGCACAAGGGCACCGCACTCGTCGAGATCTACCAGAACTGCAACATCTTCAACGACGGCGCCTACGAGATCCTCAAGGACTCCGACACCCGCGACGACTGGATCATCCGGATGGAGCACGGCCAGCCGCTCAGCTTCGGCGCCACGAACGACGACGGCAGCTTCGGCAAGGCCGTCATCCGCGACGAGCTGGGCAACCTCACCGTGGCCGAGAACGTGGGCCCGGACGACTCCCGCCTCGTCATCCACGACGCCCACGCCGACAACCCGGCCTACGCGTTCGCACTCTCGCGGCTGCAGTCCCTCGACACCCGCTACTCCCCCATGGGCGTCTTCCGCTCCGTCGAGCGGCCCACCTACGACCAGCTCATGGCCGACCAGCTCGACACCGCCGCCGCCAAGAACCCGGCCGGGCCCGACGCCCTCGCCAGCCTGCTCGCCGGCGCCGACACCTGGACGCTCTGACCTCGCCCCTGGCACATACGGAGACGCGGAGACTGCCGTACCCACGTCGCGACAGCTACGCCATCACGCCTTGGCCGCGATCGACGACGTCAGGTACGCCTCGACGATGATGTTGTAGTCATAGTCGCGGTGGTCCAGCTCGCCGCAGGTGATCAGGACGATCCGGTTCGCGATCGTGGTGTCCATCAGCGGCTTCACGTAGCCGGCTTGGGACTTGCTGACCGCGTAGGCGTCGGCGACCGTGTACTTCAGGGTGCCGTTCTTCGTCCTCAGCGTCAGCGTGTCGTGGTTGAGATCGGTCACCGGGTAGGTCCTGATCCCGCTGATGTACTTCGGCTTGGCCTTGAGCACGTCGACCATGGCGCGGGACGAGAGCTGGTTGAGCACTTCGTGGTCGTCCTGCCCCCAGGCGTGCCCGAGCACGTACGTCGTGGCGGAGTGGCTACCGGGCGCGACACCGAAACCCTCCTTGACCCAGCAGACGGTGTGGTGCTGCTCCCCGGGCGGGTCGAGGGGAAAGACCTTGGCCATGCCGCAGACGGTGGCCGTGATGTTCACCGACGGCCCGGTGAAGTGGAAGCTCACCGGTCCCGCCGGCTTGACGACGTCATGCGGGACGGCGGGCTTGGTGGGGGTCGGCGTGGGGGTGGGTGTGGGGCTCGGCGCCGGGGCAGAGGTCGAGGGGGGCAGCGGGGTATAGGTCGGCACCGCCCGCGGGTGGCCGGCCGTCGATCTCGGCCAGGCCAGCACTGTGGCACCAGCAGCTACCACCACGAGCACTGCGGCAAGCGCGAGCACCCGCCGGCGGACCTTCGATCCGGTGGGGGCCTGGTACGGGGGCGTCTCGGCCATCCAGACGATCTTAACCCGTGAAACCGTGCCCTGCCGAGCCATGGCCGACGAGACATCGCGGCACGCTCGCCACCACCAGCTGGCAAATGGCCGGGTAAATCGGCGGAGCGCCGCCGTAGCCTGAATCCGTGAGCGCCCCGGACGAACAGCGCAAGGGCCTCGGATTCGGGGCTGCCGCCTACCTGATGTGGGGCGCCTTCCCGCTCTTCTTCCCGCTGCTCGCCCCGGCCGGCACGGTCGAGATCCTCGCCCAGCGGATGGCCTGGTCGCTGATCGTCGTGCTGCTCCTGCTGCGCTTCGGCCCGGGCTTCGGCGGCGTCCGCGCGATCCTGCACGACCGGGGCAAGTTCAGCTCGCTTACCGCCGCAGCAGTCCTGATCTCGGTCAACTGGGGCGTCTACATCTACGCCGTGAACAGCGGGCACGTGGTGGAGGCGAGCCTCGGCTACTTCATCAACCCGCTGGTGACGATCCTGCTTGGCGTCGTCGTCCTGCACGAGCGGCTGCGCCCCCTGCAGTGGGCGGCGGTGGCGATCGGTCTGGTTGCCGTGGTCGTGATCGCCGTCGACTACGGCCGGCTGCCGTGGATCGCGCTCGTGCTCGCCAGCTCATTCGGCCTCTACGGCTTCATCAAGAAGGGCATCGGGGTGGCCGCGGTCGACTCCCTCGCCGTGGAGACGGGCGTGCTCTTCGTGCCGGCCATCATCGCCCTCGTGATCGTCCAGGTGCAGGGCAACCTGGCCTTCGGTCACTCCAGCGTCGGCAACAGCCTGCTGCTGGCCTCCTGCGGCGTCGTCACCGCCGTGCCGCTGCTGCTCTTCGCGGCGTCGGCGGGGCGGCTGCCACTGAGCACCCTCGGCCTGCTGCAGTACATGACGCCGCTACTGCAGTTCGTCGTCGGAGTGGGCATCCGGCACGAGTCCGTGCCGTTCTCCGAGTACGTCGGCTTCGGCCTGGTCTGGATCGCGCTCACGGTCCTGAGCATCGACGGCGTGCGCTACCAGCGCCGGGCGTTACCCGACGCGGTGGCACTCACCGAGGCCCGCTAGCGCCGCGCGCACTAGGCTGCCCGACGTGAAGGGGATAGTGCTTGCCGGCGGCTCGGGCTCCCGGCTGCATCCGATCACGCGGGCAGTCAGCAAGCAGCTGCTGCCCGTCTACGACAAGCCGATGATCTACTACCCGATCTCGGTGCTGCTCCTCGCCGGCATCCGCGACATCCTCGTCATCACGACGCCGCACGATCAGGAGCAGTTCGTCCGGCTGCTGGGCGACGGCAGCCAGTGGGGCATCTCGATCACCTTCGGGGTGCAGCCGGCCCCGGACGGGCTGGCGCAGGCGTTCCTGATCGGCGCCGAGCACCTGGCCGGCGGCTCAGCCGCCCTGGTGCTGGGTGACAACATCTTCTTCGGCCACGGCTTGGGCGGCCTGCTCGACAGCGCCGCCGCCCAGGTCGAGCGCGAGGCCGGCTGCACGCTCTTCGGCTACCGGGTCCGCCACCCCGAGCGGTATGGCGTAGCCGTCTTCGACGACGCCGGGCGACTCGTCGACATCGAGGAGAAGCCCGCGCAGCCGCGCTCCACGCTTGCCATCACCGGGCTGTACTTCTACGACCGCGATGTCGTCGAGGTGGCGCGCTCGCTACGGCCCTCGGTACGGGGCGAGCTGGAGATCACCGATCTCAACCGCATCTACCTGCAGCACGACCGGGCTCGGCTCGTCGACCTCGGCCGCGGCGCGGCCTGGCTGGACACCGGCACGCACGACACGCTCATGCAGGCCGGGCAGTTCGTACAGGTCCTGCAGGAGCGGCAGGGCATCACGATCGCGTGCCTGGAAGAGGTGGCCATGCGCAGGGGCTTCATCACCGCGGCCCAGGCGCTCGAGCAGGCGGAGCAGATGGGTCAGTCCAACTACGCCGAGTACCTGCGCCGGACAGCTGCTGACTACCTAGCCGAGGGGCACCAGTGATCGAATCCACCACGATCGACGGGCTGCTGCTCGTCACGCCGAAGAGCGTCACCGACGACCGCGGCACGGTGCGCGAGCTCTTCCGGCACAGCGCATTCGCCGAGGCCGGGCTGCCCACCCGCTGGAACCAGCTGAACCTCACCTGGACCCGGCAGGGCGCCATCCGGGGGCTGCACGGCGAGGCAGCGAGCAAACTCATCGGGCTGGCCGGCGGCACCGCCTACGGTGTCTACCTCGATGCCCGGCCCGGCTCCCCGACACGCGGCGCAGTCGCGACCGTTGAGCTGAGCGTCGGGCGACAGGTGTTCGTCCCCGCCGGGGTCTGCAACGGCTTCCAGGCCACCTCGCCCGAGGGCTGCGAGTACCTCTACTGCTTCGACACCGAGTGGACCCCGGGGATGCCCGGCGTGGCCGTCACCCCGCTCGACCCGGCGCTCGGCATCTCCTGGCCGATTCCCGTCGACCCGGACAACCGAGCGCTGCTCTCCGCCAAGGATGCCGCCGCCCCGACCTTCGCGGAGCTGTGACCATGCGGGTACTCGTCACGGGTGGCGCCGGGTTCATCGGCTCGGAGCTCGTCCGCTCACTGCTGCGCGACGAGCACCCCTACTTTGCCGGCGCCGAGGTCACCGTCTTCGACAAGCTGACCTATGCCGGCAACCTGGCCAACCTCGCGCCGGTGGCCGCGAGCCCGCGATACCGATTCGTGCGGGGGGACATCTGCTCCCCCGCCGACCTCGACGCAGGGCTACCGGGCCATGACGTCGTCTTCAACTGCGCCGCCGAATCACACGTCGACCGCTCCATCGGTGCCGCCGCCGACTTCGTCACCACCAACGTGCTCGGCGCCCAGCAGGTCTTCGAGGCCTGCCTGCGCCACGGCGTCGGGCGTGTCGTACAGGTCTCCACCGACGAGGTCTACGGCTCCATCCCGTTGGGCTCGTGGAGCGAGGAGCAGCTCCTCGAGCCCAACTCGCCCTACTCCGCGGCCAAGGCCGGCGGCGACCTCATCGCCCGCGCCTACGCGGTGACCTACGGCCTCGACATCAGCATCACGCGCTGCTCGAACAACTACGGCCCCTACCACTTCCCGGAGAAGGTGATCCCGCTCTTCGTCACCAACCTCCTCGACGGGGTCCCGGTGCCGCTCTACGGCGCTGGGGAGAACATCCGTGACTGGCTCTACGTCTCCGATCACTGCCGGGCGCTGGCCCTGGTGGCAGAGAAGGGCGAGCGCGGCGAGATCTACAACATCGGCGGCGGGCGTGAGCTGAGCAACCGCAGGCTCACCGAGCTGCTGCTGGAGGCCACCGGGCAGGACTGGAGCCTCGTCGAGCAGATCGTCGATCCACGAGGCGCGGGGCACGACCTGCGCTACTCGGTCGACTTCAGCAAGGCCGCCGCGCTCGGCTACGCGCCCCGGATGCCCTTCGAGCAGGGGCTGGCCGAGACGGTGCAGTGGTTCCGAGACAACCGCGCGTGGTGGGAGCCGCTCAAGGCCCGCGCAGCGATTCCGGGGCGCTGAGATGCGCTGGATGGTCACCGGCGCCGGCGGGCAGCTCGGCCGCCAGCTACTGAGCACGCTAAGTGCCAGCGGCGACGACGTCGTCGGCCTGCGCCACGCCGACCTCGACATCACCTCCGGCGCGCGGGTCCGCGCAGCACTCGACACGCACCGGCCAGACGTGGTGATCAACGCGGCGGCGATGACCTCGGTCGACGGCGCCGAGTCCGACGTCGCGCGCGCTGAGGCCGTCAACGCCGAGGCGCCGGGCGTGATCGCCGCGGCCGTGGCGCAGCGCGGCGGACGGCTGCTGCACGTCAGCACCGACTACGTCTTCGCCGGGGACGCCGAGCGCCCGTACGAGGTCGATGACCCGACCGGCCCGCGCAGCGTCTACGGGCGCAGCAAGCTGGCCGGTGAACGGCTCGTCCTCGCCAGCGGGGGGCAGGTGATCCGAACCGCGTGGGTCTACGGCGGGGGCGGCACCAACTTCGTGACGGTGATCGCCGACCTGGCCCGGCGGCGCGCCGGGGCCGAGGTGGTGGTCGATCAGACGGGCTCACCCACCTACGCAGCTGACCTGGCGGCGGGTCTGGTCGAGCTGGGCCGCTCGGAGGTCACCACGCCGGTATTGCACTTCGCGAACACCGGATCCGCCAGCCGATACGAGTTCGCGCAGGCCATCTACCGAGAGCTGGGCGCCGACCCGGCCCTCGTGGTGGGCGTGGCGACCGTCCAGGTGGCCAGGCCCGCGCCCCGGCCGGCCTGGTCGGTGCTCTCGACCCGGTCCTGGCAGGAGAGCGGCCTCACTGAGCCACGCCCCTGGCGATCAGCGCTCTCCGCCGCGCTGCGCTGAGGTCGAGGCTGCCGGACGGGTTGGGCGAACCGCTGACGGCCGGATCGCCGGAGACGCAGTGCTGTCTCCGGTGATCCGGCCGCGCGTGGAGCTCAGTCGATCGTGACGCAGGTCTTCGACCCCACGCCACCGCCAGCAGCGGCGGTATTGGTGACGACGACCTTCTCCGCGACCAGCGGGGCAGTCTTGGAGACCTTGAACGTCGCGGTGATCGACGATGAACTCACCACCACGACGTTGCTCACCACCACATTGTTGATCGTGACGGTTGCCCCTGCGGCGAAGTGCGAGCCGCTGATGGTCACGTTGACCGTGGTGCCGTGGGCGATCGTGGCCGGGCTCACCGCCGTGACGGTTGGGCCCGCAGTAACAGAGAAGCATGAGCACCTCGCCGTACCGCCGTCCGGGTTCGTCACCCGCATCGCGACCGCGCCTGTGGCTGCGGTTGGCGAGACGTGGAACGTGGCGGTGATCGCTGTGGACGTCACGTTCGTGACGGTCGCCGTCACGCCCGGCCCGAAGGTGAGCGTCGCGCCGGCCTGGAACTGCGAGCCGGAGAGCGTCACCGGGACCGTCGCGCCCACCTGCAGTGAGGTGTGCGAGAGCGTCCCGATCACCGGATAGGGCGTGATCGTCAGACAGCCCGTGCAGACCACCGTGCCCGAGTCCGGGTTGGTGACGCGAGCCGAGATCGCCCCGGCCTTCGTGGCAACGTTCACCGTCACGGTGGCGGTGATCGCGGTCGGTGTCACGTTCGTGACCTTCGCGGTCACGGTCGCGACGGAGAACGTGATCACCGCGCCGGGCGCGAAATTGCTCCCGGTGAAGGTCGCGGTCTCGGTGGCACCCGCCCCCATGACGGCAGGGCTGACGGCGGTGAGCTTAGGAGCGGCAACCACCGTCAGGCAGCCGGTGCACGTGGCCGACATCGCCGGCCGGTTAACTGTGATGTCACGGGCCCCGGGCGCCGCCGTGGCACTCGGCGTGAGCTTCACGCTGAGGTGCGAGGAATCGACTACCGAGTACGACCCGGCGGTGACCCCGGTTCCGGAGATCGCCACCGAGGTGTTCGCCCCGAAGTTGGTGCCGGTGATCACGACCGTCTTGGCCACGCCCTGCTGCACCACGTTCGGGCTGGCACCGCTCACCGTCAGGCCGGCGCCTGCAGCCACCGAGTAGTACAGCTGCCCGGCGCTCGACTCCTGCTTGGTCGAATCGGTGGGCGTGAAGAAGGCAGTGATGTTGTCGGCGTCGCCAACCGGCAGGCCGTTGTAGGAGTACGACGCCATACCGTTCACCACGGGGATGCTCGGCCCGACCGGCACATTGTTGAGGGAGTTGCTGGCGTTGGAGACGGTGAACTGCACCGACCCGGCCGCCGCCGCCCCGCCGGTGACGCTCACGCTGGCCGTGAACGTCACCGTGTCGCCGTAGGTGCTCGACGTGGGTGACGCGCTGACGGTGGTGTGCGTGATCGCCGGCCCGGCGGGCTTCGGGGTCTCGATCATGACCCGGAGGCCCTGATAGTCGGCCCAGAAGAGCCGCCCTGCGGCGTCGACCGCGATACCGAGCGGCTGGACGATCGTCTGGCCGCCGAAGTAGTAGTTGTCGCTCGCCGCGCCCTGGTTGCCACCCGTCGTGGCACTGGGGTAGACAGCCACGTCGCCGCCCAGGACACCGTTCTGGTCGAGCTCGGTGACGAGTAGTGAGCCGGACGGGACGACCGTGAGGTCCACCGGATTCAAGTTGACGGTGTAGCGCGCGGTCACCGTGCTGCTGCTGGCCGTGAAGGGGCCGGTGAAGCGCTCGACCTGCTGGTTGTAGAAGTCAGCGACGAAGAGGCTGTTGCCCGACACCGCCACTGCCTTCGGATTGGCCATCGACCCGCCCGCGCCGTTACCGGTGAGGCTGTACGTGGCCGACATCCCTGTCGTGAACGGTGTGTTGAAGATCTGGATCCGGTTGTTGTCGTCGTCGGCGACAGCGAGCTGGCCCTGAGCGGTCAGCGCCAGGCCACGCGGATCACCGAACCGGTTGGACGCACTGGAGAAGGTCTGCGGCGAGCCGAGGGTCACCGACGGCGAGGCCGGGTAGGCACCCGAGGTGTTGGGCTTGTAGATCTTGACGGTCTGGTTCTCGGTGTCGGCGATGTAGAGCGTGTCGTCCGGCCCGACAGTGATCGCCTCGGCACCCTGCAGGCCACTCGCGATCACGGTGTCGGCCACCGCGCACGTGGCGAGGGAATCGGCGTTCGGCCAGCTCAGCACCCGCTGCCCGCCGTCGTCAATGACGAAGAGCCGCCCGGAGCTCGAGATCGCGATCCCGGTCGGTCCGTTGTCGCCGTGCCCGTTGTTGAAGCGTGCGTTGGCGTCCGCGCACTGGGTCAAGCCGGTGGGTGTTGTGGTGCCCAGTGTCGTGATGGTGGAGCCGTCCTCGATGCCCGGCGTCGGCGTGCCTGGATCCTCGATCATCACGCGAAAGCCCTGGAAGTCGGCCCAGAAGAGTCGACCGGCTGCATCCACCGCGATGCCGAGCGGCTGCACGATCGTCTGCCCGCCGAAGGTGAGGTGGCTGCCGGCGTGCGTCTGGCTGCCGCCGGAGGTCGCCGCCGGGAAGACGGCGACATCTCCACCGATGACCCCGTTCTGGTCGAGTTCGGTGACGAGCAGCGAGCCGGTCGAGTTGACGGTGAGATCCACCGGGTTCTGGGTCGTGTTGTACTCGGCGTCGGCCACGTAGGGGCCACCAGTAGTGGTGAAGGGGCCAGTGAAGCGCTCGACCTGCTGGTTGTAGAAGTCAGCGACGAAGAGGCTGTTGCCCGACACCGCCACCGCCTTCGGGTTGGCCATCGACCCGCCCGCGCCGTTACCGGTGAGGCTGATCGTGGCGGACTCGCCATTGGTGAACGGCGCAGCGAAGATCTGGATCCGGTTGTTGTCGTCGTCGGCGACAGCGAGCTGGCCCTGAGCGGTCAGTGCCACACCACGCGGATCACCGAACCGGTTCTGCGCACTGCTGAAGACCTGGGATGCCCCGAGCACGATCGACGGTGTTGCCGGGTAGACCCCTGCGCCACTGGGCTTGAAGATCTTCACCGTCTGGTTCTCGGTGTCGGCGATGTAGAGCGTGTTGTCCGGCCCGACGGTGATCGCCTCGGCGCCCTGCAGCTGGCCCGCCCCGATGACTTCGTCAGCCACCGCGCACGTGGCGAGCGAGTCGGCGTTCGGCCAGCTCAGGACCCGCTGCCCGCCGTCGTCGACCACGAAGAGCCGGCCGCTGCTGGCGATCGCGATCCCTGTCGGTCCGTCGTCGCCGTTCGTGCCCGCACCGTAGTTGAACTTCGCGTTCGCGTTCGCGCACTGGGTCGACCCGGTGAGCGTCGTCGTGCCCAGGGTCGAGAAGGTCGCGCCCGTCTCGGGGCCGGCCAGGGCATGGCCGGCCAGGACTACCGAAGCGGTGGTGAGCACCGCGAGCGAGGCGGTGATGGCTGCGACGGCGCGACGTGGGCTACCCCGCCGACCGAAACGAGTGCGGGCGAATGCGATCACGGTGTTCTCCTAGGACAGCGGGGGCGAGGTGTTGCGGGTGCTCCGGTGCCGGGGGGTTGGCGACGGATGCTGCCGCCCTGCTGTCCCAGGTGGGACAGACAGGCAGCAACGTCGATCACGCCAGGTGTTAGGGAGTGCCGACCGGTAGGGACTTGATCAGCGGGTTGGCCAGCAGGTCCGCGGTGTGCGAGACATCGCTGAGGCCGAAGGTGTAGTTCGGAGAGCCGATCGTCGAGTACCAGGCGATCGCGTAGACGGTCTTGGGGTACGAGTCGACGACCCGGGTGGCCACCGTGCGGGCGTCCCAAGCGGCGCCGTTCGGGTCCGTGCCGCTGTTGCCGACGGACTGCCCGAACTCCGACATCCCGAACGGCTTTCCGGTGCTCACCAGCTCGGCGTACTCGTTGAGGCCCTTGTCGCCGCCGTTGAGGTAGAGCGACTCCTGGTAGATGTCGAGGCCGTTGACGTCCACGAGGGAGTCGCCGGGGTAGTAGTCCATCGCCGGCACGGCTGCGCCCTGGCTCAGAGCGTTGGCCGAGTAGACGTAGAGCAGGTTGTGCAGCCCATCGGTCTCGGTGGAGCTGACCAGACCGGACCAGAGGTTGCGGAAGGCCGCCTCGCGGGAGCGGTGCGCGGCACCGGTGCTGTTGTCGTTGCCCCACCAGAAGAACTTGTTGCCGTTGGTCTCGACGAAGGGGCGGAAGAGCACCGGGACGCCGGCTGCGGCGAACTGCGCGAGCACGGCCTCCGCAGTGGCAACCTGGCTGTTCCAGTTCGTGTACGCCGTCGTACCGGGGGTGACGATCTGCCCGAGCTGGGACGTCGTGATCGGCTTGTCGTACGTCCCGCCGGGCACCGGGTTGTCCGGGTGCCAGTCGATGGCGATCACGCCGCCCGCGTTGGCGTGCGCGATCATCGTCGAGATGGCGCCCGGGTTACGGCTGGGCACCAGATAGCTCAGCTCGGTGGACATGATCACCGGCGTGCGGTTGCCCTGCGCGGTGAGCGTGGCGAATTCGCGGTAGTAGCCGGTGTTCTTCGGTGCCAGATAGGTAGCCATCTCCTGACCGATGGAGACCGCCCCCGTGGCCCTGCCCTGGTCACTACGCAGGCTGGCGAGCAGCGCGACGGTAGCGGGGGTGGCGCTCGGATCGATCGGTGCAGTGGACACCGGCGCCTTGCGAATCAGCACGCGGAAGTCGGAGTACTCGCTGATGAAGAGCCGTCCGCTGGCATCGGCTGCCATGCCGAGCGCACTGTCGATGCGGCTGGCGAAGGTGGTCGTCGGCTTGGTGAGGGACGTCTTGGTGAGAACCGCATCGGCGTAGACGGCGATGTGCTGGGTACCCGTGCCACCACCGCTGGCGCCCTGGTCCGAGACGTAGAGGCTGCTGTCCGGGCCGATCGCCAGGTCGACGGGGCGCGAGACCCCGGTGAAGATGGCGGTGGAGGCGTAGGTCGTGGACGGGTTGTTGAACGGCCCGGTGAAGCGCAGCACCCTCGAGTCGTAGTAGTCGGCGACGAAGAGGGTGTCGCCGCTGATCGCCAGGGCCTTGACCCCGCCGAAGTGGCCGTCCGCGCTGCCGTAGATCGAGTCGACGGCACTCTCACCGTTGGTGAACGGCGCGTTGAAGATCAGGACGCGGTTGTTGTCGTCGTCGGCGACGAAGAGCCGGCCGTTCTCGTCGACGGCCAGGCCGCGCGGGTAGTCGAACTGATTGAAGCCGCTACCGGCGACGCCGGACTGTCCGAGCGTGTGGGCCAGCGTGTAGACGCTGCCGACATGGGTGAAGATCTTGACCGTGTGGTCGAGGGTATCGGCGACGTAGAGCGTCCCCGCGCCGTCGACGGTCACCGCCTCGGGCCCCTCGAGCTCGCCGGCACCGATCACGATGTCGGCGGCCTGGCAGGTGGTCAGGGCGTCGGCGTTCTTCCAGCTCAACACCCGCTGTCCACCGTCGTCGGCCACGAAGATGCGCCCGCTCGCGGCGATCGCTATGCCGGTAGGGCCATCGGTGGCGAAGCCGCCGCCGAAGTCGTGGGAGTTGAACCGCGCGCTGTCGCTGGCGCAGCGGGTCTCGAGCGAGGTCCCGTCGAGCGTCTGCTGGCCGAGCGTGGTGAACGAGACGGCCGGCGTGGTGGCGGTGGCCGCCGCGATGCCGACGACCGCCGAACCGGCGAGCAGTGCTGAGGTTGCCGCGACCAGCGCGGTGGCGCGTCGGCGAAGACAGGTGTTGCGCATGAGGACCCTCCCAGGTCTATCAGCCCTGAACAAAGGCTGAGCCGGGCAAAGAATTGCATGAAGATCACCGGCCCGCACGTCGAAGCGATTGGCCTGCAACGACTCGCCCCAGTTGTCCCGATCTGCCTCCGCGCGGCCCAAACCTGGAGTTCACATGATCGAGTAACACCCCCGCTGCGATGCCGAAACGGAGGCCTGGAGTGCGCTGGGCCCCGGTCTCGGCACCGGCCCGTCGCCCCCCGCAGGGTCAGCCTGGCTACCGCGGCTCCGCCGACCGCATCCGATCCAAATCTGCGCTGACCCTCGCCCTGGGGGAGGGGGCGCGCTACGGTGCGAAATGCGGCGAATCGCACGGAGCGCGGGCCGCCACTCTGGGGGGATCGCCATGACCATGTCGTCACGTCCACGCCGTCTGTTCGTCGCCAGCGGGGCAGTGATCACCCTCGCCGTCGCCGCGGTCGTCGGCACCGCCTCGGCCGAGACGGCGCAGGCCAGCACGATCTCGGCGAAGTACGTCATCTCCGTGCCGACGTGCCAGACCGCCACGAAGGCCGATGAGGCCAGCTGCTTCGCGATGCGACGAGAGACGGTGAGCGCAGCGACGCCGGGGGCCGTGCCGATGGCCAAGACCAGCGCGCTCACCGCCGGGCCGGCCGGCGGCTACACCCCCGCGGACCTTGCCACCGCGTACGGCTTCAACGCCGCTGCCACCGCGGGCTCGACCCAGACCGTCGGCATCGTCGACGCCTACAACGACCCCAACGCGCTCGCCGACCTCAACACCTTCGACGCCCACTACGGGCTGCCCGCCGAGACCAGCACGTCGTTCAAGGTCGTCGGCCAGACCGGCAGCACCACTTCGCTGCCGGCCAACGACACGACCGGGTGGTCGACCGAGGAGTCACTCGACCTCGACGCAGTCCGCGGCGTCTGCCATCTCTGCAAGATCATCCTGGTGGAGGCGAACTCGTCCACCGACTCCGACCTGGGCACCTCGGTGGACACCGCGGTGACGCTGGGGGCCACCGAGGTCAGCAACTCCTACGGCGGAGCCGAGACCCCCGGCGCCACGACGCCGGCCTACGAGGCCTACTACGACCACGCAGGCGTGGTCATCACCGCCTCGACCGGAGACGACGGCTGGTTCGGCTTCGACCAGATCAACGCGAGCGGCACCTCGGACAACGCGCCTAGCCTGCCCGCCGCCCTGCCGTCCGTCGTCGCGGTAGGCGGAACCTCGCTCTACCTCAACGCCAACGGCACTCGCGACTACGAGACGGTGTGGAACGAGAACGGCCCGAGCGACCAGGACGGCCTGGGGCTCGGCAAGAAGCTCGGCGCCACGGGCGGCGGGTGCAGCACCCTCGTCTCGGCACCGCTGTGGCAGTCGCACGTGGCCGGGTACTCGGCCACCACCTGTGGCAGCAAGCGGATGGTCGGTGACATCAGCGCGATCGCCGATCCCAACACCGGCTACGACATCGTCGACACCTACACCACGGGCGGCACCTGGTTCACCTACGGCGGCACGTCGCTCGCCTCGCCGGTGATCGCGGCCATGTGGGCTCTCGCCGGCGGCTCGGGAGGCCTCAAGCACCCGGACATGGCCCTCTACGGCCACTTCACCTCCGACACCACCAAGCACACCTATGACGTCACCGTCGGCGGCAACGGCTTCTGCGACCACGTCAGCCCGTCCGAGTGCGCCGCGACGCAGTCCTCGACCTCCGTCAACACGTTCGGCCTCGGCGATCTGGACTGCGCCTGGAAGCACCTCTCGGCCACGCTGGCCAGCGGCACCGCGCAGTGCGACGCGGCACCCGGCTACGACGGCCCCAGCGGGGTCGGCACCCCGATCGGCCTGACCACCTTCGCCGCCCTCGCCCCGAAGGCGGTCATCACCGTGCCGTCCGGCCTCACCCACGGCGTGGCCGCGACCTTCAGTGGCACCGCCTCGACCGATCCGTACCCGGACGGCTCGATCAGCAGCTACACGTGGAACTTCGGCGACGGCGGCAAGGCGACGGGTGCCTCGCCCTCGCACACGTTCGCCGCTAGCGGGACGTACACGGTCAAGCTCGTCGTCATCGACAACTTCAACGTGACGAAGACCGTGACCAAGTCGGTGGTCGTCGGCTGAGGGGCTGAGGAGCTCAGCAGACGATGTGACGACCATCGCTCTGCTGAGCGGGCGGCCAGTACGCCGCACCTGCACCCAGCAGACCGTGCAAGGGTCTGGGGGTGGATCCGCAACTGCGCCGTCGGCTGACAGCCGTGCTGCTCGTCCTCGGCGTGACGTTCATCAGCGCCGGCTGCAGCAGTGAATCCCTGAAGCATTTCCAGCGCAAGGTGACGGTGCCGGCGTCGGTACTGCGTGGGGTCAACGTCTACTCCCTCGAGCAGAATCGCGCGGCGGGCGACCCGGACGCCGAGGTGGGCGAGCCCGAGTCGAGCTACACCTACCTGGCTGCCCAGGGCGTGCGGGTCGTGCGGCTGGCCGTGCCGTGGGGTTCGCTGCAGCCGCTGGCAGCCGGGCAGGATCCCCACGCGGCACTGGACGAGCCGCTCGACAAGAAGTACCTGGCGATCGTCGAGAAGGAGGTCGCCAAGATCGCCCGGGCGGGCCTGTCTACCGTGCTGGACCTGCACAACGGCTGCGGCTACCCCGAGGGGCCGTCGACCCCGCCGGCCGACGAGATCTACTGCGGCCCCGGCGGCATCACCCTGGCCCAGGCCGAGCGAATCTGGCTCAGACTCTCCAACGCCTTCCGCGACGACACGAGCATCGCGGCCTACGACCTCTTCAACGAGCCCCAGCCCTCCAAGATCAAGGCGCAGACCTATCGCCAGTACACCTCGGTGATCGTGGCGGCGCTGCGCCGTAATGGCGACCAGCACCAGGTCTGGGTCGAGTCGCTGCTCGGGCAACCCATCTCGGATCTCGCGCCGGACGGCGGCTGGATAGCCGATCCCCTGCATCGCGTCACGTACTCCTCGCACTTCTACCCGGACTTCCACCTCAACGCCCACTACGCGGCCATCCCCGACCGCAACCGCGGCTCGTTCCTGGCCCGGATCGTCGACTTCGGGCAGTGGTGCCAGGCCGCCCGGGTGCACTGCTCGATCGGCGAACTCGGCTGGCCCGGTACGGATGCGCAGGCCGTCGGCACCTCTGCGGCAAACTTCTGGAATCAGGTCGGCAACGATGCCTATAACATCGCCGACCGGTACAAGCTGGACGTCACGTACTTCGGCGCCAGCTCGGTGAGCCCGAGCGCGCTCTGGGCCTTTGGCGACGGCACCGCCGGAGAGCACGGCTGTCCGGAGGTCCCGTCGATCTCGATCTGCAGGTCGTTCTCGCAGGCCTCGGTGATCCAGGCCCACTCCAGCGGCTGAACATGGCGTAGACCACGGATGCGGGGCATCTGGAGGGAGCTGCCCCATGCCACAATTGTGGCTACTGGCTGAGAGGACGCGACGCGGCGAAGAGCCCGTGGCGCTCCGGCAGGGAGGGAATCCAACCCATGAAGATGTCCGTGATCGGCACCGGTTACCTAGGCGCCACCCACGCCGCTGCGATGGCCGAACTCGGCCACGAGGTGATCGGCGTGGACGTCGACCTCGACAAGATCGCCCGCCTGACACGCGGTGAGGTTCCGTTCTTCGAGCCCGGCCTGCCCGAGCTGCTCTCCAAGCACGTCGCCACCGGCCGGCTGCGCTTCACGGCCTCGGTACAGGAGGCCGTGGAGTGGGCCGACATCCACTTCGTCTGTGTCGGCACCCCGCAGAAGCCGGGTGAGTACGCCGCGGACCTGCGCTACATCGACGCGTCCTTCGGTGCCGTGGCCGAGCACCTCCGACCCGGCACGACCGTGGTGGGCAAGTCCACCGTCCCGGTCGGCACCGCCGCCCGGCTGGCAGTCCTGGTGCGTGCCGCGGGCGGGAACCTGGTGTGGAACCCGGAGTTCCTGCGCGAGGGCTTCGCGGTCAAGGACACCCTGCACCCGGACCGCATCGTCCTGGGTATCGAGGACGGCGCAGGCAAGGCCGCCATCGACGAGGCCTACGCCCCCATCGTCAGCGCCGACGACACCCCCGTCGTGATCACCGACTACGCGACCGCCGAGCTGGTGAAGGTGGCGGCCAACTCGTTCCTGGCCACCAAGATCTCGTTCATCAACGCAATGGCCGAGGTCTGCGAGGCCACCGGTGCCGACGTCACGATGCTGGCCAAGGCGATCGGGCATGACGAGCGCATCGGCCACCGCTTCCTGCACGCCGGTCTCGGCTTCGGCGGGGGCTGCCTGCCCAAGGACATCCGCGCGTTCATGGCCCGCGCCGGGGAGCTCGGTGTCGATCAGGCGCTGTCGTTCCTGAAGAACGTCGACGAGATCAACCTCCGCCGGCGCGCCCGCATGGTCGATCTCGCCCGCGAACTCTGTGACGGATCACTGGCCGGGCGGCGCGTGGGCGTGCTGGGGCTGGCCTTCAAGCCGAACAGCGACGACATCCGCGACTCCCCCGCACTCGACGTCGCGCTCAACGTGCAGCGCGCGGGCGCCGCGGTCCGCGTCTACGACCCCGAGGCGATGACGACGGCAGAGGGGCTCTACCCGAGCCTCTTCTACGCCGCGAGCCCGGCCGAGGCTTGCCGCGACGCCGACATCGTCCTGCACCTCACCGAGTGGTCGGTCTTCCGTGAGCTCGACCCGGGCGAACTGAAGTCGCTGGTGGCCGCGCCCCGGATCGTCGATGGCCGCAACGCCCTCGACCCCGACAAGTGGATCGCCGCGGGCTGGCACTTCCGTGCCCTCGGCCGCCCGTACCGCTGATTTTCCGCGGACGACACCGTGAGTTGACCTGACGGAAATCCCGGTCGTGCATCGTTGCAGTCATGAAGAAGCAGCGGGTCTGGATCCGTCAGCGCCGACTCGAAATGGTGATGGTCGGAACGGGCAGCACATTCCTCTTCGGTGCCGCCGTGATCACCTCGGTGGTCGGCGTCCACTGACGCTCCGTCGCAGCTCCGCTCCGCACTCGGCTGCGGGCTGCGACGCTCGGCTGCGGGCTGCGATCGCTTGGCTACGGCCGGCGATCACTCGGCTACGGCCGGCGATCCGATAGCGTCGCGCGTGTGACGACGCCGCAAGACGACGAGCCCGCAGTCAGCTACAGCACGTACGCGGAGTTCGGAGCGCGGTTCTTCCAGCGTGCGGTCACCGAGGAGCGCGTCGCCGCGGCCGCGGCCGGGCTCGCCGGACGCCCCGTCGACTTCGGGCCGCTCGGCGTCGGGCCGATGGGGATCGTGAAGGTCTCCGCCCACGGCAGGGTCGGCCAGCCGGTGGCCAGCCCCGTCGAGGGCGAGTTCGTGGCCTACCACCTCTCCCTACCCGTCGACCTTGCCCTGCTCATCGACATGGGCCTGGAGAAGAGCCGCTTCAACGCGGTCGTCACCGTGCGGCTCTCGCTCACCGCGCGCCCCGCCGACCCGCTCAAGGTGGTCATCGACATCGAGCCGCCGACCCGCCGCGACGTCGAGATCCGGATGCAGGCCGAGGGTCTGCGGGCCTCGGTGCTTCAGCTCTTCGCCCCGATCGAGTCCGAGGTGCGCAAGTCGGTGGCCCGCTACGTGGCAGCCCAGCTGCGCCGGCCGGAGATAGCTGCTGCCCGCGTCATCGATGTTGGCGCGGTCCTCGACTCGTTCCGGCTCAGCGCCCACTAGCCGCCGGCGTCAGCCCAGGCCGAACCGCGCCGGCCGTCGGCCGGCGCGGTTCTACCCGGTCAGGTGATCGTGACGCCGTTGAAGGAGCCGACGCCGCCACCGGCCGCAGCCGCATTCGTCACGGTGACCTTCTCCGTCACCAGCGGTGCGGTCTTGGAGACCTTGAACGTGGCCGTGATCGTCGTCGAGTTGACCACCACCACGTTGCTCACGGCGACGTTGTTCATCGCGACGGTGGCTCCGGCCGCGAACCGCGTGCCGGTGATCGTGACGTTCACCGTGCTGCCGTGGACCACGCTCGACGGGCTCACCGCGGTGACGGTCGGGCCCGGCGTGACGGTGAAGCAGGAACACTTCGCCGTGCCGCCATCCGGATTGGTCACCCGTAGCGCCACCGCACCCGGCGTGGCGGTGGCGGCGACGTGGAAGGTGGCCGTGATCGAGGTGGACGTCACCGAGGTGACGGACGCGGTGACGCCGGGCCCGAAGGTCAGCACGGCACCACTCTGGAACTGCGAACCGGAGAGCGTGAGCGGCACCGTGGCACCCACCTGCAGACTGGTCTGCGAGAGCGTGCCGATCACCGGGTGAGGGGTGATCGTCAGGCACGTCGAGCAGACGGCCGTCCCGCTGTCGGGGTTGGTCACCCGGATCGGGAGGGCCCCGGTGGGGGCGGCCACGTTCACCGTCAGCGTCGCCGTGATCGAGGTGGGCGTCACGGCGGTGACGGCGGCGGTGACCGTGGCAGCACCGGTGGTCACCGAGGCTCCGGAGGCGAAGTTGGTGCCGGTGAGCGTCACCGTCTCGGTGGCACCGGCGCCGATCACCGACGGCGACACCGAGGTCAGCGTCGGGGCGAGCACCACGGTGAGGCAGCCGGTGCAGGACGACGCCACGCCGGCCCGATGAACGACCACGTCACGCGCTCCAGCACTAGCGGTAGCGGTAGGCGTGAGCTTCACGGTCAGCTGGTTGGCGCTGACGAGCACCAGGCCGCTGGGCGTGACGCCGGTTCCGGAGACGGTCACCGTCGTGCCGGAGCCGAAGTTGGCCCCGTTGACCGTCACAGTCTTGGCGACGCCCTGCTGCACCACGGTAGGCGTGATCGTGGAGATGAACACGTTGCTGTTGGTGATCGTGGCAGTGGCCGACGGCGTCGCGATCGTGGCATCGACGGGGGCGGTCACCGCGAGGTTGAAGACCTCGTTGGCGCTGTACGTCGCCTTGGCCAGCACCGGCACGGTGATCGATCCCGAAGTGGTTCCGGCGGGGAGCGTCAGGGTGCCGGAGGTCGCGGTGTAATCGGTGCCGGCCAGCGCCGTGCCGTCGCTAGTGGCGTAGTTGACGCTCAGCGGCAGGGACGTCGCGCCGGAGACCGTCACCGGGAAGGTGGCGGTCGAGCCGGCGGCAGCGGACTGCGTGGCGGTGGCGTTGCCTACCGTCACCACCGGTGCGGCGTCGTCGTTGCTGATGGTGCCCACGGCCGTTGCGGTGCCGAGGGTTGCCCCGGTCGGCGCGGTCAGGGTGAGCGTGAACGTCTCGTCGCGCTCGTAGACCGCATCGCCGGTCACCGGGACCGAGACGTTCTCGGTGGTGACGCCCGCCGGGAAGGTCAGCGTGCCCGACGCGGCGGTGTAGTCCGAGCCGGCGGTGGCGGTGCCGTCGCTGGTCGCGTAGGCCACCGTCACCGGCAGCTGGGAGGCGGCGGAGAGGGTCACCGGGAGGAGGAGGTTGGTCGTACCGCTGTTGCCCTCCGGCGCCGTGGCCGCGGCGACGGAGATCGACGGGTACGCGGTGAGCGTGGCCGTCACCGACGTCGCGGTGTACCCGATCTTCCAGTACGCGTGCGCGGAGGGGACATCGGCGCCGGAGACGGTGCCGAACGTCCCGGAGACGCTGCCTGCGGTGAGGAGCGTCGCGGTGGTGCCCAGTGCGGGTACCGGCGCCTGTGAGGCGAGCGCCAGCGTGCCGGCCAGACTCGCGGTGCCCGAGACGGCGAGTTGGGTGGAGGTGGCACCCACGGACGCCGCGAGGGTGCCCCCGGTGGCCGGCGCGTAGCTGCCGGTGACCGTGAGCGTGCCCGCGTTCGCCGTGCCGGGAGAGACCGTGCCGGCACCGGCGACCGCACCGAGAACGGTGCCGGAGCCGGTGAGCGAGCCACCGTTGACCGTCACCGCGGCGGTGCCGCTGGCGCCCGACTTGAAGGTGGCGCCCGCGGTGACGGTGAGCGAACCGGCGCTCTGCGTCAGCGAGTTGACCCGCCACGTCGCGCTGTTGGTGACGGTCAGCGAGCCGGAGTTGACCAGCCCGACGGACTCGGTCAGCGCCTGGCCGATCGAGACGGAGCCGCTGTTGGTGGCCAGGCTGGTGAGCGCCGGGCTGAACGATCCGGAGGCCCCGAGCACGAGTGTTGCGGCATTCGACTTCACCGTGTTGGCGAAGGTCAGCTTGCCGCCCGTCGTGGCGAAGGTGCCACCGCTGAGCGCGCCTGCCGACGTGAGCGTGGTCAGCGTCGGGGCGAAGTTGCCCTTGCTGATCGTGAGCACCCCGGAGTTCGCGATCGGGATCGTGTTGTTCCAGGTGGCCGACGTGGTGGTGAAGCCGATCGAGATGGTGCCCGTGGCGTCGTTCTGGATCAGGTTGCCGGGGTCACCGTCGGAGTACGTGCCGTAGCTGCCGTTGCCACTGACCGCGAGGGTGCCGGCGTTCTCGAAGACCGACCCGTTCTGCAGGGCGATGTTGCTGCAGAAGTCGTAGCAGCTCGAGGTGGTGGTGTTCAGCGTGGCCGTGCCGTTGCTGATCAGCCTGTAGCCGACGGAGAGGTCGGCCTCACTGAGGGTGAGCGAGCCGCCGACGGTCATCGTCCCGGGGCCGGTGAGGTACCCGCCGGCCAGGGCGACGTTGGTAGCGGCCAGCGAGCCGGTGAGGTTGGCGCCTTCGACCGAGAGGTTGGCGATCGACACCGCCCCGGTGAAGGTGGTGGTGCCCGACTGCAGGCGCAGCGTGCCGGCGCCGGTGATCGTGCCGGCGCCGATCGCGCGCGCCCCGCCTGCGTAGTCGAGCGAGGTACCCGCGCTGAGCGCGGCAGTTCCCGAGTCGGTGGTGCCGGTGACGTTGCCGCCCGTCCAGCTCAGCTGGCCGGTGGTGAGGCTCAGCGACCCTGCGTTGGTGAACGGCGCGCTGAAGGTCTCGGTGTCGGAGTTGCTGTCAAGGGCAACGGTGAGGGTCGCGCCGAGGTCGTTCTGCACTGCGTAGGCGCTGCTGTCACCGTTCGACACGACGCCGTAGTTGCCGTTGCCGGTGACGTTCCACGTCGCGGCGTTCTCGAAGACACCCGCGCTGGCCACCGCCACGTTCGAGCAGCCGCAGCTCGAACTCGTCGTGTTCTGCGTGGCGGTGCCCTGGTTGAGCAGCCGGTAACCGTTGTCGATGAGCACGTCATCGAGCGTTACCGTGCCGCCCGAAGGGATCGTCATCGTCGCGGCGCCCGTCAGCTCGACGCCTTGCAGTGCCGCGTTGGTGGCCGTCACTGAACCGGAGAGAGTGGCACCCTGGTCCGCCAGCAGGTGCGCCACGGTGACGGCACCGGTGAAGGCCACGCTGCTGCCGCTGACCTCCAGCGTGCCCGCGCCGGAGATCGTGGTGGCGGCGACCGTGCGGCTGCCGCCGGCGTAGCGCAGGGTCGCCCCGGCGCTGATGACGGCGCTGCCGGTGTCGCTGGTCGAGGCGTTGTTGCCGTAGTTGAGCACGGTGGTGCCCTCGACGATCGACATGGCTCCGGCGTTGGTGAAGGTGTTGTTGATCGTGAACGTGTCGCTGGGGTCGTCGAGCGTCACGTTCATCGTGGCACCGGCATCGTTGCCGACGACGTTCGTGGTGGTTCCGTCGGTGACGATCCCGTAGTTGCCGTTGCCCGTGACGTCCCACGCGGCGGCGTTCTCGAAGGTCGATCCAGTCTCGACAGCGAGGTTCGCGCAGTTGTTGAAGCAGCCCACGGTGGTGTTCTCGGTAGCCGTGCCCTGGTTGAGCAGCTTGTAGCCGTTCTCCAGGGTCACGCTGCCGAGCGCGACGGTGCCACCGGCCGGGATGGTCAGCGTGCCCGAGCCCGTGAGATCAGCGCCGGTGAGGGTCGCGTTGGTCGCCGTGAGGCTTCCCGAGATCGGGGCGAAGTCATCCACCTCGAGGTTCGCCACGGTGACCCCGCCGGAGAAGGCCACCGAGGCTCCGCCGAGGTACAGCGTGCCCGATCCCGTCACCGTCCCGGAGGTCACGGTGCGGCTGCCTCCGTCGTAGCCGAGGGTGGTGCCCGCGGCCAGCGACGCGGAGCCGGTGTCGGTGGTACCCGAGGTGTTTCCCTCCCCGAGGTTCACGGTGCCGGTCGTGAGCGTCACGGTCCCGGCATTGGTGAAGGCCGTGCCGACGGTGAAGGTATCGCTGGGGTCATCCAGGTTCACCGTCATCGTGGCGCCGGAGTCGTTGACCACCCCGTTGAGGGTGTTGCCGTCCTCGTCGGCAAGGCCGTAGTTGCCGTTGCCGGTGACGCTCCAGCTACCCGCGTTCTCGAACACGCCTGCGGTCGCCTCGGCGAGGTTGGCGCAGTAGTAGTAGCAGCCGCTGGTGGTGCTCTCCGTCGCGGTGCCCTTGTTGAGCAGCTTGTGGCCGTGCTCCAGCAGGACCGACCCGAGGGTGACGCCACCGGCGCTGGGGATGGTGAGCGTGCCCGAGCCGGTGAGGTCGGCGCCCTCGAGATCGGCGGTCGTGGCAGTGAGGCTGCCGGAGA
>JAOPUX010000003.1 GCA_025963285.1 Jatrophihabitans sp.
GCTCGATGCAGGGGCCGGCCTGGTCGCGCAGGATCGCGCGCTGGGTGGGCTTGGCCTCGGCGTAGCGCTGAGCGCCGGCGGGGGTGAGCTGAGCCCAGACGGAGCGGCGATCATCGGCACACATGCCGCGCTCGAGCAGCCCATCGCGCTCGAGGCGGCTGATCAGCCGGGAGAGGGCACTCTGCGTGAGATGCACGCGCTCCCCGAGTTCGTGCATGCGTACCGTGTCGCTCTCATCGGTGGCCAGCTGCTGCAGCACCTCGAACTCGCTGACGGTGAGCTCGTGTCGAGCCATCAATTCACGGTCGAGATTGCAGGTGATGCGGTGGTAGCGCCCCATCAGCTCGTGCCACTCGGCGGCCAGCGCCTCATCGGCGGCGAGCGTCGCGTCGCTGCCGGAGGGGCGTTTCGGGGCCATGCCCGCATCCTACACCTGCAGCCGCATAATGTTCACGTGCATTTTATGCTTGCGCATTAGATGCACATGCATATACTCGACCACGTGACTGACCTCGACTCCTCGCCGATCCCACCCGCTTCCGGGCTCACCGTGGCCCCGCCCGCACCGCACGCCGTCGTGCGCGGGCTCGACTGGAGCAGGGCCACCTGGGCCCTGCTCGTCGTCCTCTGTGGCGCCCTCTTCCTCGACGGTCTCGACCTCTCCATGGTCGGCGTGGCGCTGCCCTCGATCGGCGCCGACCTCCACCTCTCCGCCGGCGCACTGCAGTGGATCGTCAGCGGCTACGTGCTCGGCTACGGCAGCTTCCTGCTGCTGGGCGGGCGCGCCTCCGACCTGCTGGGCCGTCGCCGCGTCTTCCTCACCGCCGTCGCCGTCTTCGGCGTCACCTCGGTCATCAGCGCGTTCCTGAGCAACGACCTCGCGCTGATCTCCCTGCGCTTCGTCAAGGGCGCCTCGGCCGGCTTCACCGTTCCGGCCGGACTCTCGATCATCACGACGACCTTCGCCGAGGGGCCGGCCCGCAGCCGCGCCCTGAGCATCTACACGGTGTGCGGCGCCAGCGGCTTCTCCCTGGGTCTGGTCTTCGGTGGCCTCCTCACCGAACTCGGCTGGCGGGCCACCTTCCTCGTTCCGGGTCCGGTGGCCATCGCCCTCGTGCTCGCCGGCATCAAGGTGATCCCCACCGCCGCCCGTGAGTCGGTCACGCTGGCCCACTTCGATCTGGCCGGCGCATTCACCAGCACCGCGTCACTGCTCGCACTCGTCTACTCCGTGGTCGAGGCACCGACGCGCGGCTGGGGCGACCCGCTCACCATCGCCGGTCTGCTGGTCAGTGCCGCGCTGATGGCAGCGTTCCTCGTCATCGAGCGGCGCCACGAACGTCCGCTCGTCCGGCTCGGCATCCTGCGCTCGTCGGCCCTCGTGCACGCCAACCTCTCCGCTGCCGCGATGTTCGGCGGGTACGTCTCGTTCCAGTTCATCGTGACGCTGTATGTGCAGGACTCGCTGGGCTGGTCACCGCTGGGCATGGCGATGGCGTTCCTGCCGGCCGGCCTCATCGTGGTGGCCAGCGCGCCTCGGATGGGGGCCCTGCTCGAACGCGTCAACACCTCCGTGCTGATCGGGCTGGGCCTGGCCGCACTCCTCGGCGGCTACACCCTGTTCCTGCGCGTCGGCCCGCACATGGCCTACGTCAGCTTCCTGCTGCCGACGATGCTGCTGCTGGGAGTCGGCTTCGCGCTCTGCTTCCCCGCGGTGAACGCCCAGGCCACGACGGGTGTTGCCGACCACGAGCAGGGGCTGGCCTCGGGGCTGCTCAATACGAGCATGCAGATCGGCGGCGCCATGGTGCTCGCGATCGTCACCGCCATCCTCACGAGCGCAGGGCACCACAAGACCACCGACGGGCTGCTCCCCGGCATGGACACCGCCCTCGGTGTCGTCGTCGGGGTCTCCCTGGCCGGGCTGGCACTGACCGCCTACCGGCTCCGCCCGCGCCGGGCGACCGCGGTGGAGCAGGAGTCCGTGGCGCTGGTGGGCTGAACCACTCTGCCGGGGCCGCAGCCTCGCGGCCCCGGCAGGTAGGTTCGACAACCATGATTCACATTCACCACGAGAGCTCGGCAGACGCGCCCGTCAGCGTCGCCTTCGCCTATGTCGACGACGCCAGCCACACCGTGGACTGGCTCTTCGGGCTGTCGAAGTTCGAGCCGAACACCGAGCAGCTCAGCGGCCTGGGCGCCACCTTCGACGGCACGTTCTCGCTGAAGCCCATCAAGATCCACTCCCGCGTCCGCGTCACCGGCTGGGAGCAGGACCGGTTGATCGCACTCGAGTCCTACCAGGGCTTCCAGCTCAAGACGGAGTGGCACTTCTCGCCGGTCACCGACACCACCTCCCACATAGTCGTGGACTTCTACTACGAGCTGCCGGGCGGCCTTGCCGGCCGGGCGATGGGTCGCGCGATGGAGCCGGTCGTCGCGCTGAGCATCCGGCACAGCGACGAGTCATTGCGCAAGCAGATCGCTGCCGCTCACGCCGCGGGCTGATCTGCCGGCTCCACCGCCAGGCTCAGCGCAGCAGCTCGTCGGCCAGGCGGGTGATCGGGGCGTGCAGTGCGCGGATGCCGTCGAGGTCACCCACCGCCAGCAGCGACGTCACCATCGTGCTGACCGCAGCCACGAGAGCCTCGGCGGCGAAGCGGCCACGCTCGTCGGTCACGCCGAACATCGACGCGATCGCCTCGGCGAAGACTGACTGGCTCTCCGCGCGACGACGCGCACCCTCCGGCCCGACCGCGTAGATCTCGATCAGGAAGACCTTTGCGAACGTGGCATGGGTGACGATCGAGTCGAGATAGCCGGCCAGCAGCGGCCCGAAGGCGGCAGGGTCCGTGCCGGAGGGCAGCTCGACGTCGCCGAAGATCACGCCGACGGCAGCGTCGAAGGCAGAGACGAAGCAGTCCTGCTTGTCCTGGAACTGCTCGTAGAAGGTGGCCCGGGAGACGCCGGCCAGCCGCACCACGTCAGCCACCGAGACGGTGGAGTAGCCCTGATCGGCCACCGCCTCGACCATCGCGAACAGCATCCGCGACCGCTGGATCGCGACGACCTCGTCCTTGGTGAGCCCACCCCCGGCGCGACGACCGGAGGGCAGCGGCGCCCGCGGAGCCGTCAGCGGAGCCTCCATCACCGCACCTGCAGCACGGTGCGGGCGGTGACCGTGGCACGAGCTGGACAGCGCACCGTCCCAGTATGGCCACCCGAGCCTGTTCCCGGTCGGCTCCTGCCAGCCCCTAGGCTTGGGCCGTGCCCACCGACGAGCGCCGATGACCAGCTACCTCGTCGTCGGTGAGGCGCTCGTCGATGTCATCGTCGGGGCGGACGGCACGCTGAGCGATCACCCCGGTGGCAGCCCCGCCAACGTCGCCTACGGGCTCGGGCAGCTGGGCGACGACGTCACCCTGCTCACCGAGCTCGGCGACGACCCGTACGGCCGGATGATCGCCGGGCACCTGGCCGCGGCCGGCGTGACAGTACGGGCCTGCCCGGCCACCGCGACCTCTACGGCCCGCGCGCGCCTGCGCCCGGACGGTTCCGCGCTGTACGACTTCGACGTCAGCTGGGACATCGACGTGGCTGGTGCACCCGCGACGGATCTGCTGCACACCGGTTCGATCGGCGCGCTGCTCGCCCCTGGCGCCGACGCGGTGCGGGCGCTGGTCACCTCGCGGCGGCCGCAGACGCTGATCAGCCTGGACCCGAACATCCGCCCTGCCCTGCTCGACACCCGTGAGTCCGTCCAGGCCCGTCTCGATCACCTGGTCATGCTCAGCGACGTCGTCAAGATCAGCGACGAGGACCTGCGCTGGCTGTATCCGGAGCGCGATCCGGGCGCGGTGGCGCAGGCCTGGCATACCGACGGCACACCCCTCGTCGCCGTCACCCGGGGTGCTGACGGGGTCACCGCCTACTTCGCGGGCACGCGCATCGACGTGCCGCCGGCACCTGCGCAGGTGGTGGACACGGTCGGCGCCGGGGACTCCTTCATGGCGGCCCTGCTCGACGCGCTGGTGCGGGCCATGTCCGGCACCGCGCGACGTAGCCGGCTCGCCGCCCTCACCCCGGCCGCGGTGCGCGGAGTCCTGGAGTGGGCGGCAACCGCCGCCGCCCTCACTGTCTCGCGGGCAGGCGCGGCACTGCCCACACGCTCCGAAATCGATGAGGCCGCCCGCCACTAGGATTGCGGCCGTGGAGCAGACGGTGCGAGTCACAGGCCCGAGCACCGTCAGCGGGACGGTGACGGTGCCGGGCGACAAGTCCGTGTCGCACCGGGCTCTGCTGCTCGCCGCACTCGCACCTGGCACGTCACGGATCACCGGGCTCTCCAACGGCGCGGACGTCGTGCACACGGCGGCGGCGATCGTGACGCTCGGCGCGACCCTCACCACCCTGGACGAGCGCACCGTCGAGGTCACGGGCGGTGCGCTGCACGAGCCGGCCGCGGTGATCGACACCGGCAACTCCGGCACCGGCATCCGACTCATCGCCGGGCTGGCCGCCGGGCTGAACGGCCTCACCGTGCTGCAGGGCGATGCCTCGATCGCGCGCCGGCCGATGGACCGCATCGCCGTCCCACTCAGGCTCATGGGGGCGGTCGTCGACGGGCGTGAGGGCGGCCGCCTCCCGCCGATCAGCATTCGCGGTGGCGACCTGCGCGGCATCGACTACGCGGCGCCGGTCTCCTCGGCGCAGGTGAAGTCGGCGATCCTGCTCGCCGGTCTGCGCGCCGCTGGCGAGACGATCGTGCGCGAGCCGGTCCGCAGCCGCGCCCACACCGAAGAGATGCTGACCGTGCGTGGGGCGGACCTCGACGTCGATGGTGCGACGGTCCGGCTGCGCCCGTCCCAGCTCACCGCGGTGGACGAGGCGGTGCCCGGCGACCCGTCCCAGGCCGCCTTCTGGCTCGTCGGCGCCGCGGCGCTCGCCGGCAGCGACGTCACGGTCGAGGGGATCTACCTCGGTCATGCCCGCGGCGGCTTCCTCGACGTGCTGCGGCGGATGGGCGCCGACGTCACGGTCACCGAGTCGGCCAGCGTGCCGCGCGCCTGGGACGTCCGTGTCCGCGCCGGGGAGCTGCGCGGCACCGACATCGAGGAGCACGAGATCGCCGGGCTCGTCGACGAGGTGCCCGCGCTCGCGGTTGCCGCGGCACTGGCCCACGGCGTCACGACCGTGCGCGGAGCCGCGGAGCTCCGTGTCAAGGAGTCCGACCGGGTGGCCACGACCGCGGCGATGCTGCGCGCCTTCGGGACCGAGGTCGAGGAGCTGCCGGACGGTCTGGTGATCACCGGCGGCGCGCGGCTGCACCCCGGCCGCGTCGACAGCCACGGCGATCACCGCATTGCGATGGCCGCCTCGATCCTGGCCCTCGCCGCCGACGGCCCGTCCGAGATCATCGGCTTCGAGGCGGTGGCCACCAGCTACCCGGGCTTCCTGCAGACCCTGGATTCGGTGACCGTGGATTCAGTGGCCTCGGGCGATCCAGTCGGCGACTGAGCCCGCCTCGTCGCCGATCGTGGTGTCGGCGCCGTGGCCGGTGTGCACGACCGTGTCACTCGGCAGGGTGAGCACCGACTCCTCCAGCGAGTCGATGATCGTGCCGAAATCGGAGTAGGAGCGCCCCGTGGCTCCCGGCCCGCCCTGGAAGAGGGTGTCACCGCTGAAGAGCACCCCGAGCGCGGGCGCGTAGAAGCAGACGGCCCCGGGCGCATGCCCCGGGGTGTGCACGACGGTGAGCTCCACCCCGGCGACGGAGAGGGTCTCGCCGTCCTCCAGCGGCTCGAAGTCGAAGTCGGGGTAGGTCTGGCGCCAGAGCACCTCGTCGTCGGGGTGCAGCCGCACCGGCGCGCCGTAGCGGACGCTCAGCGCCTGCGCGACCGTCACGTGGTCGTTGTGCGCGTGCGTGCAGAGGATCGCCAGCAGCTGCCGGTCGCCGATGAGGTCGGCTATCGCCTCGGCGTCGTGCGGTGCGTCGATCACCACGCACTCGTCGTCGTCACCCACCAACCAGACGTTGTTGTCGACGTCCCAGCTGCCACCGTCGAGGTCGAACGTGCCTGAGGTGACGACGTGCTCCACCCGCGCAGCCATCAGAACAGCACCACCGAGCGGAGCACGTCACCGTGGTGCATCTTGGTGAACGCCGCCTCTATGTCGTCGAGGCCGATCGTCTCCGAGACGAAGGCCTCGAGCGGGAGCCGGCCCTGCAGGAAGAGGTCGATCAGCATGGGGAAGTCCCGTGACGGCAGGCAGTCGCCGTACCAGGACGACTTGAGGGAACCGCCGCGGCCGAAGACGTCGATGAGTGGGAGTTCCAGCGTCAACTCCGGTGTCGGTACCCCGACGAGCACGACGGTGCCGGCGAGGTCGCGCCCGTAGAAGGCCTGCTTGTAGGTCTCGGGGCGGCCCACCGCGTCGACCACGACGTCCGCCCCGAAGCCCCCGGTGACCGCCTGGATCGCGGCCACCACGTCGTCCTGGCCCAGTCCGGTGGTGTTGATCGTGTGCGTGGCGCCGAGCGAGCGTGCGGTGCTGAGCTTGCGATCGTCGAGGTCCAGCGCCACGATCGTGCCGGCCCCGGCAAGGCGCGCCCCGGCCACGGCTGCCGATCCGACGCCACCGCAGCCGATCACCGCGATGGAGTCACCACGACCTACCCCGCCGGTGTTGATGGCCGCGCCGATCCCTGCCATCACGCCGCAGCCGAGCAGCCCGGCGACCTGCGGCGGCGCGGCCGGGTCGACCTTGGTGCACTGGCCGGCCGCCACGAGCGTCTTCTCCGCGAAGGCACCGATGCCCAGGGCCGGCGAGAGCTCGGTGCCGTCGGTGAGCGTCATCTTCTGGGTGGCGTTGTGGGTGGCGAAGCAGTACTGCGGGCGGCCGCGGCGGCAGGCCCGGCACTGCCCGCAGACCGCGCGCCAGTTGAGGATCACGTAGTCGCCGACCGCCACCTCTGTGACGCCCGGCCCCACCGCGTCGACGACGCCCGCGGCCTCGTGACCGAGCAGGAAGGGGAAGTCGTCGTTGATGCCGCCCTGCCGGTAGTGCAGGTCGGTGTGGCAGACCCCGCAGGCCTGCACGCGCACTACGGCCTCGCCCGGCCCGGGGTCCGGGATGACGATCTCGACCACCTCGACCGGGGCGTTCACTGATCGGGCGATGACTCCACGCACGGTTTCGGGCATGACGCTGACTTTATGCGTCAACTACGGACGGTGCTGGCGCGGGCGGCGGCAGGTTCGGTCCCGCTGGGCGGATGCCGAGCCAGCCTTGGTGCGGCGCCGGCGACGCTGCCGGGAAGACACGCCGCGCGTACACCCGTCACGGCGACGCTGCATCGAGCGGGGGCGGCGGTCAGCCGAAGACGGCGGGGAGGCCGAGCAGCAGCGCGAGCAGCCCCACCGCGCCAGGCCCGGTGAGCAGCAGGCTCGCCGAGGTGGTGGTGTGGCATCCGGTCGTGCGCGTCTGCCCGGTCAGGGTGCCCTGCATCCAGGTGGTCGCGGCGAAGGCGCCGGTGATTGCCAGCACGACGTGCTCGCTGAGGATGTCGCGCTGATAGTTGATCGGCACGCCGGCGGCGCAGTCCTGCGCCACGAGCGCGTCGACGTCCGCGGGCACCGTCGCCTCGTCGTTCACCGACTCGTAGATGTAGGTCGGCACCTTGGCCGGCGTGGCTCCGCCGAGGGTGTTGGCGCTGATGATCTGGCGCATCTGCGGGATCGAGTTGAGCGGGTCGGGGACGGTGAACATCGTGCTGTACGGCACGAAGGCATAGGTGGCCGTCACCGTCTGGTTGCACTCGGTGTTCACCGCGCGCATGACCGCCCTGCCGGTAGGCGAGATGTACTGCGACGCCTGTGCCACGAGGTCCGGGTATGCCTTCGCCTCGCCGGTGATGCCGTTCTGGACGATCCCGTCGAGGAAGCCACTGGCATCGATGTGCGGCGCCATGTGGCCGATGTTCACCGGCACGCCTCCAGCCGCGACGGCCGACAGCTTCACATCCGGGGCGTAGCTCGGCTGCAGCTGGGCGGCCCATTCGGTGGCGAGCGCACCGCCGGAGTAGCCGACGAGGCCCACCGGAGCCGAGGCCGAGATGCCAGCGGGGGCGAAGGCCTTGGCGGCACGGATGCCGTCGAGCGTGGCGTGCCCGGCCATCAGCCCGACGGTGTAGAGCGACGCGGGCCCCTCGTAGTCAGGCACCACCACGATGTCGCCCTTCGCCAGGTAGCCGGCGATGAGCAGCATCTCCACTTGGCCCACCGGGTTGTCGACGGGGGCGCCCGCGACGAGGCCGTACGACGGCGCGCACTGCAGCGAGTTGCTGTCCTCGGCCTCCTGGTACGACACCACTGGGCGAGGCTTGCCGGCTGCCGGAGCAGGCGTGTTCGGCACCAGGACCGTGGTGAGCGTGGCCGTCGGGTTCCCGAGGTTGTCCGTGGTGCGGTAGCGCAGCTGGTAGCCGGTGGCCCGGGCCCGGATCAGCCCGAAGAGCGCCGGTGAGACGACCCGCGAACCGAGCACGGCGCCGGGCGCGGACGAGCCGATGTCGGCCGGAACCGCATAGAAGGGGTCCGACCGCGGGTCCGGCACCTGGGCCGCGTGGGCAGAGGGCATCCCCATCAGCGCCGTAGCCGCTGCCGCAACGACGGCCGTAACACCGATTCTCCGGACCTGCACAGCCGCCACCCTTCGTCGCCCCACCTGACGCCGCAGACGCTAGGAGAGCACAGACGCGAAGTCATCGCCTCCGCTCCTAGCTGCGTTGGCCGTTCTCCAACGTCAACGACCCGCCCGGTGAAGGCCGGGCGGGTCGTTGACGGCGGCGAGAACTCAGAGGATGGTGCTGAGTTCCTCGGCGTGCTCGAACGCCGTGACCTCGCCGTCGGAGTCGACGGCGCCGGTGTCCGGGCGCTGCTTGGAGACCAGTACGAACGAGAGCAGCGCAGCCAGGATCAGCGCCGCGAGGCCCCAGGTGAAGGCCACCGTGTAACCGTGCACGTCACCGGCGCGGCCGCTGCCGACGCCGTGCGCGAGGACGTAGTGGGCCGAGGCAGACGCCGCGATCGTGTTGAGCAGGGCGGTGCCGAGCGAGCCACCGACCTGCTGGGTGGTGTTGACCAGCGCGCTGGCCACGCCCGCGTCGCGGTCGTCCACACCGATCAGGGCCGTGCTGGAGAGGGCGACGAAGGCGAAGCCCATGCCGAGACTCATGATGATCTCGGCCGGCAGCACCCACACAGCGAAGTTGGAGTCGACCTTGATCTGAGTGAACAGCGCCATGCCGATCGCTGCCATCACCGTGCCGCCGACCATCAGCGGACGCGGGCCGATGCGCGGCAGCAGCCCGCTTGCCATGCCTGCGGCGAAGACGATGCCGGCACTGAACGGCAGGAACGCGAGCCCGGACTTCAGCGCGGAGTAGTGCAGCGTCCCCTGCATGTAGTAGACGAGGAACAGGAACATGCCGAACAGCGCGAGGCCGATCAACAGCGAGTTGAGGAAGGCACCGGCACGGTTGCGCTCGGTGAAGACGCGCGGCGGCAGCAGCGGCTCGTCGGTGTGGCGCTCGATGAGCACGAAGGCGACGAGCAGGACCACGGCGGCGATCAGCAGCGAGATCGTGCTGCCGGAACCCCAGCCGCTCTCGTTGGCCTTGGTGAAGCCGTAGACCAGGGCGACGAGGCCGAGCGTGCTGGTGATCACTCCGGGGATGTCGTACTTCGGGGTGCCCTCGGCGCGGCTCTCGTGAACGAGGAAGAAGCCGGCGACGGCGGTGGCGATGGCGATGGGGGTGTTGACGAGCAGGGTCCAGCGCCACGAGGCGTACTCGGTGAGGACGCCACCGAGGATCAGCCCGAGCGCCGCGCCACCACCGGAGATCCCGCCGTAGACGGCGAAGGCCTTGGCACGCTCACGCGGCTCGGTGAAGGTGACCGTGATCAGCGAGAGTGCCGCTGGCGCCATCAGCGCGGCGAAGCCACCCTGCAGAGCGCGGGCGCCGAAGAGCTCGCCCTGGTTCTGAGCGATGCCGCCGATGGCCGAGGCGAGGCCGAAGCCGACCAGGCCGATGACGAAGGCACGTTTGCGGCCGATGAAGTCGGCCACCCGCCCGCCGAGCAGCAGTAACCCGCCGAAGGCGAGGGCGTAGGCCGTGACGACCCACTGCCGGTTGGCATCGGAGATGTTCAGGGCCTTCTGCGCCGACGGCAGCGCGATGTTCACGATGCTGGCGTCGAGCACCACCATCAGCTGGGCGACGGCGATGACGCCGAGGGCCAGCCAGCGGCGCGGGTCGGCCGCCGTCTGTGAGTCAATCTGGGTTGTGCTCATGGGATGTCCTCTTCCAACGATCGGGGCGGCCAGGTGCACGGCCATCACGTACGTTACGAAATGAGATCGTCCGAGTCAAGATGATCTGATATTCGCTAATCCGGCCTTGTATGATCTGGCAATCCGCCGTACACTCCGATTTCATGGGAGTCCACCAGACAGAAGAGGCCAAGGATTTCTTCGGCACTCTCTGGCCGGCGGACCTCACGATGCTGCTGCACGCAGCTGCGGCGCGGATGGTCGAAGACCTCGATCGGGCTGCAGCCGAGCAGGGACTCACCGACTGCCGTGACTGGATGGTGCTCGCCGCGCTCGACGACGGCGCACCGCGCACCCAGCTCGAGCTGAGCCGGCTGATCTGCATCGACAAGACCACGTTGATCTCCGTTCTCGACCGCCTCGAGAAGCAGGAACTGGTTGTCCGCACGGTTGATCCCGGGGATCGCCGCGTTCGCATCCCGCAGATCACGGCGGCAGGGCGGCGCGCTCACGCCAAGTTTGCGACGGCACGTGACGCGGCCGAATCGCGCGCGCTCGACGGGGTCAAGCCAGAGCAGCGCGCCTTGCTGCTCGAACTGCTGGCCCGCGTGGCCGAGCGTCAGACCGTCAGCGCGCTGTAAGAATCACCAGCTGCTGGGTGGCGCGCGTCATCGCGACGTAGCGGTCGACCGCCCCCGCGATTCCGGCGCCCAGCGCCTCAGGGTTGCCCAGCGCCTCAGGGTTGCCCAGCTCCTCGGGGTCGACGAGCACGACGAGGTCGAACTCCAGCCCCTTGGCCAGCTCCGGCGTGAGGGAACGCACTCGTCGCGTGGCCCGAAACGTCGGATCGCCGATGACACACACAGTCCCGTCGGCGTGTTCGGCGAGCCAGGCGGCGAGGATCTCGTCGCGCTCGGTCGCGGCACCGTGGCGCACCGGGACGCCACTGCGCCGGATCGACGTCGGCACATTGGCATCCGGCAGCACAGCGCGGATCACCGGCTCGGCCTCGGCCATCACCTCCTCGGGCGTGCGGTAGTTGATGCTGAGCCCCGCCATCGTGAGGTGATCGATGCCGACGCGCTCGAGCCGCTCCTGCCACGATTCGGTGAAGCCCTGCCGGGCCTGGGCGCGGTCACCGACGATGGTGAAGCTGCGTGACGGGCAGCGCAGCAGGAGCATCTGCCATTCGGCGTCGGTGAGCTCCTGCGCCTCGTCCACCACCACGTGCGCGAACGGCCCGGCGAGCAGGTCCGGGTCGGTGCTCGGCAGCGCGGTCTCGTCCACCAGCATCCCGGTGATGTCGCTGCCGCGCAGCATCGTCACCGCGCCCTCACCGTCGTCGTCGGCCTCGAGCACGTCCTCGACGACCCTGGCCATCCGCTCCCGTTCGGCGGCCACCGAGGCGGCGCGCCGGCGGTTGAGACGGGCCAGCTCAGGGTCACCGATCCGCTGGCGTGCCGCGTCCAGCAGCGGCAGGTCGGCAAGCGTCCAGGCCTGGACGTCCGCACGCTGCAGCAGCCGGATCTCCTCGATGCTCAGCCAGGGCGCACACCGGCGCAGGAAGGCCGGCACGGACCACAGATCACCG
The DNA here is from genome assembly GCA_025963285.1 of Jatrophihabitans sp. Lineage (GTDB taxonomy): Bacteria > Actinomycetota > Actinomycetes > Mycobacteriales > Jatrophihabitantaceae > JAOPUX01. Next base: position 11,924 of record JAOPUX010000003.1, read on the forward strand.
ACGACCTCGGCCGCCTCGAGGAGCGGCCACGCGCTGTTGAAGGCGGCGAGCAGCTCCCGGCTCTGCAGCAGAGCAGTGCGGAGCAGGCCGGCAGGCACCTCGTCACCGACCTGCTTGTCCAGCAGGATCGTGAGCAGCTCCTCCCACACCTGGTCGCGCGCGTCGTTGTGTGACGTGCCCGGCTCAGCCGCTGCGAAGGCCTCGGCCCAGTCGTCGGCACTGAGCCACAGCTGCGACCAGTGCGTCGCCACCGTCATCGGTGTGGTGGGCGGCTCCTCGTAGAAGCGCACGGCCGACTCGACCGCCTCCACCCACTGCGCCGTGGACTTCAGCCGAGACACTTCGGGGTCACGTTCCGGACGCGCTGCCGCCCCCTCGGGCAGCAGGTCGCGCAGGGTGCACGTCTGCACGCCCTCCTCACCCAGGCTGGGGAGCACGTCGGCGACGTAGGCCAGGTAGGGCTGGTGCGGCCCGACGAAGAGCACCCCGCCGCGGTGATGGCCCAGGCGCGGGTCGGAGTAGAGCAGGTAGGCCGCACGGTGCAGCGCGACGACCGTCTTGCCGGTGCCCGGGCCGCCGTCGACGACGAGGGCACCGGCCGAGCCTGCGCGGATGATGGCGTCCTGGTCGGACTGGATCGTGCCGAGCACGTCGCGCATCCGGCTCGACCGGTTGCTGCCCAGGCTCGCGATGAAGGCCGACTGATCGTCCAGGGCCGCCCGGCCCTGCAGACCCTCGGCGGTGAAGACCTCGTCCCAGTAGTCGCGAATCCGGCCCTGCGACCAGCGATACCGCCGACGGTTGGTCAGCCCCATCGGGTTGGCGTGGGTGGCGCCGAAGAAGGGCTCGGCTGCGGGTGAGCGCCAGTCGAGCAGCAGCCGCTTGCCGGAGCTGTCGGTGAGGCCGAGCCGTCCGATGTACACCGGCTCGCCGTCGTCGCTGCCGACCATGTGACCGAGGCAGAGGTCCACTCCGAAACGCCGAAACGTGCGCAGCCGGGCGGAGAGGCGATGCACCTCCATATCGCGGTCCATCGCCGCCTGTCCCCTGCCGCCGGGGAGCTGCTGCTCGGCGTCGAGGCGCTCGGAGAGCTCGGCGATCGACTGCTCGAGGCTGGTCGCGATCGTCGCGAAGTACCGCTCGTCGGCCGCGATCTGGGATGGGTCGGCCTTGGCGGCGAGATGGTCGGGAAGGTCGAACACGCTGGTGTTCGCAGAGATCACGTCATCGGCTCCTCGTCTGAGGTCCGTGACGCTAGATCAAAATCCGGGGCCTCATGAGGCCACCGGAACCCTGCTATAACTGGAGCTGGAAGGGTTTGCCGGGCTCGGCCGGCTCAGCCGCCGAGGATCAGGCAGCTGCTCGTGCCGGTGGCCAACAGCTTGCCGTCCTGGGTGGTGAGCGTTCCCTCCGCCAGCGCGGTGCGCCTGCCGAGGTGGACGACCGTCCCGGTGCAGGTCACCCGGCCGGTGCCGAGCCTGATCGCGCCGAGGAACTTCACCGAGAGGTCCAGGCTGGTGTAGCCGACCTGCTCCGGGAGCATCGACTGGACGGCGCAGCCCATCGCCGAGTCGAGCAGGGTGGCGTAGACGCCGCCGTGCACGGAGCCGATCGGGTTGTAGTGGTACTCGGCGGGGTCGAGGGTGAAGACGACCTTGCCGGCCTCGACGCTCTCCAGGGCCGCCCCGATCGTGGCGAGGATCGGCGGCGGGGGCAGTTCGCCCGCGACCAGCGTCTGCAGGAACTCCAGCCCCGTCCGGCCACTCATGCCCGCAGCTGTCACGATCGGGTCACCCCACTCCACGACGCGGCTGCGCGCGGGGGCCTGGGTATCGCCGGTCGGTTCGGTGGTTGTCATCGGTTCCCCGCATCGGTGTGCTCAAGTCAGTCGTCGTCACTCTAACTTTCCTGGAGAGAGCTAGGTGAGCGGCCTCCCCTAGCCGGGATAGCCCTGCAGGCCGGAAGCTGCCTGTCCATGACCTGCCAGTTCCGGGTCCACCCGGCACGCACCGCTGCCAATACTGTCCGCTTCATCCCATTTGTAATAGCGGAGGTAAGAATGAACCGATTCAGCTCCACCTGGGGAACGCGCGCCCTCACCCTCGGCGCCGCCGCGACCCTTGCCGTGGCCGGCACGCTCCTCGCCGCGGGCCCCAGCTCGGCGATTACTGCGCAGACCAGGCTGACCCCGCACTTCGTCGGCCTGCGGCACAGCGCCACCGGATCGAAGAACGCCACCGAGCAGTCCCTGAACTGGTCCGGCTACATTCAGTCCGGCTCCGGCTACACGGCCTCTACCGCGACCTGGAGGGTGCCCACCCTCAAGACCACGTACAACGGCTACTCCTCCACCTGGGTAGGCATCGACGGAGCGAGCAGCACGGACGGCTACCTGATCCAGACAGGCACCGAGGCCGACGTCGTCAACAAGAAGGCCAGCTACGACGCCTGGTGGGAGGTCATCACCCCCACGAACGAGGCACCCGAGACGCTGTTCAGCACGCTCACCATCCACGCCGGTGACTCGATCACCGCCACGGTGGCCAAGGGCACCGGCGGCAAGTGGGCGATGACGCTCACCGACAACACCACCGGCAAGACCGCGTCGCACTCCTCCAGCTTCGCCGGCCCCGGGCAGTCCGCGGAGTGGATCCAGGAGGACACCGACGTCAACGGTTACATCTCCGCCGCACCCGACTGGCAGTCGGTGACGTTCAGCGGGATCACCACCAACGGCGCCGCCGAGAACCTGCACAGCGCGGCGGCCGTCGACATCTACGACAACCACGGCACCCACGAGGACTCCACCGGAGCGCCTGACAGCTCCGGGAACGGGTTCACGGTCACCTGGCTGGCGCCCGGCACCAAGACCTACGTCGGTTAGGCCCGGCACGTCCACGTCGACTACTCGTCCGGTTGGATGTACTCAAACACTGCGCCATCAGCGTGACGGGCGATCATTCGCGGGCCATTGGGAGCCTCGGCCGGTTCCTCGAGGATTACGCCACCGGTCGCCCGAACGGCGGCTGACGCCTCGTCGATGTCCTCGACGAGCAAGGTCGCCACCCGCTCGTAGTTCGCCCGCTGGTCAGGCCCGACCTTCAGCAACAGGAACGAACCGACCCAGGCGAGGTCGACCTCGCCGAATCGGAAGCGTCGGGCCTCGACGTCGCCGCTGAGTCTCTGGTAGATGGGCAGAGCCAGGTCGACGTCGTCGACGAAGACCCGAGCCAGCACGCCCCGGACGATGGTCATTCCTTCATCATCGTCCGCGGACAGGTTCGAGGTGGTCGGACGTGGCTTAGTGAGTGGCGAGGTAGGCCCGTTGGGCTATCTCGAAGAGGCGTTCGGTGTCGTGCATCGCGACACCGACCGCAGCGACAATGACCAGCAGCACCAGGGTCACGGAGACGAGTGGCCAGCGCCTGAGCCGGGGTGCCGGAATCCCCAAGGCGCGCACGCGGTGATCGACTTCGATCGCTCCGGCCGCGAGCACCACTCCGGGCGAAGCGAACAGGTCTGCTCCGGCGGCGCGGGTCAGAGCACTGGCGACCGTGCCTCGGGGCGACGTAAGCGCTGCGTCCTCGTCTGCCCAACGCTCACACGACCAGGCCGCCAGGGCGGGCAGCTGCCGCAGCGAAGGGTTCGCGGCTGCTGCCAGGCGGACCGCTGTCTGGTGCAGGTGGTGATGGTGAGCGAGGTGAGAGCGTTCGTGGGCGAGCATCGCCCGCCGTTCGCCGGCGTCGAGTCGCCGCAACAGGCCCGAGGTGACGACGATCCGTCCAGGCCAGCCCGGAACTGCGTAGGCCTGGGCAGCAGCCTCGTCGAGCACGGCGAGCTCTTGATCTCCGGTGGCCAACGATCGCGAAAGGAGGTGCGCGTCGCGCATCGCGCTCGCTCGAACGATCAGCGAACGCAGGAGCCGGACGCTGATCACCGCCAGAGCGATCAGCGCGATGCCGGCGACAGCGGCAGGCACTGGGCTGTCGTGGTGCAGCGCCGACTGGGACCAGCGGCCCTGCGCGGCGAGGACTGGGTTCTGCCCGACGAGGGTGAACGCCAGCAACGAGAGCGAGCTCGTCGAACCGACGGCCGCGATGAGCCCGCCGACAGAGATGAGCCAGGTCGCAGCCTGCGGCGGAAGTCTTAGCGCGACTGGTCCGACTATGAGTCCGAAGACAACGCTGAGCGCGATCGGCAGGTACACGAGGGTCTGCATCAGCTAGCGCCTCGTTTCGGGCGTTTGAGCAACCCTGCCAGCGTGGACTCTTCCTCCGGAGTCAGCGTCCCGAGGAACCTACTCAGCACAGCCGCCTTGTCAGTGCCCTTGTCGAGCAAGGCCCGCATCCGGTTCGCCGCCAGCCCCGCATCGTCGAGGACAGGGGTGTAGGCATGTGCCCGGCCGGCCTGCTCTCGGTGCACCGCGCCTTTGGCGTGCAAGCGGGTCAGGATCGTCTGGACGGTGTTGTAGGCCAGATCATCACCAAGACTGGCCGCAACCTCAGCTGACGTCAGCGGCTTGTCAGCCGCCCACAACGTGGCGAGGACCTCCGACTCCAAGCTCCCCGACACCCGCCTGTTGCTCAAGACCGCTCCTACTCACGCTCGCGACGACCGCGATTCGTCTCCTACTCTAACGTAGGAGTAACCTCCTACAGATCCGTAGGAGCAGAGTCCACGTGTGCCTGCGTTTCCCGCGTACCTGAGTAGAGACGAGAACCAGCAGTGATCAGCTATCTGCAGGCAGCCGTGATCGGCCTGATCCAGGGCATCAGCGAACTGTTCCCGATCTCCAGCCTCGGGCACTCGGTCCTAGTGCCCGCACTGATCGGTGGTAGCTGGAAGACACTGGTCACCCAGTCCTCCAGCTCAGCGTCGGAGACCAGTCCCTATCTAGCGTTCATTGTCGCGCTCCACGTGGCGACGGCGATCGCGTTGATCGTCTTCTTCCGCCACGATTGGGTACGGATCATCTCCGGCCTGTTCCGCTCCATCAGGCCCAGCATCGCCGCACGACGGATCGTGACCAGCGACGCCGACGAGCGCCTCGCCTGGCTGCTCGTCATTGCCACCATCCCGGTCGGCATCACCGGACTCATCCTCGAACACACCTTCCGGACGCTCTTCGCGAAGCCCGAAGCGGCCGCGATCTTCCTCACCGTCAACGGCCTCATCCTGTTCACCGGGGAGTACCTCCGCCGCAAGGCGCCAATCGACGCCGAGGATCTCGAAGCCGGCGAGCTTGTCACGATCGCTCCCAGCCACGGGACCAAGACAGTTGCGACCCGACGACTCGAGACCCTGAGCTACAAGGAAGCCGGCATCATCGGCTTCTTCCAGACCTTCGCCCTGCTGGCCGGGATCAGCCGTTCCGGGGTCTCCATGGTCGGCGGCCTGACCCGCGGCCTGTCGCATCGCGACGCGGCACGGTTCTCCTTCCTCCTTGCCACCCCAGTCATCTTCGCCGCTGGCGTCCTCAAGCTCCCGACCCTCGCTGGAAGCGCGGGAGCACACATCCACGGACAAGTCATCGTCGGTGCGGTACTGGCGGGGCTCGCCTCCTACGTAGCGATCAAGTGGCTCACGCGCTGGCTGGAGACACGCACCCTCACCCCATTCGCGATCTACAGCGTGGTCGCAGGGGTGTTCTGCATCATCCGCTTCGCCTAACAGCGAGGTTCCGTCCGACCAAACCTGCTGGCGCAACACACCGAGAGCCTCGGGCCGATGGCCCGAGGCTCTTGAGTGAGTCCGATGTCGCGAACGCAGGTGAGACACATGTCGCGACTCACGACAATGGTGGTCCTCCGGGGACGACTGTCAAACCCCACACCACCGTTACATCGCGCGGACCCCGCCCCTGGAGACCGCCGAATTGCCGACGTCCGTGGGCCGGTCAAGCCAGCAGCCGCCGTAAAACGCGTCAGACGCTTGACCGCACCAGAGCGATCCGAGCTGATCGAGCACTATCGATCAGGCCAAACCGTGTACGACCTGGCAGCGA
>JAOPUX010000037.1 GCA_025963285.1 Jatrophihabitans sp.
TGCGATCGTGACGGGGTGCGCTCACTCGTCGCCAGTAGGGCCGGTCGTGCGTTGGCCGCCGTCCTCGTGGTGGGAGCGGCAGCGGCTCCAGTGGCACTGGCAGCCACCGGAGCCGCTGCCGCACCACCTGCCCGGGTGGTAGCCACGCCCCGCGCGGCGGGCGAGGAGCGCTACGCCACCAGCAGCTGGCTCAACTGGTCGGGTTACGTCAAGACCGGTTCGGGGATCTCCGGGGCCACCGGCACCTTCACCGTGCCGAGGCTCCTCACGACCTACAACGGTTACTCCTCGATGTGGGTGGGCGTGGACGGTGCGTCGAGCTCGGACAGGTACCTGATCCAGACCGGCATCGAGGCGGACGTCGTCAACCACAAGGCCGGCTACTACGCCTGGTGGGAACTCATCACCCCGTCGCAGGAGGCGCCGGAGGTGACGTTCCGGAAGGTGCCGGTGAAGCCCGGCGACTCCGTCACCGCGGCGGTGCGAAAGGTGGCCTCGGGCAGCTGGACGATGACCCTCACCGACAACACGACCAAGCGCAGCGCGTCGCACACGGCCGCCTTCAAAGGCACGGGCAGGTCCGCTGAGTGGATCGTCGAGGACACCGACGTCAACGGCACGATCTCGTCGGCCCCGGACTGGCAGTCGGTGAGCTGGCGGAACCTCACGGCCAGTGGGGCGAACCCGAAGCTCAGATCCAGCCAGGCGCTGGAGATCGTCAGCGCGCCACCCCTGGGCGGCCTGCTCGGCGGCAAGGGCGTCCGGGAGGTCGCCACCAGCGCACCGAGCAGCACCGGAAACGCGTTCAAGGTCACCTGGCTGGCGGCCGGAACCAGGTCTCGCGCCGGCTGATCAGTACCGGAGACTGAACCTCTGTCGAGACCGGGTGGCGACGGGTCGCGTTGCTGAGAAGATGGCGCGAACCGTTCACCTGGGCGGTGTCGAATGCCGGGTATGGGATGGGGAGAGCAGGTGGCACGTACAGATCTGGTGTACCGCGTGGTCGTGCGGTCGTTCCGGGTGATCTTCCGGCTGCTCGGGCTGCGCTTCGACGTCCGGGGACTGGAGAATCTGCCCAGGTCAGGCGCCGCGCTGCTGGCCAGCAACCACCTGAGTTACCTCGACTTCACCTTCGTCGGGCTGGTCGCCTCACGTGATGGCCGCCTCGTCCGCTTCATGGCGAAGCAGTCGACCTTCGAGAACTCCGTCAGCGGGCCGCTGATGCGGGCGATGCGGCACATCCCGGTCGACCGCTCCTGCGGTGCGGTCGCGTACCGGATCGCGGCTCGTCAACTTGCTGCGGGCGAGCTCGTAGGGATCTTCCCCGAAGCCACGATCAGCAGGTCCTTCATGCTGAAGTCCTTCAAGCTCGGGGCGGCCACGCTGGCGGTTCGCGAGCAGGTGCCGTTGATCCCGGTGGTGCTCTGGGGCGCGCAGCGCACGTTCACCACGGACAAGCACTACAGCCTGCGGCGCGGCAAGGCGATCTCGATCTACGTGGGTGAGCCGATCATCGCCGCGCCCGACGCCGATCCGCGCGACGTCGACGCGGAGCTGCGGCGCCGGATGGACCTGATGCTCGACGATGCGGTCCGCAACTATCCGCAGCAGCCGCGCAACGACGCCGACCGATGGTGGCTGCCCGGCCGGCTCGGCGGCACCGCCCCCTCGCTGGAGGAGGCCGCCGTCGCCGAGATCGCCCATGACGCGCGGCGGGCGGCCAAGCGAGCCGAGAAGGAGGCCGCCAAGGCCGGTAAGGCCGCCTGATCGGCGCTTCGCAAGGTCCTCCGCGGCCTGACGCAGTGCCGCATGCGAGGCTACGAGCGTGAGTCCCCGTCATGCTGCCGAGCGGCCCGTCACCCATCGCTCGGCCGAGCACGCCCGCCTGGCGGAGTCACCTGAGTCAGGTAGTCCGTGGCGCCTCTGGGGCCCCTACCTGGCCGGCCGGCAGTGGGGCACGGTCCGCGAGGACTACTCGGCAGACGGCGATGCCTGGACCTACTTCCCGTTCGACCAGGCGCACCGGCGTGCCTATCGCTGGGGTGAGGACGGCCTCGGCGGGATCTGCGACCGGTACGGCTTCCTCAACGTCGGCGTCGCCCTCTGGAACGGCCGCGATCCGCAGCTGAAGGAGCGACTCTTCGGGCTGGCCAACGGCGAGGGCAACCACGGCGAGGACGCGAAGGAGTACTGGTGGGCCCTCGACGGCACGCCCAGCCACTCCTGGATGCGCTGGCGCTACCGCTATCCCCAGGCGGAGTTCCCCTACGAGCAGCTGCGCACCGAGAACGCCCGGCGCACCCGTGATGATCGTGAGTACGAGCTAGGCGACACCGGTGTGCTGGACGGGAACCGCTTCTTCGACGTGACGATGACGTACGCGAAGGCCGCGCCCGACGACATCGCCATCATCATCGAGGCCACCAACCACGGCCCTGCCGCGGCCCCGCTGCACCTGCTGCCCCAGGTCTGGTTCCGCAACACCTGGGCCTGGGGCCGCGACGACCGCACGCCCGCGCTGCACCGCGTCGACCCGCCGTCGCTGTCAGGCAACCTGCGCGCCGTCGAGTGCATGCACGAGTACCTCGGCCGGTACACCCTCGCTGCCGAGGGGGCGGCTGAGGTACTCGTCTGCAGCAACGAGACCAACGCTGTCGCGCTCTTCGGTGCCGCCCAGAACGTCTCGGCACACACCAAGGACGGGATCGACGCCCGGGTCGTGCACGGGGACGAGTCCGCGGTGGCCGAGGACGGCGTCGGCACCAAGGCCGCGTTCTGGTACCGCTTCGACTCGGTGGCCCCGGGCGAGACGGTGCGGGTGCGGCTGCGCCTGTCCACGGCCAGCGCCGACGAGCACACCTTCGGCCCGTCCTTCGACGCCGTGGTCGCCGACAGGAGCGCGGAGGCCGATGAGTTCTACGCCTCGGTGCTCCCCCTGCATCTCGACCAGCAGGACCGTGAGATCGCCCGTCGCGCCTTCGCCGGGCTGCTCTGGAGCAAGCAGCTCTACCGCTACAACGTGGAGGAGTGGCTCGACGGCGACCCGTCGCAGCCATCACCGCCCATCGACCGCGTGGACCGGAACACCAGCTGGGGACACCTCGCCCTGGCCGACGTGATCTGCATGCCCGATGAGTGGGAGTACCCGTGGTTCGCTGCGTGGGACCTGGCCTTCCACTGCGTCACGCTCGCCCATGTCGATCCGGCCTTCGCGAAGGAGCAGCTGCTGCTCCTGTGCCGCGAGTGGGCGATGCATCCCGACGGTCAGCTGCCTGCCTACGAGTGGGCCTTCGGTGACGCGAACCCGCCGGTGCATGCCTGGGCCGCCTGGCAGGTCTACCTGATCGATGGGCGCACCGACTCGGACTTCCTCATTCGCGTCTTCACCAAGCTGCTGCTGAACTTCGGCTGGTGGGTGAACCGCAAGGACGTGGACGGCTCGAACCTCTTCGAGGGCGGCTTCCTCGGCATGGACAACATCGGCCTCTTCGACCGTTCGGCGCGACTTCCTGCTGGCACCCGGCTGGAGGAGTCCGACGCCACGAGCTGGATGGCGGTCTTCTGCCTCGACCTGCTCAAGATCGCCGTGGAGCTGGCCACGACCGTGCCGGCGTGGGATGAGACGGCCACCAAGTTCCTCGAGCACTTCCTCTCGATCGCCCATGCGATGGGCCGCTTCGGCTCGCAGAACAGGTCGCTGTGGGATGCGGAGGACGGCTTCTTCTACGACGTCCTGGTCCATGAGGACGGCTCCAGTGAGCGGATGCGGGTGCGGTCGATGGTGGGGCTGCTGCCGCTGCTCGCCGTGGCGCATGCCCCGGCCTGGACGGCCCAGGCACTGCCCGACTTCACCGCCCGGCTGCGTTGGCTGCAGCGGCGCCGGCCGGAGCTACTGGACGGGCTGCTTGCCCGTGCCGGGCCGCACGGCGAGCCGGCTGACCAGCTGCTGGCACTGCTCGACGCGACCCGGTTGCGGCAGGTGCTGGAGCGGATGTTCGACGAAGGCGAGTTCCTCTCCCACTACGGCATCCGGTCGCTGTCGGCCGTCTACCGGGAGCCGTACTCCGCTGAGATCGGCGGCGAGCTGCTCTCGATCGACTACGAGCCCGGCGAGTCACGCACCGGCCTCTTCGGCGGCAACTCCAACTGGCGGGGGCCCGTCTGGTTTCCGGTGAACGTCTTGCTGGCCGACTCGCTGCGGAGCTATGACCGCTACCTCGGCCCGGAGTTCCGGATCGCGGTGCCCACCGGCAGCGATCGGCAGCTGACGCTGACTGAGGCTGCCGACGAGCTCGACGCCCGTCTCGTCGACCTCTTCCGGGTCGGGGTTGACGGTCGGCGCCCGAGCGACGGCAACCGGATCGAGGCCTCGGCGGACCCGCTGTGGCGCGAACACATCACCTTCAGCGAGTACTTCCACGGCGACACCGGCGAAGGGCTGGGCGCCACGCACCAGACCGGCTGGACCTCGCTCGTCGCCCACCTGCTCTGTCGGCCGCAGCCGCTCCGTCGCGCCACGGCAACGAGCACGACGCCTGAAGCTGGGACGAAGGTGACCGAGCCTCCGGTGACCGAGGCGGCGGTGACCGAGGCGGCGGTGACCGAGGCGGCGGTGACCGAGGCGCCTGGTGCTGGGACGCCGGAATCCGAGGCGCAGGCTTCGCGGGCACCCCAGGCCGCAGCACCCGAAACCGAGGCCGAGGCTGCAGCGACCGAGCCAGACTCCGGTGGCCGGCGCCTGATGCGCAGGCGGTGGCGGGCGATGGTCGGGGCAGCACCACCGGGCCAGCCCGCCCCCGAACCCGAGCCGGCGAACGGGGCGTCGCCGAGGACCGCGCCCGACGCAGCCGCCGGCCAGCCGGTCGATGCCGAAGCGGCCGGGCGACGTCCGCGGCCGCGCCCAGAGGAGGAGTCGTCATGAGTGAACCGATCAGGACCGTCGGCAGCGTCGAGGTGTTCGCCAGCCCGTGGATGCGGCTGCGCAACGACGAGATCGAGTATCTCGACGGAACGCGGTCGCAGTTCGCGGTGGTCGAGCGACAGAACTTCGCGCTCGTCGTCCCCTACTCCGACGGTGGCTTCTGGCTGGTGCAGCAGTACCGCTACCCACTTGGCCGCCGCACCTGGGAGTTCCCGCAGGGCGCCTGGCCGACCGGTCACTCGGGCACCCCGGAGGAGCTGGCCACGGCCGAGCTGGCGGAGGAGACGGGGCTACGCGCCGGGTCGCTGACCCATATCGGCCAGCTCTACGCCAGCCTCGGCTACTGCACCCAGCACTTCGACGTCTACCTCGCCACTGACCTCACCGAGGGCGAGACGAACCTGGAGCACACCGAGGCCGACATGGTGCACGAGTTCGTGCCCGAGGCACGACTGCGCGAGATGGTCCGTGCTGGCGAGTTCCCCGACTCGCACAGCGTCGCGGCGCTGGCCCTCCTCGACCTCGCCCGCTGACGGCCCGCCAGGCGATCACGTCTTGAGCAGCGAGCTGGCGTCCAGAAAGCGGCCAGCTCAGCGCAAAACGTGACCCCCGGGGGACCGCTTACGCGTCGAGGCGAAGCTTCAGCGACTCCAGCTCGTCCCGCATCGAGGTGGGCAGCGAGGCGCCGATCCGCTCGAACCACTCCTCGATGAGCGGGATCTCGCCCTTCCACTCGTCGACGTTGACGGTCAGCGCCTTCTGCAGCTCGTCGTCGGACATCTCGAGGCCCTCGGTGTCGAGTGCACCCGGCGTGGGGACGCGGCCGATCGGGGTGTCGATGGCCTCCACCTTGCCGTCGATCCGGTCCAGGGCCCACTTGAGGACGCGGATGTTCTCACCGAAGCCCGGCCAGGTGAAGTTGCCCTGCTCGTCGCGGCGGAACCAGTTGACGTAGAAGATCTTCGGCAGCTTGACCGCGTCGGCCGACTTGCCGACCTCGATCCAGTGGTTGAAGTAGTCGCCGGCGTTGTAACCGATGAAGGGCAGCATCGCCATCGGGTCGCGGCGGACGATGCCGGTCTGGCCGACGGCGGCCGCGGTGGTCTCCGAAGAGAGCGTCGCGCCCATGAAGACGCCGTGCTGCCAGTCCCGGGCCTCGGTGACCAGCGGGACGGTGTCCTTGCGACGGCCACCGAAGAAGATAGCGTCGAGCGGCACGCCCTTGGGGTCGTCCCACTCGGGAGCCTTCGTGTCGCACTGCGAGATCGGGGTGCAGTAGCGGCTGTTGGCGTGGCTGGAGAGGACGCCCGCTGCGCCATCGGCAGGGGTCCAATCGTTGCCCTTCCAGTCGGTGAGGTGGGCCGGGGGCTCGCCCATGCCCTCCCACCACACGTCACCGTCGTCGGTCAGGGCGACGTTGGTGAAGACCGAGTTGCCCTTGGCGATGGTGCGCATGGCGTTCGGGTTGGTGTGGAAGTCGGTGCCCGGCGCTACGCCGAAGAAGCCGTTCTCCGGGTTGACGGCGTAGAAGCGGCCGTCGTCGCCCACGCGGATCCAGGCGATGTCGTCACCGATGGTCTCGACCTTCCAACCCGGCAGGGTCGGCTCGAGCATGGCCATGTTCGTCTTGCCGCAGGCGGAGGGGAACGCCGCGGCGATGTAGCTGACCTTCTGCTCCGGCGAGGTGAGCTTGGCGATGAGCATGTGCTCGGCCAGCCAGCCCTCGTCACGCGCCTTCGCCGACGCGATACGCAGCGAGTAGCACTTCTTGCCCAGCAGCGCGTTGCCGCCGTAGCCCGAGCCATACGACCAGATCAGCCGCTCCTCGGGGAAATGCACGATGTACTTGGTGTCGTTGCACGGCCAGGGCACGTCGGCCTGGCCGGCCTCGAGCGGGGCGCCCAGGGTGTGTAGGCCCGGCACGAAGGGCTGCTCGACGCCGTCCTTCGTGAAGAGCGCCAGCGCCTTCGAGCCCAGGCGGGTCATGACGTGCATCGAGGCGATGACGTAGAGCGAGTCGGTGATCTCCGCGCCGAGCATCGGCTCGTCAGCGTTCAGCGGACCCATGCAGTAGGGCAGGACGTACATGGTGCGTCCGCGCATCGAGCCGCGGAAGCGCTCGATCATGATCGCCTTCATGTCGTCGGGGTCCATCCAGTTGTTGGTGGCCCCCGCGTCCTTCGGATCGCGGCTACAGATGAACGTGCGGTCCTCGACCCGGGCGACGTCAGTGGGGTCGGAGGCACACCAGAACGAGTTCGGCTTGATGTCGGCGTTGAGCCGCTTGAAGGTGCCGTTCTGGACCAGCTGGTCGGTGATGCGGGTCCACTCTTCAGGGGATCCGTCTACCCACTCGACGCGGTCCGGCTGAGTCAGCTCAGCGGTCTCGCGCACCCAGCCAAGCAGCTTCGCGTGGGTGGTGGGGGCCGTGTCGAGGCCAGGAATGCTCGTCGCCGTCATGTTGGATCTCCTCAGCCAGTCACCGTTGACTGCGCGCCCTGTCGGCCGCGTTGTCCAGTGGGAATCCCCAAAAATTTACCCGCTGGAAGCGTTGCCAGAACGCCATATGTATGCGGCTCTTCTCACACGACAGGAGTATGTCCGGTACCCTGACAAACCTTGTGGCACAGCGGATTCACGTCGAATCCGGGGATACGGTCACTGGCCCTTGTCGATCTTGACGGTGTCGCGGCGAGCAGTGCGGAGGGCCCCTCCGGCAAGATCGGGTTCGGACCGCCCGACACCCACCACAGCGGCCCGGTTCACCCCGTCGTGGCCGATCACCGCATCCACCGGCCAGCCCTTAAGACGCCTCGCTCACCGTGGACATGTTGAAGTCCGGGATGCGCAGCGGCGGCATGGCGGTGCGGGTGAAGTAGTCGCCCCACTCGCGCGAGAGGGTAGGGATGGTGGCCCCGGCCTCGGTTGCCCGGCCAAGCAGGTCGATCGGTGACTCGTTGAAGCGGAAATTGTTTACCGCGCCCGTGACGGTGCCGTTCTCCACCAGGTAGACGCCGTCACGGGTCAGGCCGGTGAGCAGCAGCGTCTGCGGGTCGACCTCGCGGATGTACCAGAGGCAGGTGAGCAGTAGCCCGCGCTCGGTGTTGGCGACCAGTTCGTCGATCGACGCGGTGCCGCCGGCGTCGGCCACGAGGTTGTCGACGATGGCGCGGGGCTGCTCGCCGGTGCGCTCGGCCCAGGACCGGGTGCGCGCAAGGTTGGCCAGCTGCCCGTCGGCGATCCAGTCGACGGCCGGGCTCGGAGCGCCGTTGTCGAAGACCGACTGCAGGCCGCCCATCGGGGAGGTGGCCACCACGAACGGGCTGCACTCCAGGCCGGGGTAGGCGGGGTCGGAGTAGAGCCGCAGCGGCAGGGTGGAGAGCTGCTCGCCGATGCGCGTACCACCGGTGCCGCCGCGGCCGGCGAAGACGCTGCGCCCCTCTTCGGCGTCGCGGGCCGAGGCCGTCCAGTAGGCGTAGATCATCAGATCTGCGACGGTGGTGGCCGGCATGAGCGTCTCGTAGCGGCCCGCAGGCAGGTCGACGCGACGCGTGGCCCAGCCGAGCCGGCGCTCGAGCTCACCGGTGAGGGCCGCGACATCGACGTCGGCGAAGTCTCGGGTATGGGCGCTGACGTAGCCGGAGCTGCTGAGATCGCCGGCCTTGCCGTTGATCTCCACCCGTCCGCTGGGCTGGTCGAAGCGGCGCCGCACGCCGGTGGAGGTACCGAGGAAGGTGGAGCTGACCTGGTGCTCGGCGAAGCCGTAGAGCAGCCGCCCGGCACCCGACCAGCGGCGGAAGGCGTCGCCGAGACTGGGCGCGAACTGCTCGAAGACCTCGACCGAGGTGGCGGCCGGGTCGTCTCCCCAGGCGTCGTCGTTCGGGTAGTTGGCCACCAGCGGCGCGGCGTCGTCGGCAGGGCCGGCGTCACGGCCGGCGAGCTCCGATGCGTGCACGAGCGACTGCAGCTCCTCCGGGCTGCTGACCGACCGGGTGACCACGCCGACGCTGGTGCCCGCCGCGGAGTCGAAGGTCGAGATGACGCTGATCGAGCGGGTGCGCATCTGCCCGTTGGTGGTGAGGCTGTTGCCCGCCCAGCGCAAATTGGCCTCGGTGCTCTCGGTGGCGATGACGATGCAGCCGTCGGCGGAGGAGGCGTCGAGCGCCGTCTCGATATAGGCCTGGATCTCGGTCATGTCAGCGGCCACCCTCGGCGACGGTGTTGAGGACGTTGACGCCCCGGAAGAGTGCGGAGGGGCAGCCGTGCGACACCGAGGCCACCTGCCCCGGCTGGCCCTTGCCGCAGTTGAAGGCCCCGCCGAGGACATACGTCTGCGGGCCGCCCACCGCCTCCATCGAGCCCCAGAAGTCGGTGGTCTTGGCCTGGTAGGCGACGTCACGCAGCTGACCGACGATCTTGCCGTTCTCGATCCTGTGGAACTGCTGGCCGGTGAACTGGAAGTTGTAGCGCTGCATGTCGATCGACCAGGAGCGATCGCCCTTGATGTAGATGCCGCGCTCGACGCCGCTGATCAGCTCGTCGGTCGAAGGCCCCTCCGGCGCAGGCTGCAGCGAGACGTTGGCCATGCGCTGCAGCGGGATGTGACCGGCGGAGTCGGCGAAGGCGCAGCCGTTGGAGCGCCCCCCGTTGAGCTGGTTCTGCTCGGCCATCTGGCGGTTGAGCTGATAGCCGACGAGGGTGCCGTCCTTGACGATGTCGAACTGCTGGGTGGCCACCCCCTCGTCGTCGTAGCCGATGCTGGCCAGGCCGTGCTCGACCGTGCGGTCCCCGGTGATGTTCATGATCGGGCTGCCGTAGGTGAGGCTGTTGAGCTTGTCCAGGGTGGCGAAGCTGGTGCCTGCGTAGGCCGCCTCGTAGCCCAGCGCACGGTCGAGCTCGGTGGCATGGCCGATCGACTCGTGGATGGTGAGCCAGAGGTTGGACGGATCGATCACCAGGTCGTAGCGGCCGGCCTCCACGCTGGGGGCCTTGACGTGCTCGTGCAGCAGGCTGGGCAGCTCGGCGATCTCGGCGTCGAAGTCCCACCCGGTGCCGGTGAGGTACTCCCAGCCGCGACCGGCCGGTGGGGCGAGAGTGCGCATCGACGAGAACGCCCCGGCCGCGCGATCGACATGCACCGCGGTGAAGGCCGGATGGACGCGCACCCGCTGCTGGTTGGTGATGGTGCCGTGCGAATCGGCATAGAACTTGTTCTCGATGACCTGCATGAGCTGGGCGTCGACGTGGTCGATGCCGTCGGCCGCCATCAGCCGCTCGGAGAGCTCGGTGAGCCGGCCGACCCGCTCGGCCTCGGCGACGTCGAAGGGGTTGATGTCGTAGGCCGAGCACCACGTGACCTCGGAGTACACCGGCTCGGGGGCGAGCACCACCGGCTCGGAGCTGAGCACCCGGCTGATCTTCGCCGTGGCCACTGCCTGGTCGGCGAGCAGTGCGGCGGCCTCCGCGGTGCGGACGATGCCGCTGGCGAAACCCCACGCGCCGTCGTGTACGACCCGCACCGCGAGGCCGACGTCCTCACTCTCGGCACTCGAGTCGAGCTGCGCATCCCGCAGCGAGATCGTGGCGACGCGGATCCGCTCGAGACGGAAGTCGGCATGCTCGGCGCCGAGCTCACCGGCACGCGTGAGCGCAGCTCCCGCGAGCTCGCGGGCCGGCAGCGCGAGGAAACTCGAGTCGATTTCGGGCATATCCCCAACCTAGTGCCGGGCACCGACACCGGGTAGGAGGCACCGGCGCCGGGTAGGAGGCACCGGCTAGGACGTCAACAGGCGCCGAGACCGGAGGTGTAGCCGGTGAGGAACGCCTTGACCCGGTCCAGGCCGGAGGTGTTGCGGGGTCCGAAGCCTGCGGCCGACCCCACCTGATCGAGCACCGAGGAGGTGGCCTCGTCCATGTCGGGCGCCGAGAGGACGAACGGGTGGGCCTTGCTGGTGTCGGCGATGTTGATATTGGCGGCGTAGGCCCCCGAGTAGCAGACGGCCGCGATCAGGGCCTTCTGCGTGGTGGTCGACGCGCGGAAGAACTGCGACTGCGCCGCCATGCCCCAACCCACCGAGATCAACTCGCCGAGGGCGAAGTCACCCGGCTGCCCGCCCTGCAGGGTGATGTTGGCCGTGTGCGGGTCGGCCACCAGCTCGGTGATGCTGTAGTACGCCTGCATGGCGAAGTTCTGGCTGTAGTAGACGGTGTTGTCGGTGGGGCAGTAGCCGAACTCGCTGGCCGCATCGGCGGCGCCGCACTTCGGGTGGTCGGCCTCGGCGAACTTCACCGGGATGAAGGTCTGGCTGATCGACTTCCCGGCAGCGGCCCAGAACCGGTTCAGGTCGAACTCCAGGCCACCGGCCTGGTCGTCCTTCGTCGGGTCGTCGGGGTCGAGCACCTGCGCCAGCGTCTGGTTGCCGCCGTTGGCGCGGTCGGCGTCGCTGAAGCCGCGCTCGGTGAAGTTCCGGCTGGCGAAGTATCCCGACGAGTAGCAGTAGGCCGCGCCCTTGTCGATGCCGTCCTGCAGGGCGCTGAGCCGATCGAAGCCGTTGCCGTGCGAGATGTCCTCCGGCGACTCGGGGGTCGAGTCGCGCACCAGCAGGTAGCCATCGAGCGCGGCGTTGATGCTGGCGCCGGTGAGCCGGAAGTGCGGCGCCTTCCCGGCCAGGGCGTAGGCGGCGAAGGCGCCGGCGGCGCAGTCGGCCTGTGACTCGGCGTCGATGGTCGGTGTCTGGTCGCCGACAGTGCCGAGGCGGGCCTGCAGCGCGTGGCCGATCTCGTGGGCGAAGACCAGGGCCACCACGGCGGGGCCGTAGGTGCGCTCGAGCACCGGCAGCAGGTGCTGCGGGCTGCGGTCCCAGATCACGGAGTCGTCGAGTTCGCAGTAGGCGGCGTTGTCGACGATGAAGTCGAGTTGCTTTGCCAGGCACTTCTCGCCCGCCACCGCGGCCGGCGCCTTGCCGGACTTGAGTACCGTCAGCCCGTCGACGGAGTAGAACTTGCCCTGCAACGGTGGGAACGACTTGCCGCCGGTGAGCTTGGGGTAGGTCGCCTCCCAGAACTGCAGCACGTCGCTCAGGGCGTTCTTGACCTGGGTGTCGAAGGCGCCGTGCGAGTCACCGGCCACCGGGAGGTCCGCGCCGGCAACCGTCGCCTGCGTGCCTGTGCCGCCGACGAGCCGCGTGCAGCCCTGGAGGACTGCGACGGTGGCGACGGCCGCGGTGAGGAGCGCGGCGGTGCGTCGTAGCCGTCTCTGTCGGTTCACAGCAGGGCTCCTCCTTGCCGGGCGTTCTGCGCACAGCCTAGTGATCGCTTAGTGGTCGGCACGGCACCGAGGTTTTGCGAGAATGGCCTCATGGGACGGCACGCGGTACCGGGCGACGAGCCGGACCCGTCTGCCACCGTGGTCGAGGTCGCCGTGGCGGTACCCGCGGTGACCCGGCCGACGCCGCGGGGCCGGCA
>JAOPUX010000081.1 GCA_025963285.1 Jatrophihabitans sp.
GGCCAACCTCGAGCACCTGATCGACTCCGGTGACGTGGCACTTCCCGGCCGGACCGGCATCGGTCACACCCGCTGGGCCACCCACGGCGGACCCACCGACCGCAACGCGCACCCGCACCGGGACGCCCACGACAAGATCGCCGTCATCCACAACGGGATCATCGAGAACTTCGGCGATCTGCGGGCTGAGCTGGAGCTCGCCGGCATCGAGATGCTCTCCGAGACCGACACCGAGGTCGTCGCCCATCTGGTCGCCCGGGCGATGTCCGCAGATCCCGCCCTCACCTTGGCCGACGCCCTGCGCGCGGTCTGCCGCCGGCTGGTCGGCGCATTCACCTTGGTCGTGGTCGATCGCGACGACCCCTCGGTGGTGGTCGCCGCTCGTCGCAACTCCCCGCTGGTCATCGGTGTGGGCGACGGGGAGATGTTCCTGGGCAGCGACGTCGCCGCGTTCATCGAGTTCACCCGCGAGGCCGTCGAGATGGGCCAGGATCAAGTCGTCGAGCTGACTCGCGACGGCTACACGATCGTCGACTTCGCCGGCGCGCCGGTGGATGGCAAGCACTTCGACATCGACTGGGACCTGGCCGCCGCCGAGAAGGGCGGCTACGAGTACTTCATGCTCAAGGAGATGTCCGAGCAGCCCACGGCCGTCGCGGACACGCTGAGCGGGCACCTGGTCGGCGGGCAGATCGTGCTGGACGAGCAGCGCCTCGACCAGCAGGAACTGCGCGACATCGACAAGGTCTTCATGGTCGCGTGCGGCACGGCGTACCACTCGGCCCTGATCGCCAAGCAGGTCATCGAGCACTGGACGCGCATCCCGGTCGAGGTCGAGATGGCCTCGGAGTTCCGCTATCGCGACCCGGTGCTCGACCGGCAGACGCTCGTGGTGGCCATCAGCCAGTCCGGCGAAACGGCCGACACCCTCGAAGCGGTGCGGCACGCCCGGCAGCAGGGCGCGAAGGTGCTAGCCATCTGCAACACCAACGGTGCCCAGATCCCGCGTGAGTCCGACGCCGTGCTCTATACCCATGCCGGCCCCGAGATCGGTGTCGCGGCCACCAAGACCTACGCCGCCCAGATCGCTGCCGTCGAGCTGGTCGGGCTGGCCCTGGCCCAGGCCCGCGGCACGAAGTACGGCGACGAGATCGCGGCAGAGTACCGCTCGCTGGCCGCCATGCCCGACCTGATCGCGCAGACGCTCGGGCTGGCCGATCAGGTCCGCGCCATCGCGCAGGACATCGCGCACGCCAAGGCAGTGCTCTTCCTGGGCCGGCACGTCGGCTACCCGGTGGCACTGGAGGGTGCGCTCAAGCTCAAGGAGCTGGCCTACATGCACGCCGAGGGCTTCCCGGCGGGTGAGCTCAAGCACGGGCCGATCGCCCTCGTCGAGCCAGGCCTGCCCGTGGTGATCGTGATGCCCTCGCCGATCGGACGGGCGTTGCTGCACCAGAAGATGCTGAGCAACATCGCCGAGGTCCGCGCCCGCGGTGCCCGCACGATCGTCATCGCCGAGCGGGGCGACGTCGCGGCCCGGGTGCACGCCGACGACCTGATCGAAGTGCCTGCGGTGCCAACGCTGCTCTCGCCGTTCGTCACCACCGTGCCGCTGCAGATCCTCGCCGCGGAGATCGCGCGCGCCCGCGGCTACGACATCGACAAGCCCCGCAACCTCGCCAAGTCCGTCACCGTGGAATAGCTCGCTTACCGTCGAGTAACGAGGGTGCCGGCGCTAGGCTCGGGCTGTGACCGACCCGGGCCCGACCACCTCAGTTGATCTTCTGATCGTCGGAGCAGGGCCTGTCGGCCTCTTCGGCGCCTACTACGCGGGGGTGCGCGCGCTCTCCACCGCGGTGCTCGACTCGCTCGAGGAGCCCGGCGGCCAGATCACCGCCATGTACCCGGAGAAGGCGATCTTCGACGTCGCCGGCTTTCCGGCGATCAAGGGGCGGGATCTGGTGGAGCAGCTGCTGGCCCAGGCCGCGCCGCACGAGCCGCAGTACCTGCTCGGACACCAAGCCGTGGGCCTCGAGCGCACCGGCACCACCTTCGCGGTGACCACCTCGGCCGGTCTGCGCATAGAGACGCGCGCCATCGTGATCACCGGCGGTATCGGCACCTTCACGCCTCGGCCGCTGCCCGCCGGTGGCGAGTACCTCGGCCGGGGGCTCTTCCACTTCGTCCCCGACCCGACCGCCTACGCCGGGCAGGACATCGTCGTCGTCGGCGGCGGGGACTCCGCCCTCGACTGGGCACTGATGCTCGAACCGATCGGGAAGTCGGTGACGATCGTGCACCGGCGCGGGGAGTTCCGCGCGCACCCGCACTCGGTCGAGCTGCTCAAGCGCTCCTCGGTGGAGATGATCACCGATGCGCAGGTGGCGGCCGTCCGCGGCGAGCCGAACATCGCCGAGGTCGACATCGACATCAAGGGCGAGCTGCGCACGCTGCCCTGTGACAAGTTGGTCGCCGCGCTCGGCTTCACCGCCAACCTCGGCCCGCTGATGGAGTGGGGCATTCACATCCAGAAGCGTCAGGTCATGGTCGACACGATGGGACGCACCACCGTGGCCGGCATCTACGCCGCTGGCGACATCGTCGACTACCAGGGCAAGGTCAAGCTGATCGCCACCGGCTTCGGCGAGGTCGCCACGGCCGTCAACAACATCGCGGCCTACCTCAACCCGGACGTCTCCGCGTTCCCCGGCCACCTCTCCGACTACGCGCCCGCGGAGGGCGCGCCGGCGTCCTGACCGCCGTCTCGTGATCATCGGGGTGGGGATCGACGTGGTGGACGTCGCCCGCTTCGCCGAGTCGCTCTCGCGGACCGAGGGCCTGGCGGGGCGGCTCTTCACCCCTGCTGAGCTGCTGACCGTCTCCGGGGCGGAGCGGTCGGCAACGTCCCTGGCCGCTCGCTTCGCCGCCAAGGAGGCGCTGGCCAAGGCGCTCGGCGGGGGCGGCGGCATGCTCTGGACCGACGCGGAGGTGGTGCTCGACGGGGCCGGTCGCCCGTCGCTCGCCCTCACCGGCTCGGTGGCCTCAAGGGCGGCCGCGCAGGGCATCACGCACTGCCACGTCTCGCTCTCGCACGACGGCGGCATCGCCTCGGCGACCGTGATCGCCGAGGCGCTGTGATGTCGGGACGTCAGTGATGCGGGGCGTCTACACCGCTGCGGAGATCCGGGCCGGCGAGGAGGTGCTCCTCGCAAGGCTGCCCGAGGGTGCGCTGATGGCCAGGGCGTCCTACGGCCTGGCTCGCGAGTGTGCCGCGCTGCTCGGGCGCGTCTACGGGGCGCAGGTGGTGCTCCTGGTGGGGGCCGGCAACAACGGTGGCGACGCGCTCTACGCCGGGGCGGCGCTGGCCCGGCGCGGGGCGCAGGTGCGTGCGGTACTCCTCGACCCGCCGCGTGCGCACGCCGGCGGGCTGGCGGCGCTACGGCGCGCGGGCGGCGTCCTCGGTTCCACGGTGGACGGTGCGGACCTCGTCGTGGACGGCATCCTCGGCATCGGCGGGCGTGGTGGGCTACGGCCGGCCGCCGCGGAGCTGGTCGAGGCTGCGGACGGGATGCTGACGGTGGCCGTCGACCTGCCCTCCGGGGTCGACGCCGACACCGGTGCGGCCGGTGCGGCTGCGGTGCAGGCCGACGTCACTGTGACCTTCGGGGCGCTCAAGCCCGGACTTGTGCTGGGCCGTGGCGCCGAGCTGGCCGGTGAGGTGCGGCTCGTGGAGATCGGGCTTGAGCTGCCACCGCCGAGCCTGCAGGTGCTCGAGGCTGCCGACGTACGGGCCGTGCTGCCCGCTCCGGGTGCCACCGACGACAAGTACACCCGCGGCGTGGTGGGACTGGTGGCCGGCTCCGCGCAGTACGGCGGGGCTGGCGTGCTGGCCACCGGCTCCGCGCTGCACGGTGGCGCGGGGATGGTCCGCTATGCCGGGGCGGCACCCGAGGCGATCCGCGCCCGCTATCCCGAGGTCGTGGTGCACGAGGGCTCGCGGCCGTCGGAGCTGCGGGTGCAGTCCTGGGTGGTCGGCCCCGGCATGGGCACCGATGACTACGCCCGCGGCCTGCTCGCCGACGTGCTGAGCAGCGACGTGCCGGTGATCGTCGACGCCGACGCCATCACGATGCTCGCCGACTCACCCGCTCTGCTGCAGCGGGGCGCGGCGACGGTGCTGACGCCGCACGATCGTGAGTTCGTCCGGATCGCCGGGCCGGTGGGCGACGACCGGCTGGACGCGGCCCGCCGCGCGGCCGCGGCACTGGGGGCCACCGTGCTGCTCAAGGGTGACGCGACCGTGATCGCCGCCCCGGACGGGACCGCGTACGTGAACCCGACCGGCACGCCCTGGCTGGCCACCGCCGGCAGCGGCGACGTGCTCAGCGGGTTGATCGGGGCGCTGCTGGCGGCCGGCCTGGGGGCACCGCTGGCTGCCGCGGTGGCCTCCTACGTGCACGGCGTGGCTGGGCAGTTCGCCGCCGCGGACGGCCCGCCTACGGCCGTCGACGTCCTCGAGTCGGTCCGCGGCGCGCTGCACGTCATCGCGTCCGACGCGTGATCAACACGCCCAGATACACCCCAGGGCGGGTATCGGAGCGAGTTGATCACGCTTCAGCGGCATGACGCTCGACCAATCAGCGGATGAAAGGGTGTTGATCAAGCGTGACGGCGCGGCCGCGACAGGGCCGAAGTAGGCTGACGGCATGAGCGACTCGATCGAGACCGTGCTGGCGCGCGCTGCCGAGGGTGGTCGGATCACGCCCGACGAGGCCCTGACGCTGTACACCGAGGCGCCGCTGCACGCGCTCGGCCAGGCCGCCGACGCGGTGCGCAGGCGCCGGTACCCCGACAACATCGCCACCTACATCATCGACCGCAACATCAACTACACCAACGTCTGCCTGACGGCCTGCAAGTTCTGCGCCTTCTACCGCGCGCCCAAGCACGACGAGGGCTGGACGCACAGCAACGAGGAGATCCTGCGCCGCTGCGGCGAGGCGGTGGAGCTCGGCGCCACCCAGATCATGCTGCAGGGCGGTCACTCGCCCGAGCTGGGCATGGAGTGGTACGAGTCGATCTTCAGCGCGATCAAGGCCGACTACCCGACGTTGACGCTGCACTCGCTGGGGGCGTCGGAGGTCGTACACATCGGCCGCACCTCCGGGCTCGACCACGCCGAGGTGATCAGCCGGCTCAAGGCGGCGGGGCTGGACTCCTTCGCCGGGGCTGGTGCGGAGATCCTCGTCGAGCGGCCCCGTACCGCCATCGCCCCGCTCAAGGAGAAGGGCGAGGTCTGGCTCGAGGTCATGGAGATCGCGCACGGCCTCGGCATGGAGTCGACCGCCACCTTCATGATGGGTACCGGGGAGACGAACGCCGAGCGCATCGAGCACCTGCGCATGATCCGCGACGTCCAGGACCGCACCGGGGGCTTCCGCTCCTTCATCCCGTGGACGTACCAGCCGGAGAACAACCACCTCAAGGGACGCACGCAGGCCACCAGCCTGGAGTACCTGCGCATGGTGGCCGTGGCGCGGCTCTTCTTCGACAACGTCAACCACCTGCAGGGCTCCTGGCTTACCACCGGTAAGGACATCGGCCAGCTGACGCTGCACTTCGGCGCCGACGACCTGGGCAGCGTGATGCTGGAGGAGAACGTCGTCTCCAGCGCGGGGGCCAAGCACCGCAGCAACCGCACCGAGCTGATCGAGCTGATCCGCAGCGCGGGGCGCATCCCGGCCCAGCGCGACACCCTCTACCGGCACCTCACGGTGCACGAGGATCCCGCCAACGACCCGGTCGACGACCGCGTCCACTCCCACTTCAGCTCGACCGCCATCAAGCTGCTCCCCGTCGCCGCCGCGAGCTGACCGGCGCCGGAGGGCCAGCCGGATAGTCTGGCGACCGTGTCGCTTGCCCTAGCCATCCCGCTCGGGGTGGCCTCGGCTGTCGTCTACGGCTCGTCGATCGTCATCCAGCACGACGTAGCCCATGCCTCAGCGGCTGACGAGGATCCGCGCGGGCTGCTCAAGCTGCTGCGCGATCCCCGCTGGCTGATGGCGATCGCCGGGGACTTCGTCGGCTTCCTCTTCCAGATCGGCGCGCTCGCCGCCGGATCGGTGGTGGTGGTCCAGCCGCTCGTCGTGCTGATGCTGCCGGTGTCGCTAGGTGTCGGTTACCTGCTCGGGGGTCCTCGCCCGCGGATCTGGGACTACCTCAGCTGCGCCTCCGTGATCGGCGGGCTGGCCGTCTTCCTGGTCCTCATCGGCGACCCGAAGCCTGGCCGGGTTCCACATCCGCGGCCGATGGCGATCGCGGTGGTCTCGGTGCTGGCGGTCGGCCTCATCATCTCGATCTCGGTGATGAAGCGCGGGCGGATCGCGCGCGGCGCTGCCTACGGAGCCGTGGCGGGCACCTACTTCGGCACGCTCGCGGTGATGGTCGACGCCGCCTCCAACCGCTTCGTGAGCGGCGGCATCCATGGCCTGCTGGCCACGCCCCGTGGCCTGGTGCCGCTGGCCAGCATCGTCCTGCTCGGCCTCGGCGGGATCGTCCTGACCCAGCTCTCGTTCCAGGTGGGCGCGCTCGCAGCCACCCTGCCCGCGAACCTCGCAGCGGACCCGCTCACCGGCGTCGTCTTCGGCGCGATCCTGCTGCGGGAGTACGTGCCGACCGACGCCGCCCACGTCGTGGCTTACCTGTTCTGTCTCGCGGCGGTGATCATCGGCACGGTGCGGCTGGCGGCCCCTGCGGCTGCGGCCCAGGCGGCGAGCGCCTGAGCCGCAGCCGGCCGATCAGTGGAACTGCTTGGCGAAGGTGTCGGCGATGAGCTGGTAGCCGGCCGGGGTCGCGTGGATGTTCTGCAGGCTGCACATGTACGTGTAGTCGCAGATGTTGCGGACGTTGATCGGCAGCTTGCCGTACGGCGGGTCGTTCTGGACCTGGCCGAAGTTGCCCGACTTGAAGGTGTTCGAGACGTCGGCGGACTTGAAGCCGTAGGCGCTGAACTCCAGTGCCAGCTCGGAGTTGAGCGCCGCGAGCAGCCCCACCGAGGCAGCGGCGACGGCCCTGCCCTCGGTGCCGGTCAGGTAGAACTCGAGGAACGGGTCGTAGTAGCTCATGCCCACCGACTGGGGCTTGCCGCCGTCGGCCGCGTACAGCCCGCTCATGATCGTCTGCAGGTTCGTGCCGATGGTGCCCAGACCCTTGACGATGCAGCCGGCGTCGATGGATCCGCCCGGCGCGCAGCTGTCGACGTCGTTGGCGCCGATGTCGATCGTGACGTACTTGACCGCGGTCCCGTTGGCCTTCAGGAACGCCTCGGCCGCCTTGAGCTGGGAGCCGGCGGGGTAGGTGCAGATCCCGCCGTTGATCATCGTGCCGGTGGTCTCGCCGCTGCAGCCCAGCTTGACCAGCACCAGCCCTGGGTCCTTCGCGTGCAGGGTGGCGAAGAGGTCGTCGGTGTAGCCCTGATCGGTGTCGGCGTTCGTCGCCTGGCCCGGGTGTGCCGGTTGGTAGCCGACCGAGAGCGAGTCGCCGAGGGCGACGTAGTAGTGCACTGGCGGAGCCGTGGCTACGGCCGGCGCCGCCACCGCCAATGCGACCAGTCCGACGATCGGGACGAGATAACGCAGGATCCGCACGATGGGCCTCCAGGCACGACGACGACGGCGCGGTGAACGCCGCGAAGCCTAGGACGGCCGTCGGGCATCCGCGCGTTGAAATCGCGGTGCCGCCAGACAGCGACGGCGGCCCGGCATCGCCGGACCGCCGTTGCTGCCTACCGAGTTGCTGTGCGGCTCAGCCCTTGGCGGGAATCAGCTGGGGGATGAACTGGTCGGCGATGAACTGGTAGCCGGCCGGGTTGGCGTGGATGTTCTGCTGCGTGCACATGTAGGTGTACTGGCAGATCAGGCCCACGTTGCGGGGAACCGAGCCGACGCCGGGCAGGGTGACCGTGTCCTTGAAGTCGTGGGTCTGGAAGGCGGTGGCCACCGGGGCGACACGCACGTGGTGGGCGTGGAAGGAGGCGCGCAGCTCGTTGTTGAGAGTGTTGATCAGCGACACCGAGAGCGTGGCCAGCTCCTGGCCGCCCGGCGTCAGGTAGGCGGCGAGGAAGGGGTCGTAGTACGGCATCGCAGCCATGCGCGGCTTGCCGCCGTCGGCCTTGATCACCGTGTTCAGGATCGTCTCGATGTTCGTCCCGATCGCCTTCAGGCCCTTCCCCACGCACGTGATGTCGACCTGGCCTCCGGGCACGCAGCTGTCGACGTCATTGGCGCCGATGTCGAGCGTGACGTAGCTGACCTGTGCCTTGTGTGCGGTGAGGAAGGCCTTCGCGGCGGCGAGCTGGGAGCCCTGCGTGTACTTGCAGATGCCACCCTTGATCATGGTGGTCGTGGTCTCGCCGCTGCAGCCGAGCTTCTCGAGCTTCAGGGACGGGTCGACCTTGTGCAGCGCGGTGTAGACGTCGTCGACGTAGCCGACCTTGGTGTTGCCGAGGCCAGGCTGGTAGCCCTGCGAGAGCGAGTCACCGAGCGCGACGTAGTAGTGGGTCGTGGTCGTGGCGCCCGCGGAGGCGGGCAGCGCCACCGCCAACCCGACGAGAAGAAGGAATGGCAACAGCAGACGCGCGTAGCGCACAGGGGCCCCCGAGGCAGTTTCCGTGGTGATGGACATCACGCAGCGTAGAGCCTTGTGTCAAGTTCCTGTTAGTTCTCTGGTCATTCGGTAGTCACCTGACCGATCAGGCCGGACGACGGTGCGAGAATGGGGAATCGGCAGTGTGAGCGAGTGCGGGGAGCCCTGGTGAGTCGAGCAACGCTGGACAAGCGGCCACGTGAGGTGGCTGCGATGTTCGACGGCGTCGCCCGTCGCTACGACATCACCAACACGGTGCTCTCCGGCGGCATGGACCGGCGCTGGCGCCGCCGCACCCGGCAGTGCCTCGAGCTGCAGCCGGGCCAGCGTGTCCTCGACCTCGCGGCGGGCACCGGCGTCTCCACCGCCGAGCTGCTGCGCTCCGGCGCGGTAGCTGTGGGCTGCGACTTCTCCCTCGGCATGGTCCGCACGGGGCACGCGACCCGCGGACGCGAACTGGTCCCGTTCGTCGCCGGGGACGGGATGCACCTGCCCTTCGCCGACGGTGTCTTCGACGCCGTCACGATCTCCTTCGGGCTGCGCAACATCGCCGATCCGTCGGTGGCGCTGGCCGAGATGGCGCGCGTGGTGCGGCCGGGCGGCCGCCTGGTCGTCTGCGAGTTCAGCCGGCCGACCTTCGCCCCGTTCCGCTACATCTACCTCAACTACCTGATGCGGATGCTGCCCTGGATCGCGCGCCGGGTCTCTTCGAATGCCGACGCCTACGTCTACCTGGCCGAATCCATCCGCGCGTGGCCGGCCCAGGAGGAGCTCGCGCACACGATCGTGGCCTCCGGCTGGAGCCGGGTGCGATACCGCAACCTGACCGGCGGCATCGTCGCGCTGCACCTCGCCGAGCGCACCTGAGCAGATCCCCGCAGCCCTGGTTGCGTGGCGCGTTACGGTGCGAAGAGGGCGGGGTAGCTTGCCTTTCCAACGCCGGTAGCGCTGACGCACCGGCCGATTCGAGGAGCGACGCATGAATGACGACGAGCTGATCACCGAACCCGGTGCAGGCGATGGCGGCGCTGACGGCGGCGGCGACGGCGGCGCGGATGGCGGCGGCGACGGCGGTGCCGACCACGGAGGCGACGGCGGCGCGGATGGCGGCGCCGATGGCGGTGGCGACGGTGGCGCCGATGGCGGCGGCGACGGTGGCGCGGATGGTGCCGCAACCGGCGACGGC
>JAOPUX010000083.1 GCA_025963285.1 Jatrophihabitans sp.
ACGCTCGCCGAGGTGGTGACGCTGCCGGTGCGCACCTCGGGGAAGGTAGACCGGGACGCGCTGCCCTGGCCGCTGGCAGGAGTGGGTGCCGACTCCGGTCATCACGGGCTGGGCGGCACCGCGGGCTGGATCGCCGACCTCTGGACGGGCATCCTCGGCACCGGCGTCGGCGGCCTCGACGACGACTTCTTCGCCCACGGCGGTGGCAGCCTCGCCGCGGCGCGCCTGGTGTCGCTGCTGCGGGAGCGTTTCCCCGCCGTGACTGTGGCCGAGCTCTACGAGAATCCGCGGCTGGGCGACCTCGCCGATCACCTGGATGCCTCCGCCCCCGAGGCCGCCGGTGAGCCCACCGTCGCGGTGCGGCCGACGCCGCTGCGCGGACAGGCGGTGCAGCTCGCGGTGACGCTGGCCGTGAACACCTTGCGCGGCCTGAGCTGGCTCACCGGACTGCTGCTCGTCGGCAACCTGCTCCGCTGGTCCTCGCCCCAGCCGTGGGTACCGCACACCTCATGGTGGGTGGTGGCTGTCGGGCTGGTGCTCTTCGTCAGCCCCTTCGGACGGATGCTGATCGCTGCGGCCGGAGCGCGGCTGCTGCTGCGTGGGGTGCGGCCGGGTGACTATCCGCGCGGCGGCTCGGTACACCTGCGGCTCTGGTCGGCCGAGCGGCTCGCCGATGCGATCGGCGCTGTGAGCCTGGCCGGGGCACCCTGGATCAGCTACTACGCCCGGCTGCTGGGCGCCTCGGTGGCCCGTGACGTCGACCTGCACACCATCCCGCCGATCACCGGCATGCTCCGGCTCGGCCGGGGCTGCTCGGTGGAGCCGGAGGTCGACCTCAACGGCTACTGGGTCGACGGGGACGTCGTGCACATCGGCCTCGTCGATATCGGGGCCGGCGCTTCGATCGGGGCACGCAGCACGCTGGCGCCCGGTGCGCAGGTGGGGCGCGATGCCGTCGTCGAGCCGGGTTCGTGGATCGACGGGGTGATCCCGGCCGGGCAGAGCTGGAGCGGAGCGCCGGCCACCGTCGTGCCGGCGGCACCGGGGGAGTGGCCGACGGCCCGGGCCGAACGCTCGACGTGGTGGGTGGCCGCCTACGCCGGTGCGTCGCTCGTCTTCGCGCTGCTGCCCGTGCTGGCCCTGCTGCCCGGGCTGCTGATCGCGGGCAGCTGGCTGGACGGCTCCTTCGGCTCTGCGGTCGGCTCCACCCTCCTGGCCGTGCCGGTCGTCACCGTCACCTGGCTCGTCGGCTACGCGCTGCTGACGGCCCTGCTGGTGCGGCTGCTCGGCGTGCGGCTGCGGGCCGGCTACCACCCGGTGCGGAGCCGGATCGGCTGGCAGGCCTGGGGCACCGAGCGGCTGATGGATGCCGCTCGGGCGCTGCTCTTCCCGATCTACTCCAGCCTGCTCACCCCGGCCTGGCTGCGGCTGCTCGGGGCGCGGATCGGGCGGTCGGTGGAGGCGTCCACCGTGCTCGCCATCCCGCGGATGATGACGGTGAACGAGGGTGCCTTCCTCGCCGACGACACCCTGGTGGCCGGCTACGAGCTGCGCCGCGGCTGGCTGCACATCGAGCCGGTGAAGATCGGCAAGCGGGCCTTCCTCGGCAATTCCGGGATGGCCGCAGCCGGTCGCAGCGTGCCGAAGAACGCGCTCGTCGCCGTGCTCTCCGCCGCCCCGGAGAAGTCGAAGAAGGGCTCGTCCTGGCTGGGCAGCCCGCCGGTGAAGCTACGCCGGCAGGTGGGGGTGGCCGACCGCTCCCGCACCTTCGCCCCGCCACCCCGGCTGAAGGTGGCGCGCGCGGTGGTCGAGCTCTGCCGGATCGTGCCGACGATGGCGACCTTCCTGGTGGGCGCCGGGGTGCTGCTCGCGCTGCAGTGGCTGCGCTGGCAGGGCGGCCTGCTGGTCGCGGCTCTCCTCGGCGGGGTGGTGCTGCTCGTCGCGGGTCTCGTGGCGGGAGTGATCACCAGCGCAGCGAAGTGGCTGCTCGTCGGGCGGGTGAAGGTGGGCGATCACGCGCTGTGGAGCTCGTTCGTCTGGCGCAACGAGGTGATGGACACCTTCGTCGAGATGGTCGCGGCGCCGTGGTTCGCCCGCGCCGCCACCGGCACTGCGGTGCTCAACCTGTGGCTGCGCAGCCTCGGCGCGTCGATCGGCCGCGGTGTCTGGTGCGAGTCGTACTGGCTCCCGGAGGCCGACCTCGTGCGGCTGGGCGACGCGGCGACGGTGAACCGCGGCTGCGTCCTGCAGACCCACCTGTTCCACGACCGGATCATGCAGCTGGACCGCGTCGACCTCCAGAGCGGCGCCACCCTCGGCCCGCACGGTGTGATCCTTCCGGCCGCCTCGATCGGCCCGGACGCCACCGTAGGCCCGGCATCCTTGTTGATGCGAGGAGAATCGGTACCGGCGGGCACGCGGTGGATCGGCAACCCGATCGCGCTGTGGCGGACCACGTTGGTCGCGGATAGCGCGGATAGCGCGGATAGCGCGGATGTCGTGGATGTCGTGGATGTCGCGGCAGGAGTCGGAGAGGAGCCGGGTGAGTTCGGGTAGGCCAGCGGACGTGGGCGCGGCGAGCATCGGAGACCGCTACCTGCCCACCAGTGGCAACGGCGGCTACCGCGCGACCCATTACGACCTGGAGCTCACCTACCGCCCCGGCGCGAACCGCCTGGACGGCTGGGCCCGGATCTCGATCGTCACCACCCAGCCGCTGCGGCGCTTCACCCTCGACCTGGCCGCAGGCTTCGACGTGTCGAAGGTGCTCGTCGGCGGCAAGGCGGCGGCGAAGTTCGGCCTGCGCGGCGGCAAGCTGCAGATCACGCCCGCCCGTCCCGTCGACGCGGGGGCGGAAGTGGTGGTGGCGGTGCGCTACTCGGGCAACCCCGGCCCGGTGCGGGGCACCTGGGGCGAGGTGGGCTGGGAGGAGCTGACCGACGGTGCCCTGGTGGCCTCGCAGCCCAACGGTGCACCGAGCTGGTTCCCCTGCAACGACCATCCCAGCAACAAGGCGACGTTTCGCACCTCGCTCGCCGTCGACTCGCCCTACCACGTGCTCTGCAACGGCACGCTGGTCTCCAAGCGCGCCGGGGGCAGTGTCACCACCTGGGTCTACGAGCAGGACGAGCCGATGGCGACGTACCTGGCCACCGTCCAGATCGGGCACTACGAACAGCAGCACCTCGCCGACGAGCCGCGGCAGCTGGCCGTGCTGCCGTCCCGGCTGCGCACTCGCTTCACCTACGACTTCGCCCGCCAGCCCGCCATCATGGAGACCTTCGGCCGGCTCTTCGGGCCGTACCCCTACGCGGGCTACACCGTGATCGTCACCGACGACGAGCTGGAGATCCCGCTGGAGGCGCAGGGGATCTCCGTCTTCGGTGCCAATCATCTGGACGGCCGGCGCGGCTACGAGCGGCTGGTGGCCCACGAGCTGGCCCACCAGTGGTTCGGCAACAGCCTCACGGTCGCGTCGTGGCAGGACATCTGGCTCAACGAGGGCTTC
Source organism: Jatrophihabitans sp. (assembly GCA_025963285.1). GTDB lineage: Bacteria > Actinomycetota > Actinomycetes > Mycobacteriales > Jatrophihabitantaceae > JAOPUX01. Next base: position 3,509 of record JAOPUX010000083.1, read on the forward strand.
GCCTGCTACGCCGAGTGGCTCTGGTCGGAGGAGTCCGGCGGCGACTCGGCCGACGCGATGGCGGCCCGGTACTGGAAACGGCTGGCCGGCTCGCCGCAGGACCTGGTGATCGCCGACCCCGGGCCGTCGCGGATGTTCGACGACCGGGTCTACAAGCGCGGTGCGCTGACCCTGCACGTGCTGCGCCGGGCCCTCGGTGACGAGCCGTTCTTTGACCTGCTGCGGGAGTGGACGTCGTCCTACCGGCACGGGGTAGTGAGCACGGCGGGCTTCCTCGACCTGGTGTCGTCGGTGGATCCGGCGGCGCCGGCCGCCGTCAGGCCCTGGCTCTTCGACTCGAAGCTGCCCACGCTCGCACGAGCCCGGTCGCGTCGATGACGTGGACCGGCCGGTCGGTGGCCACGACGGCGACGTAGTCGGGACCGAGGTCGAGTGCCTGCAGCTCGGCCCCGGCTGTCTCCACGCTGCGCGGGTCACGGCGCAGACCGACGCCGTCCCGTTTGAGCAGCGCCTCCTTGCCCGCCCATAGTTCGGCCCGGCCGGCAGCGCTGCGCTGCTCGGCGTCGGTGAGGGCGATGCCGTCGAAGCCGGGGAAGTCGGCGGCGTCCCGGCGCTCGACGTCGACGCCCACCGGGCTCGCGCTGAGACCGACCAGCACGCGTCCGCCGGTGGACGCCGAACTGAGATGCAGCCCGGCTGTGCGGGGCTGGCCATGTGGACGCGGGCAGTCGGGGCAGGCCCGCGTGATCAGCACGTCGGCCGGCGGGGCCCCGAGGTGCCGTGCGAGGAGCAGGCGCAGCAGGGCGCGCCCAGTGGCGGAGCGGTCACGGGCTGCCTGCTCCCGCAGGGTGGCGAGGTGGCTGCGGTCGTCGTCGTCGAGTAGTCCGTCGAGGCTCGTCGCGGGGCACGGAGTCGTCCAGGCGATCAAGGCCGGCGCGGTGGGCACCCGTTCATCGTGACACCTCGTCCCTGCCTGGATGTTCGTGACGTGGCTGCCGGAAAGCGGTTCACTGGTCGGATGCCCCGCGACGACGAGCTGCGCTCATTGCACGCCCTGATCGCCAGCTACCTGCAGACGCAGCGGCTGGTGATAGTCCGCGGCGATGTCGCGTTGCGCCACGGCGAGGAGGCGATCCACCGCACCCGGGTGGCGATCCGGCGCTACCGAAGCGTGCTGCGGGTCTTCGCGACCGAGTTCCCCGCCGCGGGGGCGACTGCGCTGGACGCTGAGCTGACCTGGTACGCCGAGGCACTCGGTGGGGTGCGGGATCTGCACGTGTTGGGACGTCAGCTCACCGAGGCGCTGGATTCGCTGTCCACCGCGGTGCCTCTCGCCGCCGCACGTGAGGCGATCACGGTTCGGCTGGACCGTGACGTCGAGCAGGCCTCTGCCTCGCTCTCGGCCGCCCTGGCCAGCCCGCGTTACGACGCACTGCTCGTGACCCTGGACGCGTGGCAGTCACCACCGTTCGTCCGGCCGGACCGGGCGGCGAAGGAGGTCGTGCAGTACGTGGACGCGGCCGACCGGAAGGTGACACGGCGGCTGCGCAAGGCCGCCCGGGCCGACGTTCGTGACGAGGCTCTGCACCGCGCACGCAAGGCGGGCAAGCGCGCGCGGTACGCCGCCGAGGTGAGCCGGCCGGTGCTGGGTGCGGCGGCGAAGACGCGCATTCGGCGGGCCAAGCAGTTGCAGGACAGGCTGGGCCAGGTGCAGGACACCTCGGTGGCACTGGAGTTCGTGCAGTCGGTGGCGCTCGATCCGTCGACCTCGGCTGAGGCGGCCTTCGCCCTCGGCCTGCTGTGGGCCTACGAGCAGCGCCGCCAGACCCGGGCTATCCACCACGTGGAGTGAGGGCGTCAAGCCAGGGAACGCGGGTCGGTTCAGGGACCTAGGGTTGTCGAGGATTGTCCGACGAGGTGTATGACGCGGCGCTGCTCGGCTCAGCTCGGCCCGCCGTCATACATCGCGTCGGACAATCTTGGACCAACCCCCTAGGCCGGAGGCGCCGGATAGAGAGGGTGGAGCTGGAGAGCGACGGCGCTCAGTCGAAGAGGGAGAGCTGCTGGACCTTGGGGCGGCTGGGCGGCGCCTTCGGTCGCGTCCGTGCGGCCCGATGCCCGGGCCGGCTGCCCTCGGCGAAGGTGCGGCTCGGATCGCTCCAGCTGCCTGAGGCCCACGGCGTGGCGATCGTCCGGGGCGGACGGGGCGTGGCCGGCTCCACGTGCGCGAGCGTGCGCAGGGCGTCACTGAGTGACCACGTGAGGTTGAGCGAGTGGAACGTCGACGACACCGCCTCGGCGTCGAGCGGCAGGGTGCCCGTGCAGTCAGCGGTGAGGTCGAGGCCCAGTTCGAGGTCGCAGCGCATCGTCATGATCTGGCAGTTCAGCGCCCACGCCTCACGGGCGCCCGGCTCGGCGAGACGCTTGGCCACGCCAGCACCGACCCGGGTGCGCACACCGTCGAGGTCGTCGAAGGCGGCCTGGGCCGAGCCGAACTCGGCCAGCAGCTGCGCACCGCTGCGTGGCCCGATCCCGCGTACGCCGGGGAGGTTGTCCGACGGGTCACCACGGAGCGCGGCGAAGTCCCGGTACTGCTCGGGCCGCACGCCGAGCAGCAGCATCAGCCGCTCAGGGGTGAGCAGCGGGGAGGCCTCGACACCGCCGTTGATGATCCGCAGCACGGAGGTGGTGTCGTCGATGAGGGAAAACGAGTCGCGGTCGGAGGTGACGATCACTGTGCTGCCACCGGCGGACCGCGCCAGCGCGGCGGTGGAGGCGAGCACGTCGTCGGCCTCCAGGCCTGGCGGGACGACGACGGCGACTCCGAGCTCGCGCAGCACGGTGACCGCGCCGGCCAGCTGCTCGACCAGCGTCTCGAGCTTCTCGGAGCGGTTGGCCTTGTAGGTGGGCCAGGTGTCGCGCCGGGTAGAGGCGCTCGGATCGTCGAAGCCGACTACCACGAGTGACGGGCCGATCCGGTCGACCGCTGCGACGAGCTGGGTGAGCAGCCCGCGGACCGCCCAGTTGGGCCGGCCGCCCTCGGTGACGGCCGCGGTGTGGGCCTGCGCGTGATAGCTGCGGTGCACGAGGGAGTTCCCGTCGATCGCGAGAACCACCGGCGCAGCCACGGCACCCACTCTGGCACAGCACACCGACACACGTTCGGCCCCACGGTGGTGTAATCGGCGCGCAGCCACCACAATCCTCAGCTAGAACACGTTCTAACTGAGGAGCAGCCCGTGCCGTCCGTCCCCGAGATGCGCGCCACCGTCGATAAGTACCTGGCCCTCGTCGCCACCGGCACCGCGGAGGAGATCACCGCGCTCTACGCCGACGGCGCCACGCTGGAGGACCCGGTCGGCGCCGAACCCCTCGTCGGCAAGGAGGCGATCCTCGCCTTCTACAAGGTGATCGAGCCGATCAAGCGCTCCACCGAGCTGATCTCCTTCAAGGCCGGCGGCGACACCGCGGTCTTCCAGTTCAAGATCGTCACTGCCTTCGATGCGCTGACCGTCGAGATCAGCCCCGTCGACATCATGATCTTCGACGAGGCGGGCGCCGTCACGAGCATGCGCGCCGTCTGGTCCCAGGACGAGATGATCATGAGCTGAGGCGGTCGGCTTCATCGTCTTCGTCGTGATCTCGCTGTCGGGAGGCGCCGAGAACGGGCCAGGTAGGCCGAACTCCTTCGCTATCCGAGCGACGGCGGCCGTGGAACTGTCGCCGGATGGGAAGCTACGTCGTGAGCACCGTCGACGGTGCAGGTGGTCTGAGCGGTTTCGTCGAGGATCTGGACACCGGCCAGGTGCAGCACTTCGCCGACGCCGGGGCGCTCGTGGCAGCGCTCAGTGCGGATGGCCCCCGTGACCCGGTCCGGAGCCTGGCCACGCAGTCGGGTGACGAGTTGGCCCGGCGGCGTCGTCCGGCGCTCTGAGAGTCCGGCGCTCTGAGAGTCCGGTGCTTCGATCCCCGGTAGGCCTGACCCCTGGTCCTGGACGGTCCCTGCCGCCGGTTCAGCCGCAGATGCAGCCGCGCGTGAGTGCCCGCAGCTGGGTGGCCTGGCAGTAGCGCAGGGCCTTCTCGTCGTGGGCCGACTCGGCGTGCTCGCAGCAGCTGCACGTGCCGGGCGTCTCGGCGGGGGTCTCGGTGGTGGTCTCGACGGGTTGGACGTCGGTCATGGCAGCAACCTCGGACTCGTCAATAGAGTCGGATGCGTATCGCCGGCGAACGACGTCGGCAGCGGCCGGCGAGGATGAGTCCGCGGTGATGTCGACGCTACGCCGATTCCGCTCGCGGGCGGTAACACCGGCGTAGATGCCGGACAGGTGGTGAGTGTGGAGGGAAACAGCGAGGCGTTCGAGGCGGTCTTCCGCGCGAACTACGACGACCTGCATCGCTTCGCCGTGCGCCGCGTCGGCCCGAACTCCGCGCCCGATGTAGTGGCCGAGGTCTTCCTCGTGGCCTGGCGGCGCTGGGGTCAGGTGCCGGTCGAGGCGCCCCGGTTGTGGCTCTTCGGGGTGGCGGCCAAGGTGATCGCCAATGAGCACCGTGGCCAGCTTCGGCGCGAGCGACTGCTGAGCCGCGCCGCCGCCGAGCCGGTGGTTGCCGGTCGCGATCCCGCTGAGGCGCTCGCTGCGCAGAGTCTGGTGCGCGCGGCCCTGGCCACGCTTCCAGCGCACGAGCAGGAGGTGCTGCGGCTCACCGAGTGGGAGCAGCTCACCGCAACGGAGGCAGCCCAGGTGGCGGGCTGCTCCCATGCCACGCTCCGGGTCCGGCTTCATCGTGCCCGTCGTCATCTCGCCGCTGCGCTGGCAGAGGCCGATGCCGCCGATACCGAGGTCGGGTCCGTCACGCCAGGTCCACTCACCCGCCAACCGAAGGACGTGATCGCATGAAGGCCTCGATCGAGACTGCGTTGCGGCGGTTGCGCGCCGCTGATCCGGCAGCTGAGCAGCCCGTCGTCACAGATTCCGACACCGCCGGTCTCGACTCGATGGCCGCTTCGCCCTCCTTCAGCGAGGCCGAGTTCGATCGTGTGCTGCAGGCTGTCCACGCCTCGGCGCTCACCCTGGAGGCTGTGCCGGACTCCGCAGTCGAGCTCTCCTTGGCGGCGTTGATCCCGCCCAGTCGCCGGGTGGGCGGTCCCCGGCTGCAGATCGCCTTCGCGGTGGCAGCGGTCGTGCTGGTAGCGGGCGTCGCGGTCGGAGTCGCTGCCGCGCACCACCAGCGTTCGCAGCATGGGGTGGAGGGTGCGCCGCGTCCGACTGCTCCTCGGCAGTCCGTGACTCCGCCGAGTCAGACCCAGCCGAACTTCGTCCCCGGCAGCACCTCCGATCCGAAGTACGCTCCGGCGCTGGCCAAGGCCAAGGCCGCGCTCGCTGTGATCCCCACGTTGCCGAACGCCGATCCCCGCGGCACCGCGCCGGTGGCCAGTCTGCGGTACGCATCGTCGGGTGAGGGGCTGGGGAACGAGATCGACAAGGCCGCGTTCTGGGTGGCTCCCGGCAGTGCCGATGCGGCCGTCGCCTACTTCAAGGCGCACCCGCCGGCGCACATGCGGCTCGATGGCTACACCAAGCAGAGCGGACCGGGCAGCGCAAGCGAAGAATCCGTTAGCTTCGCCGATCCGTCCAGCGAGCTCTATTACGCGTTCCAGATCGTCCCGCTCGACGGTGGCGTGGCAGTCCGTGGCGATGTCCAACAGGTCTGGTACTCCACCAAGCCCGCCGCGGAGATCATCGGCACCGTCAGCTCGGTCGACGTCCTGATCGACCGAGCCAACTCCGGCGGCAATGGCATGCCCAAGCTGCCCTCGGTCCGCCGCACGCTGGTCGGCCAGCCCGCCCAGGCGCTCGCCTCCGCCGTCGATGCCGCCAAGATCGCCGGCGAGGCGGCCAAGACACGGTTCTGCCCAATTGATCTCGGCTACACCGATCGTCTCGCCTTCCACGCAGGCGCCCGCACGGTCACGGTGGTCGTAGAGGTGGCGGGCTGCGAGGGCATGCGGGTCACCGCTGATGGCGTGAAGCAGCCGCAGCTGCTCGGCAGCGTCGACCGGCAGGCGCTCGCGGCGCTGCACCTTCCCGCCAGCTACGGCAGGTGAGCCGGCGCCGGACACTCCTGCTTGCTCTGTCGTTGCCTGGGCTCGGGCTCACCGGCGCCCAGGCCGGGGCGGGTGCGGGCAGACCCATGTTCGGGACCTTTCGTTAGGGTCGGTCGATGAGCGATGACGGCTACGCGATCTGGCCCGAACCGGCACGGACGATGGCGCAGGGTGTGGACGCGGCGGTCGCCGCCGCACGCGCCGCCGATGCCGCCGCCTTCGCCGAGGCCACCACCGCGCTGCGGCGAGTCGACCGTGAGCAGCTCTGGATCCTGCTTGGCGAGATGACCCGTGACCTGCTGGAGCGATCGCATCCGGATGGCCTCGAGTCCGAGGACGCCGAGGAGATCCTGCGTAGCTGCATCCGGGCAACCGCCGGCTGGTACGTACCGCTCGACTCCGATGCTTTGATCCGCGCCCTCACCGGTGCGCTAGGGGTGAGCGAGGCGGAGGAGACCCCGCCGGAGGCCGCTGTCCTCGCCGCCCATGGCCTGCTGCTCATTGCCGACCGCCTCGCCGCGTTGAAGCTCGCGTCCATGCCGATCCTGGAGGCGGCCCTGCGCGAGCTGCGCAGGGCCCAGACGATCGAGCTGCCGTGAGGGGCGCAGAGTTTGCCCGATGTTCAGCTTCGGGCAGCGGTGGGCTTGCTCGAAGTGGTCGAATGGCACCGTGAGCCGAAGCCTGTCCCGCGTGGTGGCGGGGCTGGTCGTCTTCGCGGCCCTGATCGTCCCGGCCACCCTCGGGGCGGTATCGGTCGCAGCCGCCTCGCCCGGCACCTGGGGCGCCACCCAGGCCGCGTACCTCGACGGCACCGTCTGCACCGTCGGGTCGGTGACCTCCCCGCTGGCCGCCTGGGACTTCGGGGACACGCCACCGGAGTTCCTCCTCGCCAGCGTCACCTCCAACGGCGTCGTCGACTCCGCCTCGCTGCCGGAGGGGGGTACGCCCGGCCGCGCGGTGGCGCCGGTGACGCCGGGCCAGTACGGCCTCTCAGCGCAGGCAGACGTGAGCACGCTCGCGGCCCTGATCAGCGGCTACGGCGCGACGCAGGGCGCTCTGGTGGCGCGTGCTGTCCTGCAGCGCTCGGACGCCGCCAACGTCCCGAACTGCGTGGCCGACAGCGATGCCGAGGCGCTGGTCGCCAAGGCCGCGCAGGTGGCCGGGCCCTACACGGTGACGCTCACCGCAGCCGCCACCCCGGCCAAGCTCGGCACGGCCGACTCGCTCACCGTCAAGGTCACCAGCACCGCCGGGCAGCCGGTGCCGAACGCGCACGTCGACGTCTCAGCCACCGTGCCGCTGCTCGGCTCGGGTGAGACTACGGCGAGCGTGGTCACCGACTCCACCGGAGTGGCGCACGAGCCCTTCACGGTGCGCGACGCGACGTCATCGAGCGTGACCTTCACCGCGAACACTTCGGTGTCGGTGGGGCTGGAGGCCGTCACGGTCGACCCGGCCAGCGGCAACTATGCACCGGCGATCTATGCCGACCCACCGTCGACGTTCAGTGGCACGCTCACCCAGCCGATCGACAACACCGCCTCGCCGGTGCTCGTGGCTCGGATCCCGGCCGCCGGTTTCAGCCTCGGTACGAGCGTCAGCTTCGCCGGAGACGTCACCGGCATGTTCGGTCTCTCCGGCGAGGCAAAGTTCGTGGTGCAGGGGCCGCTGGCCCTCGACACGTCGACGTTCTGCTCGAAGTTCACCGCCAAGAGCTTCGGTGCCGGCGTGCCGGTGGCGGCCAGTTCGACCATCGACATCACCGGGGACTCGCGGCTGACCACCGGGGCGTGGACGCCGACGCGCGCCGGCTGCTACCTGCTCACCTCGGTGCTGAACACCACGAACTCCACTCCGCAGGTGAGCGCCCACGGTCACAGCGCGATCCTCACCGTGCTCGACACCAAGGCCACCCTCGCCCCGGCACACTCGGTCTTCGGCGCCGGACCGATCCCGGCCACCGTGACGGTGACGCACTCCTACGGCCGCGCCGGCAAGGTCATCGCCCACCTCCGCGGCCCGCTCTCGCCGGGTACGGGCGACTGCAGCGGCTCGGACTGGTCGAAGGCCCCCCAGCGGACCGTCAGTGCGGGGGCGACCAAGGGTGACGGCGCCCTTGCCGTCACGCTCGCATCGCTGACCAAGCCCGGCTGCTACCAGGTGACGGCGACCCTCGCGCTGCCCCTCTCCAGCACGACGAACGCGCAGATCCAGCTGACCGACTCGCTGCCCTCGCAGGTGATCTACGTGCTCAAGCCGACCGTGTCCTCGCTCGCCGCGGTGACCTCGACGGTCAGCCCGGGCAAGGTCAAGGCGCAGGTGAGCGTCGTCAACCTCTTCGGCCAGGCCGGGCACGTGAGCCTGCAGATGTACCAGGCGCCGGCCGGCCAGCTGGGCTGCCGATCCTTCGATCAGGCCAAGGCGTCGCTCGTCGGTGCCGGGCTGCCGGTGTCGGTGCCCGGTGACGGCGTCGTCACCGCAACCTCGGCAGCTACCACCAAGCTCGGCTGCTACGCGCTCGTGCCGAAGCTCGTGATGGACGGCAACCCCGCCGTCTCCTTCAGCGGGGTGGCCGACAGCGACGACATCGTGCTCGCCGGCGTCGGTGACGGGGTGTCGGCGCGTCCACCCGTGGCGACCTCGGGGGAGTCGTTCCTGGGTATCTACGTCACCTTCGGGATCTTCCTGGCGCTCGTGGTGGGCACCGCCGTCGGTGTGGTGCGGTTCGTGCTCTCCCGTCGCGATGGCGACGAGCCCGGCCCCGACCTCACGCTGCTGAGCGACGACGGCCTGACGACGGCCTGACGCGTCCGGCCGCCTTCGCCCCTGCCCACGTCCGCCCTCTCCGCCTCCAAGCACGTCAGCTCGAGCAGCCCGCCCTCGAACGCGTGCGATCGTGCAACTTTCGCCGTGCTGGCGACGGCAAAAGTTGCACAATCGGCCTCGGGCAGCGGGAGGTGGGCCCCGTCGGGGCTTACTCCATGACGGAAGCTGACTAGGCACACAGTCCGAGTCGGCCGCGTGGGATCGGGGCAGGCTGACTCATTCGAGCGCGTGCGAACCACCGTAACGGCGGATTCCATCCGACCCTGCCGGAGAGTAGCGTCACTACTAGCGGCATACAGTAATTACTAGCGGCATACAGTATTTCGTGTCAGACTCGTTGACATGTACACACCCACTAGCTCGATCCCTGACGAATTCGCTGGCCGCCGCGCCTTGGTTACCGGGGGCTCTCGCGGCATCGGTGCCGCCATCGCCCAGCGACTGATCGACGGGGGCGCCGCCGTCGTCACCGTCTCCCGCTCCCAGACCGAGGACACCCCGAAGGATTCGACGTTCCTCTCCGCCGACATTCGCACGGTCGAGGGGGCCAACACTGTCGTGGCACAGGCACTCGA